>JAFGII010000029.1 GCA_016929695.1 Ignavibacteria bacterium
GAAAACCTCACGTACGGTTTGATGAGGGTTCAAGGAAAACAGGCTTTCATCTTGGAAGTACTGCGTCCTTGTCCTACTCTACAAGGACATTTGTCGTCCAAAAATTTGTTACTTTGTCATTGCCAGGAATAATCCGCTTAAATAAGGTACAAGCCATATTAACCAGACAATAAGACTGTACCTGTGAAAATCCCTGTGGGCTTTTTCGCTTCCCCGGAATATAACGTAAGTTGCCCACACGGCATGAATCAGCATCAGCCACAAAGCAAACTGTCCAGATAAAGTATGCGGTTCCAGAATATTGAACGGTTTTGTTGCCAGTTTATGCATCATATATGTTCCGCACACATCAAAAATAAATCCTGCCCAGAAAAATATGATGTGCCATTTTCTCAGATACCTCGCAATACGTTCCGACCAGATTCCAATTGAATAAAATACAAGAGCGAGAGTAATTAAGATACCGGAAAGGACAACTGAAACAGGCATAATAAAATATTTTAATTTATAACCGGTATATTTTTTATATCAGTTCACCGGTATTGTATATTTAAAAATGATTTATGCAAAATATTGATAGCATTATCATTTGAAAAGTCATAAAAAATGAATTTACCCGCAATGTCCTAATAAGAGAATTACCGGGATTCCCGCTTTTCCGCAATAATGATTTCCGGCAATTTTGTTTTCAGACAGATTCTTTCTCCCGACTCCGGCAAACTTTTTCCTGACTTAATAATGTTAAACTGAATTTATTTAATATTTCGTAAATTATGTTTATTTTGTAAAAAAATGGAAGCAATAATAAGTGTACTGATTGGTATAGGTTTAAGTGCCGCAAGCGGATTCAGGGTTTTTATTCCCTTGCTCGGACTCAGCATTGCTTCGATGACAGGTACACTGGAACTCGGCAGTGATTTTATGTGGGTCGGGAGTCTTCCGGCATTAATTGCATTTTCTGCCGCTACATTGTTCGAAATCGGAGCGTATTATATTCCCTGGGTTGATAATGCACTTGATACAATAGCGTCCCCGCTAGCAGTTATATCAGGAATACTTGTATCCGCATCAGTTCTTACGGATATGTCACCGTTTTTAAAATGGACACTTGCAATTATTGCGGGAGGAGGTATAGCGGGATTAGTTCAGCACGGAACAGTGGCTGTGCGGGCAACATCATCCGTAACAACGGGGGGTTTCGGGAATTTCATTCTTGCAACATTCGAATTTTTTGGTGCATCGTTAACTACTCTATTAGCAATTATTGTTCCTGTTATATGCATAATATGTTTAATTATACTGGCAATTATATTCATCCGAAAATATAAAAAGCGCAAAGCAATAATAAACACAACATCATAAATCGCAAATATTAATTCACACATTTATCAAGCAATATATTCCCTCTTTTTATTTTAAACGGAAGAACAAATAATCTTTTTACTAAAAAATTTATTTTTTAACCGATTTATAAATAAATTCTATCCAGTCATTACAGGAAAATGCGATTGCATACTTACTGTAGTTCTTTATTACATCTTTCTTTTTAATTTCTTCCAGAGTTAAACCCGAATCAATATTTCTCATTACAATATCCATAGTACTTTTTAACATCTTAGAATATTCCGAAACATCCTCATAAGAATAAATTCTGCCGTGACCGGTAACATACTGAACATCTTTTGGCAGAGATTCGGACAGACAGATAATATGTTCAAGCATTTTCCGGACATTTCCTCCGTTTTCAATATCGACAAACGGAAACATATCACTGAATATTAAATCCCCTATATGAATAACTTTTGACTCGGGGAAATATACTACTATATCCGAAGCGGTATGTCCGGATAAGTTGCACATTAATATTATTTCACCGTTAAACTTCATTTCATATTTTTCGTCAAATACTATAGAGGGTAACGCATAATCAGGGAGAGGTTTCCGAATTTTACCAAGAAGCATACGCTCTTCCGATAAAAATTCTTTAACTTTTTCGCTTGAAATGATTTTTGCAGTGTGACCGAAAATTTCATTACAGCCGACGTGGTCAAAATGCCAGTGAGTATTTACGATGTAATCAATGTTTTTTCCGCCGAGGCTGTCAATGATATTTTTGAGGTAACGCTGATATTCCCTGTAATTGGCATCAACAAGTAAAACTCCGTTCTGACCAATTGAAACAATGTGATTGCATCCTGCCACAGACACAAAGTAGAGATGATTGTTGAGTGCAATTACTTTTGTTTTTGGTGCTTTTGTGGAATCCTGTGCAGTTAACGATAAAACTAATCCGCAGAAAATAATAAGAAACAAAATAATTTTTTTCATAACCATTTTTAATTTAATATACGTTTGAAAATGTTTTTTGTTCAGATTTTCAGGAAGATTTTTTATTTGGATGCCGAATAAGCGGAATCCTGCATGGAGGACAGATGAAAGTATTACGCATTGGGAACACAAATAACGCAGATTAGACTGATTTTCACGTATTATTTTAAGACAAAAGGCAGTTTGGTTCCGCTTTGTCCTGCTAATAAATTGCAAAAAAATGCCGGCAGGATTTTTCCAATTATTTTGATTGAATAATGAACTATAATACAAATTCAATAAATACCTCGAGTAGTGTAAAATTATCAATTGCAATTAAGGGCGGTATTTATTAATATTAATTTAAATAAAGATATTTATGAAGTATCTAAAACCATACATTCTTCCGGTGCTTGTAATTATTTCCTGCACGGTGTATTCCCAGACAGCGGAGGAATATTTTGATTTTGGGAATAAAGAGTATGAAAGAGAGAATTACGAAAAAGCGGCGGAATATTTTACAATGGCAATAAAACTGAATCCCGAAGTTGCCGAATTTTATTATAACCGCGGATGTTGTTTTGAGATACTTCAAAGGTATCCGTTTGCCGTTGACGATTATACAAAGGCAATAGAACTAAAACCTGATAACTATCGGACATATTTCAACCGCGGTGTTGTTTATAATATACTTAAAAATTTCAAAAGTGCCATACCGGATTTTGATAAAGCAATCGGAATGAATATGTATGATGCTGAATTATATTTCCACCGCGGGTTTGCATATGATAATATAAGGGACTATACAAAAGCGATATCAGATTATACGACAGCAATAAAACTTAAATCTGACTACGTGAAAGCATACTACAACAGGGGAGTTATTTATAATAATTTGAAGGACTATGCCAAAGCCATAGCCGATTACACAAATGCAATAGAAATTAATTCCGATTATTTTGAAGCGTACTGCAACCGCGGAATAATTTACTCGAGGAATTTAAAGGAATATGAAATTGCAATAAGGGATTTCAGCAAAGCAATAGAAATTAATCCGGATAATGCAATTGCATATTTTGACCGGGGGGCGGCGTATATGGAACTCAATGATACGCTAAACGCCTGCGGAGACTGGGAAAGGGCGTATTCGCTGGGGGAAGAGAATGCGGGGAAGATGATTGAGAAATACTGTAAAAAATAGATTAGGATACAAGCATTACAAACCGGAACGCTGAGCACACGAAATAGTCACGTGGACACGGGACGGAACACCAGCATTACGCATTCGAAACACGGATTACACTGATTAGACGAATAAACACGGAACAAATATATTGATTATGAATTATGTCCCGATAAATCGGGTTCGGTGAAGAAATTATGAATTATTAATATTAACACTTAGGGTACAAAAATTTACACGAAGAACACTAAAATATTTTTAATAATATATTTCACGGGGAGGTTGCGGCTTTGCGGTTAAATATATTTTCCGTTATAAATTTATTTAAAAAATATTATTGAGTATATTGATTTAATTATGTTTGTGTTGAAATTATAAAATACCGGAATGAAAAAATTATTATTAATAACGCTAACGCTTTTACTTCCGGTTTTCGTCTTTGCACTAAAGGGTGTAAGTGCCGAAAATATTACTTCCGCATTAACTTTCCGTTTCTTCGATTCCAAAAGCGGAATTTCCGTTATTCCCGTCAATATTATTATTTATGATGAATCGAATAATGAAGTACTCAAAAACATTACAAGAAATGACTTTAAAGAGTCTTCCGCAATAATCATATCGGTAAATCCGGGACAATACAAGTTTGAAGTCAGAGCAGAAGGTTACAGCGTTTTTTTCTCTTCTGTATGTGCAACAAAAAATAAAAACACAGAGCATAATATATTTCTTGACCCGCTTCATATAAATCCTAATCTGAAACCGGAGACGATTCAGGCAAAACATAAAGCAGGTTATACATTATTGCTTGGGTATATAAGCGACGAGAATTCGGGAAAGCCGTTAAGGAATGTTGAAGTTTCATCTTCACTTACAAATACGGTATCATACAGTGATATTAACGGATATTATGAATTATATATACCTTCCGTAAGTTGTGATTTTAACCGTTACGGGGATATTAAATTCAGCGGTCCGGGATACAGCATAAATAACTATCAATACCTTGAACTGTTTCCGAACGATGATATAATACTGAATATAAAACTTCAGAAGGGAAATGATTTAATTAAAATTGACGAAAGGAATTTCCGGAGAAGAATAAACGAGCTGAAGAACGAAAATCCCGGCTGTAACGAGTGTAATAACGATGAGAGCAACCGGATAAATGAAAAAGATTACAACAGCATCTTTTCTTCGGGTTATTTAACAGATGCGGTTGTAATTCCCGCAACTATCAGAGTAGGAAGAAACTGCACGGGAACTAACTGTACGACCGTTGAATATTATACGCTTGAGACATACTGCAAATATGTTCTGCCGGCGGAAATTTACGGCTGCTGGGGTGCATTATCGGGAGGTGCAAATTCGCTTCGTGCATTTTCAGTTGCTGTAAGGAGTTACGGATTATGGTACGTTTATAATCCGCTGTCATCAACTTATGACATATGCGACAATACTTATTGTCAGGTTTTCGGCTCAACTCAGAATTCATACTGCAATTCCGCCGTTGATTATACTGCAAGATACATACTTGTCAACAGCAGCGGTGTTATTATGAAAACCGAATATTCCGCAGAGAATAACAACAAAGGGTGCGGGAACGGATATTCCGGAACGGGTTCTACCTGGCCCTGCATTTATGACCCTGTATGTCTGAATGCTACTCCCAACGGTCACGGCAGAGGACTGTGCCAGTGGGGAACAATAAGATGGGCGACGGGAACGAAAGTATCAACGTCATCGCCCTGCAGTTTGGGTCCTTCGCACGGGTATGGTACGAAAACCTGGCAGGGAATATTAAGTCATTATTATCCGTCTTACACATTAACGCAGGGCGCAACGGCATTAATTAATTCCATAACACCGAATCCTTCAGCAGTAAAGCCCTGTTCCACCTTTGCGATACAGTATAATATAACTTCAACGGGTGCGATAAGTTTAATGTTAGGCGCTTCGATAAGAAAAGCAGGAACTACTGCGTGGATATCAGACCCTGCTCACGACATAAAGTTAAATATCACATCAGGAACAAACAATTACAGCAGGAGTTTTACAGTTCCCTGTTCAGCTTCGTTGGGATTTTATGACTTGCTTGTTGCATTATGGTACGATAAAAATAATAACAACATAATTGATGCAAGCGATTTAGTCGTCCATTCTTTTCCGATAATAAACAATGCAATTAATGTAACGAATCAAATCGGAATAACGAAATTATCCGATGAGATTCCGGAAGAATTTAATCTGTATCAGAATTATCCGAATCCTTTCAATCCCGTTACTAAAATAAAATTTGATGTAGCAAATAGTTCAAATGTAAAAATCACAGTATATGATATTAACGGTCGGATAGTCGGCAACCTAATAAATGAAAATCTTTCTGCAGGCAGTTTTGAATTATCCTGGAATGCAAAGAATTTTGCCAGCGGAATTTATTTCTACAGCATTGAAACAGAATACTTTAAAGATACGAAACGAATGCTGCTTGTCAAATAAATTATGAGAATACAATTAATACATTTTATAAATATGAGCAATGGAAAAAATGTTAATACCAAACTCAATATTTCCGATGTAATACACCGAAGACTGAATTTACTGTCTTCTTTTTGATTTAAATACTTTATTTTTGAACGTAATGAGAACTTTAATAATAATAATAATACTTTTAATCAGCAGTATCGCTTACTCCCAATCCATCTCTGTTGACTACAACAGCGTGGGCACAGTCAACTACAGACCCGTAATAATACTCGGCTTCCAGTACGATACGATTCCTTATCAATTAAATGTATATCTGCATAACCTGCAAACGAACGACCTTCAGGTGATTTACGAGACACAAATCCGGACGCGCAAATGGAAATACAAATCCTTTAATGTCACTACGTGGAAGACCGGCAGTTATAAATTCATAGTCGGGTTTGGTATAGACGTGTCGAGGGAGATAGAGTTCTTTGTGTGGAATTGAGATAAAATCGGACAAATTGAATATACAAAGGTTGTGTGAAAATAAATTTACAGACATGAAAAAAACTTAAAAACCTTTCCAAGCCGGAGCTTTGTAAAGAATATTTTTGAATTTTCACACAGCCTGCACGGTTAAGAAACCAGGGGGAAATTGTTAAAATGAAAATAATTTGTTTTGTACGGACTTATTATTTTAAAAAAAGTTTAATAAAATTAAATCATTTTATTCGAGATTTCATATTTGCCTTGAATGGAAGAATAAAAGATAGTTTTGTTTTGACCAGAAGAGTTGGATAAACGGGAAGCGAAACGAATCGACAAGTAAAAAGTGAAAGAGACAAGTTAAAAAATTGAAATGTTCTTCAGAAGTGTATGAACTATTAGTTATAACAAATGGTTTAAATTTTAAATAATAAAACAACGGCATAAATGAAATATTTATTTATAATCATCTGTTTAATTTTTGCATTAGAAACCAAAGCAGCTACAGTCCCGTCTGATTCCGGTTCATTTCAATATGTAGGAAATCAGACAATCACATTTATAGATTCATCCCGAAGCGACAGGAGCATTCAGTCCCTTGTCTATTATCCGGCAATTTCGGAGGGAATAGGTACTGCAATTAATTTATCCGGAGGCAAATATCCTATAATTTCTTTTGGACACGGCTTTACGATAAATCCTAATGTTTATATTCATTTATATCGTCATCTTGCAAGCTGGGGATATATTGTAATTGCACCTGCTACGGAGACAAGTTTTTTTCCGAGTCATATCGAATTTGCACGCGACCTTGCATTCGTTTTGCGAGATATGAAAAGGAAAAGCAAATTGCCTGCAGATTTTTTCTTTAATTCAGTTGATACAGTTCAGACCGGCATTTTCGGTCATTCAATGGGCGGAGGATGCAGTTTTCTTGCCGGATCACTTGACACTACGGTTAAAGCAATTTCTTCTCTTGCAGCAGCAATAACAAACCCATCTTCGATAACGGCAATACAGCAAATTCAAAGACCTGTGCAATTATTGAGTGGTCAGAGAGACAGTATCGCATCATACTGGACACACCAACTACCGCATTATAATGCTGCTAATCCTTTCAAGCAGATTTTGAATATCAAAGGCGGCAATCACAGTTATTTCCATTTACTTCCGGCACTTGATGATTTAGTAGACAATCCGGCAACAATTACAAGAAACGAGCAACAAAAATTAACGAGAAGATACATAACTTCCTTTTTTAATGTTTTTCTAAAAAACGATACAAATTACAGAAATTATCTTTTCGGAAGTATTGCACAATCTGATACATCCATTATTATGCAATATCAGTTACCGTTCGTAACCGGGTTAAAAGAAAAAATTTTCAAATCTTATTATTTTGAACTTAAACAAAATTACCCGAATCCTTTTAACCCCGTAACTACAATTGCATTCAGTATTCCGAAATCTTCCTTTATAAAAATTATTATATATAACATTCTCGGAAAAGAAATTACAAAAATTGTAAATCAAAAGATGGAAGCAGGAAACTATCTGACAGAGTGGAATGCATCGGAATATCCAAGCGGTGTTTACTTCTACCGGCTTGAAACCTCCGATTTTACGGATACCAAGCGTATGATACTGGTGAAATGATTTTTAAGTGAACTATTTAAAAAGGGACTTTAAACAACCTCTTTATTATTTTGCTCAATAATTTTAATTACAAAAGAAACATCTTTAATGAAATAATTTCATAAATTGACACTTCTTTAGTTGTAAATTATTCCTAATTTTCAGAGAAAATTAAAATTGGTATAAAATGAAAAAATATATTCTTATAATCTTTACGGTTGTTATTTTATTTGTATCTCAAAGCTATGCGCAGGATACGATAAGTTCAAAGGATGCTGCTAATCATATCGGTGATACCGTTTTTGTAAAAGGAAAAGTGGCTGCAATTTACGATTCCCGCGGGGGAAATACTTTTATTAATTTTGATTATGATTTTCCGGATGTTACTTTTATTGCATTTAAGTATTCGGGAACGGATATTGATTTGAATAATATAAAAGAAGGATGCATTCTGACTGTATTTGGTGTAATTGAAAATAACGGTGAATTTCCTATGATAATTCTGAATTCAGCTGCTCAGATAACACCCATAACGGATGAGTAATTTTTAGTTTTCACTACAAAGTGAAATTGCTTAATTCATATAATAAAGAGGTTTAATAAGAATAGAAAATATAACCGCAACGGCGCTACGGACGCAAAGCAATTAATACTTTGGTTTCTGAAATTTTCTGTGAAAGGGTTTGAGAATAGAAAATATAACTGCAACGGCGCTAAGGATGCAAGCAAGCATTACGCATTCGGAACACTGATTACACGGATTGGAACGGAATTACACAGATTATTTTAAAATATAAAAACAATCGTTTTAGAACAAATAAATTATTGCTCCCGAAAGAATTAATAATTGTCATTAAATTTATAAGATTGATTTAAAAATTAATTTTATTTAACTTTTACATAACATTTTAAAAAAATATTATGGTTTATATTAAACATTCATTTTTAATTTTATCCGTTGTTTTGTTATTTATAACAGGTTTTAAATATTCGCAAAATAACAATGTAATGGAGAAATATTCTCAGGTGAAAATATTTGCAACATCGGGTAACGATTTTAAAAAGATGGGTGATGCAGGTTTGTTTCTCGACGGAGGTATAAATAAAAAAGGCTTATATTTTGAAACGTGGTTATCCGAAAGTGAAATCGCAATGTTAAAAAAATCCGAAGTTCCTTTTGAAATTACAATAGATGACTGGATGGCATACTACGAGGAAATGCAAAGGATTAATTATGTTTCACCTAACATAAAACTTACCGACGAATATATCATAACTCACAGCATATACGGGACTATGGGCGGGCATTTAAAATGGGAAGAAGCAATTGCAAAACTGGATTCAATGAGACTGCAGTATCCGGCACTTGTTTCTGCAAAATGGTCTATAGGGAATTCGTATGAAAACAGACCTATGTGGACAATAAGAGTTACGAAGAATCCAGATGTACCGACAGGCAGACCTGAAATATGGTTAAACGGCATGACACACGCACGTGAGCCGCTCGGCATGTCTAACGTTCTCTATTATATTTACTGGTTGCTCGAAAATTATAACATTGACCCGTTCGCTACATATATACTGAATAACCGTGAAATCTACTTTACACCATTCATTAACCCGGATGGATATTATTATAATCAGACAATTAATCCTAACGGCGGCGGGATGTGGCGGAAAAACAGGCAGCCATACGGAAGTTACATCGGTGCCGATTTGAACAGAAATTTCGGTACGTATAATTTCTGGAACTCCACAAACGGAGGCTCTTCCACGTCTCCTTCATCGGATACATACAGAGGCTCGTACCCGTTTTCCTGTCCGGAAGATTCAATTTATAAAGTTTTTTTCAATTCAAGAAATTTCTTAGTCGGGCTTAATTATCACACTTACGGAAATTATTTATTAAAACCCTGGTACTGGTGTGACCCGCTACCGACTCCCGACGATGAAGTCTTTAATGAAATGGGTGCGGATATTGTCGCAGTAAATGATTTTTCTTTCGGGACTTCTTCTCAGACTCTTAATTATTATATCAGAGGCGGTGATTTGGACTGGTGTTACAGCACAGATTCTACAGGCCATTCCGCGCACAGATTTTTCATGCTTCCAGAAGTCGGGACAACGGGTTTCTGGCCGACACAGGGAGAAATCATTCCTCTTGCACAGTCCTGTATGTATATAAATATTTATATGTCGCTGGCAGCGGGACCATTTTCAACTTTGAAATCTGCGACATTAAATAAAACAGTTTACACTCAAAATGAAGTTGGAAATTTTAAAGTTGTCATCAGAAATAAAGGATTAATTGATGCTTCTAATGTGAAAATTCAGTTTATACCGTTAAGCAGTTATGTAACAATACCTGTTCAGGAATATACAAAAACTTTATTGCAATCGAGAACATCCGACAGTACAACATTCAATTTCACTGTTTCAGGGACCTGTCCGAATAATTACGGTATTCCTGTTAGATTGAAAATTTTACAAAATGATACAAACACATTATATAATCAATTGTATCATATACCTGTAGGTAACGGAGTCGCGATACTTCTTGACAGTGCCGAGAACGGTTTTACAAACTGGACAACAAACGGCACGTGGGCTGTTACAACGACACAGTATCATTCGCCAACGCATTCGTTCACAGACAGTCCATCCGGAAATTATTCAACCAATGCGAATAATTCGATGACACTTAACTTTCCACTGAATACATCGGCTTCACCTGTTGTTTTTCTTTCATTCTGGCACAGATATTATACTGAAGCACTTTCAGATTTCTGCCGTGTTGAAATTTCAAGTAATAACGGCACTAACTGGTCTGAGGTAATTTCATACAATGGCAATATGCAGACCTGGACGTATCAGTATTTTGATATAACTTCATACTGCAGCGGTTCATCGAATGTGAGAATAAGATTCAGACTTACAAGCGATAACGGTGTAAATTATGACGGCTGGTATGTGGATGATATAAAAATTTTGGGATATCAGGGACCGGCTACTGGTACAGGCAACTGGTATGTAACTCCTTACAAATATGCGCTGTCACAAAATTATCCGAATCCCTTTAATCCTTCAACGAGTATCCGTTATGAAATCCCGAACGGCAGTTTTGTAAAACTTGTTGTCTATGATGCATTGGGCAGAGAAGTTCAGACACTCATAAACGAAAAACAATCTCCGGGCACATACGAAATAACATTCAATGCTTCGCGATATCCCAGCGGTGTTTATTATTATAAATTAACGGCAGGAGAGTTTTCGGATACCAAGCGTATGGTGCTTATCAAATGACGAAAAATGTAAAAATTTTTGCTAATATTTTTTTGCTGCTGCTGGTTTACTGAGGTTAATTTAGAACGTTTTATTCGGTATTTAATAATAATATCTGCTTCTGAAAAATTGCTATTTTTGGACTAAATTCTTTTATTTATAAGCGTTATATTACATTTTCGGACTAAACGGGATGTAACGTAGCCTGGTAGCGCGTCCCGAGGAGTCGGGAAGATCGACTGGTTCTTTAATATAAGTTTTTTTATCGGGATGTAGCGTAGCCTGGTAGCGCGCATCGTTCGGGACGATGAGGTCGCTGGTTCGAATCCAGTCATCCCGACAAAACCCTCTAAATGAGGGTTTTACTTTTTTATGTATTATACGTATATCTTAAAATCTGCTTCAGCGGGGAAATTATATATCGGTCATACCGAAGATATAGAAAGAAGAATTTTCGAGCATAACTCTAATCAAAGCAAATCTGCAAGAAACAAAGGACCCTGGGAATTAATATTCAAGAAGAAATTTTCTGGCAGATCCGAAGCAATGATATTTGAGAATAAACTGAAAAAAATTAAAAATCCAAAGTACTTACTAACTCATCTTAATGAAATATCCGAATGACAGTGCATCCCGACGAGTCGGGAAGGTCATTCCGGTTCGAATTTGGTCATCCCGGCAAAACCCTCTAAAAAAGGTTTTATTTCATTATGTATTATATTTATATATTAAAGTCTATATTTTCAGGGAAATTATATACCGGTCATACAGAATATATTGAAAAAAATGTTCTAAATATTTCACTGCTCCGCAGTTTTCTGATTCCGGTTTTTTTAATAATAAATTATATCAGAAGAATGTTTTTTTAAAAAATGTCTTTCATAAATAAAATTAACAGTGCGGCAAAAATTACGTGGAAAATTCTGAAAAATACGGTATCGGCTTTTTCGGGATGGACCGGGGGAATTATAGTGGGGTATTTGTTTAAATGGGAGTTAAAAATTCTTAATTTCAATAAATCTTATGTTAAACTTTCGGAATGTCTTTCAGGGGTGATACGGGAAATTCTGTCGACGGTAAATACAGACTATATAAGACTTATGCCAAATGCCAGAGGAATACCAAAAGGGATTGATGCTGTTACATTCGGATATGAAATTTATATTAAAGGAATTTTTTCGGAAGAAAATTATTACGACCTTAGATTAATTCTTCACGAAATGGTTCACGTACGGCAGTATGAAGAAAAAGGTAAGTTTTTCTTTAAGGCACATTACGGATTCGGTTATGTCAGTGAAAACTTTTCATACGAGAATATTCCTTTAGAAAAAGAAGCGAGAGAGTTCGTAAATAACCAATGGAAAAAATTTGAGGAAAAATACAGAACAACATGTGTTTCATCTGTATAAGTGAGAATTATATGCTCAGAGATAAGATAACTATTAAGTTCTTATATAATTTTACAGTTCGTCTTTCGTGGTGTTGATTTTAAGGAGTTTGAATAAATCAACAACTACAATCGGAATAAAAGACATTAATATAACAGTTAACCAGTGCCGGGAATCCATAGTCGTTAAACTGAAAGCCTCCCGTATCGGCGGGATGAATAATACAAGAAGCATAAGTGCTGCCGAGATGAATATTGCTCCGACAAGCGGTTTATTCCTCAGCGGACTTATGGCAAGGGAAGACCTTGTATTTGAATGCAAATTACGGACGTGAATTAACTGTGCAAACACAAGAACAGAAAATGCCATTGTCTGTCCGAGTTTAATTCCGCCGTCGTGAAGCCCTATTTTGTACGCTGCCAAAGGAATTAGTCCTATCATAATACCCTGATAAATAGTTCTCCATATCATTCCTCTTGTCATAAAACCTTTCTTTGTATTTTTGGGTTTTCTTTTCATTATGTTTTTTTCCGCAGGGTCAACACTCAATGCAAGAGCAGGCAGACTGTCTGTTACAAGATTTACCCAGAGTATGTGAATAGGAAGAAGCGGAATTCCCCAGTTGAGAACAGAAGTAACAAGAAGAAGAAATATTTCACCTACATTTGTTGAAAGAAGAAATTGAATTGCTTTAAGGATATTATCATATATTCTTCTGCCTTCTTCAACAGCCGCAACTATTGTGGCAAAATTATCATCAGTCAGAACCATATCGGATGCACCTTTAGCAACGTCGGTTCCCGTGATACCCATTGCCGCACCTATATCTGCCTGTTTCAGCGCAGGTGCGTCGTTTACGCCATCCCCTGTCATAGCAATAATTTCTTCGTGGTTTTGCCATGCCTTAACGATACGGACTTTATGCTCAGGTGCCACGCGTGCATAAACAGCATAACGGGATACATTTTCATTAAATTCTTCTTCATTAATCTGTTCGAGTTCTGTTCCCGTGATTGCCAGATCTCCTTCTTGAAATATTCCGATTTCGCGGGCGATTGCCATTGCAGTGTTTTTATGGTCGCCTGTTATCATTACAGGACGGATACCTGCGGTTCTGCATTTTTCAACGGCTTCAGCAACTTCAGGTCTTGCAGGGTCAATCATTCCAACTAATCCGACAAAGACAAGTTCATTCTCAAGTTCACTAATTCTTGTGTTTTCCGGTGTTCCCGGCAGATGTTTATATGCCATAGCGAGAACACGCAAAGCCGAATCCGCCATTTTTTTGTTGCCATTTTTTATATATTCTATGTCATCAGGAGTCAGAGGTCTTTTCTCTCCGTTAGCCAGTATTCTGCCGCAAACGCTGAGGACTTCATCCAGTCCGCCTTTAACATTAACGTATGTGCTGTCGTCGGGCATTCGGTTAACTGTTGACATTCGTTTGCGTCCGGAATCAAAAGGTATTTCAGCAACACGCGGATATGATTTTTCAAGTTCATTTTTGTTAAAACCAAAATTTTTTCCGATATCAAGCAGGGCTGTTTCAGTAGGGTCGCCGGTAGTTTCGGTATTGCCGTTATCAAAAATTTTCATATGCGCATCGTTGCACAGCACGGCGATAATAAAAAGTTTTTTTTCTTCTTCAGTCAGAGTTATATCAGAATGTGAATTATCAAAAACGGTTGTCCTATTATTTGTGTATGCTTCTACTACCGCCATTTTATTTTGTGTCAGAGTTCCTGTTTTATCCGAACAGATAACAGTTGCACTGCCAAGAGTTTCAACCGAAGGCAATGTACGAATAATTGCTTTGCGTTTCACAAGGCGCCGCACTCCTATTGCAAGAACAACAGTAGATACAGCAGGAAGTCCTTCGGGAATAGCGGCAACAGCCAGACTAACTGCCGTCATAAACATATTTAATGCAGAATTTCCGTATAAAACACCGACAATAAAAATTACAGCGCATATAATCAAAGCAGCAAGTCCCAGTACTTTTCCTAGTTTTTCCAGACGTATTTTCATCGGTGTTTCAGTGTCCTCGGTTAGCTGAAGCATCTCTGCAATTTTTCCAACTTCGGTCTGCATTCCCGTTGCAACAACTATCCCTTTTCCTCTGCCGTAAGTTACTATTCCGCTTGAGAATGCCATATTAACACGGTCGCCTAATGCAGTATCATTTCCATTTATTGTATCTGTATTTTTTTCAACAGGAACGGATTCTCCCGTCATAGCAGATTCCTGAATTTTCAGATTAACTGCCTGAATCAAACGCAGGTCTGCCGGTACTATTGCACCTGTTTCAAGAATTACAATATCTCCGGGTACCAGTTCGGTAGTTGGAATTTCTTTCACTGCTCCATCACGTAATACTTTAGTTAAAGGAGCAGAAAGATTTTTCAGCGATTCAAGAGATGATTCTGCTTTTTTTTCCTGATATGAACCCACAAATGCATTCAGAATTAATATGCCGAGTATAATATACGTATCAAGAAGCCCTTCTCCTTCCATAACACCAATTATCCCTGAGACAATTGCCGCTACAAGAAGAACGATAATCATAAAACTTCTGAATTGTTCAAGGAACATTCTTAAAAAAGACTTCTTCTTTTTTGTCTTTAATTTATTGTATCCGTATTTTTTTATTCTCTTGTTTGCTTCTTCGGAGGATAATCCGTTTTCTTCAGATACATTGAAAATAACAGTTATTTCTTCGATGTTCTTATCGTAATATTGTGCCATAGGGTTAACGTGTTTTGATTTTTTATTGCTGTATGTGTCCAACTCCTGCGAAGTTAAATTTCATAGTATTTCTTTTCTATTGACATAAAACTCTCTCGACGACGAGTCTCCGGCCTGGCGGAGTTTTTTATAAAGGACAAGCAGTAACAGGATAGAAATAAATGATATTTAAAAAATTATTTAACTGTATCAGGAGCTTTGTTTTCATCACGTTTCCGGCAGTCACTACAAATGATTCTCCCGTTTTCACGTGCTTTTCTCCGGGTAACTTCAAAAATATCGGCACTGCATTTTTTCAATCTCGGGCAGTTCCTGTCGGTATGATATGTCGTTGCCGAATAACTCGTGCAAACATATACAATTTGACTGTCTTCCGGCGTCATTGGTTCTTCTTTAGAGCAGGAATAAAAAATCAGAGGAACAATAAATAAAATGATATAAAATAAATTTTTCATATCAGAACCAGCTTTTTTTCTTTCTTGTGCTTCCGCCTATTCCGAGAACTCCGAGAATTCCGCGTGTAATTTCTCTTGCAACTGTTCTTCCGACCTGTCTTGCCGTAGTACTCTTCAAAACTTTATCAACCGTAGAGGGTTTTTTGGATTTTTCCTCTTCTTCTTTCTTCTGCTCTTCTTCCTCCTTAACCGATTTTTCCAGTTTTTTTGTTAAAATTTCATGGGCACTTTCACGGTCGATTACTTCATTATATTTATTAACGAGTTTTGAATTTGAGACAATGGAATCTATTTCGCCCGGTGTTAATATATTCATTCTCGAGCGTGGAGCACATACCAATGTAGCGGACAGAGGAGCAGGATTACCTTTCTCATTTAATACTGAAATTGCCGCTTCTCCCGTTCCGAGAGATGTCAGCATATCTTCGGTTTTGTAATAATCGGATAACGGATAATTTTCCGCGATGAGTTTTATTTGTTTCCTGTCTTTCGCAGTGAATGCCCTTAGTGCATGCTGAATTTTCAAACCGAGTTGTGCAAGAACTGATTCGGGAACATCAATAGGATTCTGGGTACAGAAAAAGATTCCGACTCCTTTCGAACGTATTAATTTAATTATTGTTTCGATTTGGTCGAGCAGTTCTTTCGTCGCTTCATTGAAAATAAGATGGGCTTCATCAATGAACATAACAAGTTTCGGCTGGTCAAGGTCGCCAACCTCAGGCAATATATTATATATTTCTACAAGAAGACAAAGCAGGAAAGTAGAAAATAATTTCGGTTTGCTTTGAATATCAGTAAGTCTTATTATGGAAATAATTCCTCTGCCCTGATTATCGGTTCTTACGAGGTCTTCCACTTCAAAAGAAGTTTCACCGAAAAACCTGTCTGCACCCTGCTGTTCAAGTTCGATTACTTTTCTTAAAATAGTGCCTACTGAAGTTGTTGCAATATTGCCGTAAGATTTTTGCAGTTCTTCTTTTCCTTCGCTGCTTATATACTGAAGCATTTTTATCATATCCTTTAAATCCAGCAGGGGAAGTTTGTTGTCGTCGCAATACTTGAAAATCATTGCCATAACGCCTGTCTGAGCATCATTCAGACCGAGCATTTTGGAAAAAAGAACAGGACCGAATTCGGATACTGTTGCTCTGAGTCTCACCCCCTTTTCATCCGAAATAGTAAGAAATTCAACCGGAAATCCTGTCGGTTCAAAGGGTAAACCGATTTTATTCATTCTTTCGGTAATTTTATCGTTCGATTCTCCGGGCATTGCAATTCCGCTGAAGTCTCCTTTAATATCCATTACAAACACCGGAATGCTTTTTGAAGAGAAACCTTCAGCAAGTATTTGAAGAGTTTTTGTTTTTCCCGTACCTGTTGCACCTGCGATTAATCCGTGCCTGTTTAGTGTTTTCAGTGGGAGTTTAATATGAACTCCGGGTAACGCTTCTCCCTCGAGTATAGAAGTTCCGAGAACTATATAGTCGTCTTTGAATGTATAACCCTCATTGATATGAGCAATGAATTTTTCTTTGTCCGCCATGGTTTTATGTGATAATTTGACATAAAATTAACAATTTATTCCTTTATATAAAGTGCTATTTGGATGGCATAAATTTAGTAAATCATTTATTACTTTAGCATGCAACCCCGTCGGTAGCGGAGGAGTATATTCTTTTCTCCATAGTCTTACGCCAACGGTTACTGAGGTTCAACACCTTCCGGTGTTGAAGATTTGGACTTACTCCAACGGTAAGTGAGGTTTAATACTAATAGCGTTCAAAAATTTGAATACTATCTAAATCAATGATTACTTCTTATTAATCTTGAAATTGATATATCTTTCTTTTAAATTTACTCAAATTGACCGTTAGAGGAAGAAAAGCCGTTAAAACAGTTAAATTTTCAGGTCTTAATTTAAAATTTCCGCGACAAAAGTCATGAGTTTTAAATATCTGATATTACATTGTATTATATGTTTAAACGGTCAACTTAAATAAATTTATTTAAATAAATTTTTTAGCTAATTATTATGAAATTTGCATTTATTGGAACGTATCCTCCGCAAAAATGCGGGATTGGAACTTTTACTCACAGTTTAGTCAAATCAATCGCTGATAATTTCGGTTATACAGGTTTATTTCCTAATCTTTATGTTATAGCTGTCAGTGATTTTGAACAAAATTATGATTTTCCTCCTGAAGTATCCTTTGTCGTTGAACAAAATAACCAGAGAGATTATGTCAGTGCTGCGAAATTTATAAATTACAATAAAGCTGATGTTTGTATTCTGCAGCATGAATTCGGTATCTTCGGCGGGGAAAGCGGGGTATATATTCTTTCGCTTGTAAGAAGAATTGAAATTCCACTGATTGTAACTTTTCATACTGTTATAGGAGAACCGTCACACATTCAAAAAGTCATAGTACAGGAACTCAGTAAAAAAGCCAATAAAGTAATTGTAATGAGTAAAAAAGCAGTGAAATTTCTTCTCGATATTTATGATATACCGGAAGAAAAAATTGAAGTCATTGAACATGGTGTTCCTGTGAGTAAAGTTTTCCACAGAGAGACTGCACGAGAAAAATTCAACTTCAGCAATAAAACGGCTCTTTTTACTTTTGGGCTATTGAGCCGTAACAAAGGAATCGAAACAGTTATTAAAGCGCTTCCTAAAGTTGTTGAAAAGCATAAGGATGTTCTTTACGTGGTACTGGGAAACACACATCCTAAAGTTTTAAGCCGCAACGGAGAGGAATATCGTGAATATCTTCTGCGTCTTGTAAAGGAATACGGACTTGAAGATTATGTTTACTTTTACAAAAATTTTGTTCCCGAAGAAATTTTAATGGAATATTTATATGCTGCGGATATTTATATTACACCTTATTTAAACGAGGCACAGATAACAAGCGGTACACTGTCTTATGCGATAGGGGCAGGTACGGCAGTGATTTCCACTCCTTACTGGCATGCTCAGGAACTGCTTGCGGATGGCAGAGGAATAATATTTGATTTCCGGAATCACAAACAACTTTCAAATATTCTTCTTGATTTACTTGATAATCGATATAAAATTGAAAAGCTTCGGGAAGCGGCTTATGAATATGGACATAAACTTAAATGGCCCAAGATTGGAGCGAGATATATAAAAACAGCCGAAACTGCGGCAGAAAAATTTTCTTATATTCAGAAGAAAAAACAAACTATACTCGACCCATATCTTTTACCTGATTTTACATTGGCTCACATAAAACGACTTACAGACGATACAGGAATAGTACAGCATGCAAAATATGGGATTCCGAATCTGAAAGAAGGATATTGTTTAGATGATAATGCGAGAGCGCTTTTAATGACATCAATGGCTTACAAAAAAAGCAGGTCTGCTGATTCTTTTAATCTAATGCCGGTTTATTTAAGTTATATTCACTACATGCAAAACGAAGACGGTACATTCAGAAATTTTTTGAGTTTCAGCAGAAACTATCTTGATAAAATCGGTTCGGAAGATTGTTTTGGAAGAGCAATCTGGGCTATAGGATATCTCGTTAATAATTCCCCCAATGAATCTTATCAAAAAAGTAGTCTGGATATATTTAATGTTTCTTTGCCTTATTTTCGGCAATTAAAGCATATACGAGGGATTGCCAATACTATTCTTGGAATGTCATATTACTTAAAAAGTTTTCCAGGTGATGAAAAAATGAAAATATTAATATCTGAAATGGCATACAAGATAATAAATTTTTATAATAAAGAAAAATCCGATAACTGGAATTGGTTTGAAAACATTCTGACATACGACAATGCAATAATACCCCTTGCCGTTTTCCACGCGGCAGAGTTATGTAATGATGATGTGATGCTCAATGTTGCAGTTGAATCCACCGCATTCCTTGAAAGTATTACTATGAAGAACGGATATCTGAAACCGGTTGGCAGTAATGGATGGTACCCTAAAGGAGGTAAATGTGCGGAATACGCACAACAATCTGTTGATGTAATGGGAATGGTATTGCTTTTCTTTAAGGCATATAAGGTAACAAAAGAAAAAAAATATCTTGACAGAATGTTCACATCGCATATGTGGTTTTTGGGAGAAAACACGCTTAATCTTCCGATATACGATTTTGAAACCGGTGGTTGTAATGACGGGCTTGAAGAATACGGACTCAACAGAAACCAGGGTGCGGAAAGTATTCTTTCATATTTAATTTCTCATCTTACGGTATTAAATGCATTTGAACTTGAATATAGATATGAAAAATAATTGAAAAATTTATGTCACTTATAAAAAGGTATTCTAAAAATCCTATACTGACAAAGGGAGATATTCCATATCAAGTTGCAACTGTTCATAATGCAGGTGCAGTAAAATTTGGGAATAAATACATTTTACTTTTCCGCTCGCATCTGCATAACGGACGAAGCATTATAGGAATTGCGGAAAGTAATGACGGGTATAAATTCAAGGTGCGTTCTGAGCCTTTTATGATACCATCTGAAGAAAGTGAATTTAAATTATATGAAGAGTATGGTGTTGAAGACCCGCGGATTACTTTTATAGACGGGGAATACTTGATAACCTACAGTGCTTATTCTAAATATGGAGTTCGGATAGGGCTTGCAAAAACCCGTGACTTTATGAATATTAAAAGGTTTGCATTAATTACAGAAGCAGATTACCGAAACGTTGTAATTTTTCCGGAAAAGTTTAACGGACTTTTTGTTCGTCTCGACCGTCCTCATTCTGAAATTAATCCGTGGTCAATCTGGATATCATATTCACCTGATTTAAAATACTGGGGTGATTCGAAAGTTATAATGCGCCCGATGATGTATCATTGGGACGAAATGAAGATTGGACCCGGGGCACCACCAATAAAAACGAATAAAGGATGGTTAAATATTTATCACGGTGTATTTCCGACAATGGACGGGAGTGTTTACAGACTTGGTGCGGCATTGCACGATTTAAAAGACCCATCGAAAATTCTTGGTGTCGGGGATGAGTGGATACTTCAACCTGAAGAAATATATGAAGTTACCGGTTATGTCCACAATGTTGTTTTTACCTGCGGGGCGATACCTGAACCTGACGGTACTGTAAAAATTTATTGGGGAGGTGCGGATAAAGTTCTTTGCGCCGGGGAAGCGGTGCTGGATGAACTGATTAATTTATGTTTGAATAATTCAAGGAATCCTTTGGGACAATAGCGGCGGCGGTAGCGGTGGCAATGATTATGGCAGTAATGATTACTGAAATTGCAATTTAAAGGCTGCGAATAGAACTTAAAGACTTAAACAGAAAAGAGTTTAATAAAATAAAAATAACTTAAAATATGAAAGTAGCAGTATTATCGCCCGCCGTATGGCGGACACCTCCGCGTAATTATGGTCCCTGGGAACAGGTTGCGTCAAATATTACGGAAGGTTTGATAGAGAAAGGAATTGATGTAACACTCTTTGCAACCGGAGATTCTATTACAAGCGGGAAACTTGATTATGTTATAGAAGAACCATACGGTGAAAATCCGGAACTTGACCCTAAAGTATGTGAGTGTTTACATATAAGTAATCTTATGGAAAAAGCATCTCAGTTTGATATCATACACAATAATTATGATTTTCTTCCGCTTACATATTCACGGCTTATTAAAATTCCGATGGTCACAACAATTCACGGATTTTCATCACCTAAAATTATTCCTGTATATAAAAAATATAATGGCATAAATTATTATGTTTCCATAAGTAAGTCAGATCGCAGTTCCGAGTTAAAATATATTGCCACTGTTTATAACGGAATAAATGAAAAAGAATTTACATATAAAGATATCCCCGGTGATTATCTTTTATTTCTCGGACGGATTCATCATGAAAAAGGAACATCCGAATGCATAGAAATTGCAAAGAAGGCAAAGATGAAGTTGGTTATTGCAGGGCTTGTTCAGGATAAAAAGTATTTTGAGGAAAAAATAAAGCCTCATCTTAATAACAGGGATGTTATTTACTGGGGCAATGCGGACCCCGAACAACGAAATGAATTATTAGGAGGCGCCTATGCATTGCTACATCCCATAAATTTTGAAGAGCCGTTCGGACTGAGTGTAGTAGAATCTTATTTTTGCGGAACTCCCGTAGTTGTTTTCAGAAGAGGCTCTATGAAGGAATTAGTGATTGACGGGAAAACGGGTTTTCTAGTAAATAACAATTACGAAGCGGCGGAGGCATTAAAGAATATAAAAAGTTTGAAAAGAAAAGATTGTTATAATTTTGCGAAAAGTAAATTCACGCGTTCAATAATGGCGGAAAAATATATTGAAGTCTATAATAGAATATTATTGTAGAACTCCAAATAAGAAATAATTATTAAAAATGTTTAAAAATTAAATGATTACTAATCTTTTTCCAGTAATTTACTTATAAGTAAATTGACATTTACAGATGCAAAAGAAGATGCGAAATCCGAGATTCCGTAAGGAATTATAAGTTCTCCCCGATGAATTATTGAACCGCAGGAGTAAACAACATTTGGTACATAGCCTTCTCTTTCATCTTCATTGGGAACTATAAGAGGTTCTTTTAACTTCCGTATTACTTTTGTCGGGTTATTCAAATCAAGTAATAAAGCCCCGATACAATATTTTCTCATTTGTCCGACACCGTGCGTGATGACAATCCATCCTTCCGAAGTTTCTATCGGCGAGCCGCAATTCCCGGACTGGATTAATTCCCAGTTATATTTTGGTTTGCTAAGAATTTGAGATGTTTCCCAGACTGTAATATTATCGGAAAACATAATAGACTGATTCACTCCGTCCGCTCTCGATAACATTGCATAATGTCCGTTAATTTTTTTCGGAAAGAGTGCGAAGTTTTTGTCCCTTACGCATTCTCCGTGCAGTGGCAGATTTTTAAAATAATAAAAATCTTTCGTTTCGAGAAGTTTCGGAAGTATTGTATATCCGTCAAAAGCCGTATATGTTGCGTAATAAATTGTTTCACCGTTATCTTCGGTAAATTTTACAAATCTTGCATCTTCAATTCCGTTTTTTTCGGTTCTTGAAACAGGGAAAATTACTCTTTCAGAAATATCGGTATCCTGTGAAAAACTAATTTCATAATGCGACCTTGCAAACCACATCATCTGGTTAAGTGTTTTCTTCTGGTCAAGATTTAATTTTTGTGTTTCCTGGACTTCATTAATTGCCTTTTTCAGCCCTGTATAATAAAACTGGTCTTCAAGTTTATTAAGAATTTCAGTAGAGATATCATTGAAAATATTATGCTCCTGAAGAATCCTGTGGAATTCTTTTTTATCGTAGGCGTGTCCTTTAATAATTTCGGCTTCGCCTATATAGTTTCCCTGCGGGTCGAAAATTATATTAAAATCCTTGTCAATAATTCCGCTCCTGAAAACTATTGATGATATGTGATTTTCGCCCGTTGCCCTGAAACTAACAATAACTCTTTTTTGACCTTCTTCGAGACCTGTTTGGTCAGGATGCTCCACGATAGAAGGGTTAAACAATGCGGTAGATTCAATAGAGTATTCACTTGTAAAATATGAGCCTATTAATAATTTTTTAAATGAGGATATTTCTTCGTAGTTTTCTGTCAAGTCCTTTACATAATGAATTATTCTTGAAAAATTTGTCAGAAAAATCCTTGTAATGTTTCTATGTCGTTTGGCAAATTCTCTTAAAACCTGATTAAGCGAAATTTCAGTTTCTTCTTCATTCATATCAAGAATTTTTTTTATAATAGTTTTTGCTTTTATTTCGCTGTGGTCAAAAAATCTTGTTATGACTCTTTTGGAATCAGGATAAATTCGTTCTTTTTTTCTGTCAACAGTAATTCTCATGATGAAAATTTTTTTATCAATTTAGTTTTTCAAATTAATAATTGAAATGTAAATATTCAATCTTTACATTAGTTTTTAAAAAAGAGTATGTAAAAGTACAAGACAGCAGCAGAGACAGAATGTATTTACTTATATTCCGATTCTCGGGAACTGCGGGGTAAAAAATTAACACAGACTATTTTAATAATATTATGCTGATATTAGCAGCAATATTTTTTCATCGGGACTAATTACCTTTAATTTAAAGGGTTATAAGATTATATTTATTATTTGTTTAAAAGGATTTATTTATAGCCAAATATTGAAGAATAATTTATTATATGCAAAATAAGATACCGCTTGTCAGTATTGTCTTGCCAACGCAGAACAGAGCACATTCCTTATATAAATCCATTGACAGTGTAATAAATCAATCATTTGAGGACTGGGAATTATTCGTAATTGATAATTTTTCAACAGACGATACTCCGAAACTTATGAAAAAATACTGCAAGCAGGACAGTCGCATTCACTATTTTTCCGTTCCAAAAAGCAAAGAGGAGGGAATAACAGATTATCTTAATCTGGGTGTAAGCAAGGCAAGAGGAAAATACATCGCTCGTATGGATGATGATGATTACTGGTACTGCAAGGACAAACTGAAAAAGCAGGTGGAATTTCTGGATAATAATAAAGATTATTGTGTTGTAGGGGGAGGAGTTATTTTAATCGACAACGAAGGGAAACATCTGTTCAAGTATTTTAAGAAAGAATCTGATGACGAAATCCGTAAGTTTATGCTTTTTTCAAATCCGTTTACGCATACAACTGTTCTGTTCAGGAAAGAAGTTATTAACAAAGTAGGCGGATATCCACCCGGAATTATAGAGGATTGGAATCTCTGGCTGAGAATGGGAAAAGAGGGAAAACTTTACAATTTTCCGGAATATTTTGCCTGCTATAAAACCGCCGGACAAAATCTGTCATTTAGAATTCAGAGAAAGCAGGCAAAAAGAATTTTAACTTTAATAAAGGGTTTCAAGAAAGATTACCCGAATTACAAAAAGGCATATTTTTTAAATTTATCACAGTATATATATACATATCTGCCCGAGTTTATCAGAAAACCGCTGCAATCTTTTATGTTTTATCTTAAAAGAACAAATTTTTAACAATAATTCAGTGTTATATTTATATCTAACAAACCTAATAAAAAGATGAATAAATCAAAATATTTAACAATTATTTTACTTTTATTTTCAGCAAGTCTGTTGTTTTCGCAGGAGGGTATAAAAGAATTGAGAATTCTGCACTGGAATGATTTTCATTCGAGAAATTTACCTTACAAAGCGTCAAAGAAAATTGACGGCGAGACCGTAAATTACATAGTAGGCGGTTCGGCATCCCTGCTGGGATATTTAAACAAGTACAGAGACAATAAATCACTTGTTGTTCACGCAGGAGATGATTTCCAGGGGACACCGATTTCGTCATTGACAAAAGGATTTTCGCAGATACAATTGCTTAATCATTTCAATATTGATGCTTTTACGCTGGGAAACCACGAATTTGATTATTCAGCAAAAACTCTTGATTCCGCATTGAAAATTGCAAATTTTAAATATCTTGGGGGCAATCTGATTTATTTACCAGAACAAAAATCCTTTGCCGATTTAACAACAGTGAAAGAAATTAACGGAATTAAAATCGGAATTATAGGTATTACGAGTGATGAGTTGAGATTGCTGACCGTTCCAAAAAATGTTGAGGATATTTATATAATGGACAATGATTTCATTATTTCATACGGAATAAAAGAACTGAAAAACAACAACTGTGATTTAATCATTTTACTGACGCATTGCGGGGTTGAGAACGACAGTATATATGCAACAAAATTTTACGGTGATATTGATGTAATTGTAGGCGGACATTCACACACAACTTTAAGGAAGCCGAAATTAATTAACAATGTAATCATTGCACAGGCAGGTTCGGGCGGAAAATTCCTCGGAAATATTGAACTGAAAGTTGACACGGATTTGGACACGATTATACAATATAAAGGTGAATTAATCGAAACGGTATTTGATTCACTTATATACGACAAAAATATGCAGGCATTGGTTGATAATATGGAGGCAGATGTTAATCAGCAATTGAGCAAAGTTATCGGCACACTTGAAAACGACTGGAAAAGATTCGGTATAAATAGCAATCTCGGACAATGGGAAGCGGATGTATTCAGAGCAAAGACAAACTCGGATATTGCATTTGTAAATTCAGGCGGATTGCGAAAAGAACTTATGAAAGGCGAAATAACATTGCGCGATATTTGGGAAATCAGTCCTTTCGGAAATACAATTAACACTATAGAAGTAAGCGGAAAACTGCTTTTTGAAATGTTACTGAATCATTTTATAGAAGCACAAAAGGAAAATGAGAAAAGCGGAGACCCCGATTTCCTGATTGTATCCGGACTAAATATTATTTATGACAAAGAAAAGTTAAAAAATAAAGAACTTGATTTTTTTAAAGAAATCAACGTTAACGGTGAAAAAATTGACGAAAACAAAACATACAAAATTGCAACAAATAATTATATTGCTACGCAGGTAGGAAAGTTTTTCGGCAAACTTTCAGAAGAACTGACTATTGCGGAAACCAATATTATTGACAGAGATGTATTTATTGAAGCAGTGGAAAATGCAGGAATAATTAATTCTGTTTCAGAAAACAGAATAGTATCCGAATAAAAAAATAAATAAAATAAAATATGACGGAACAAAGAACAGTTAATTGCGTAAAGTTAAAGAAAGAATTGCCGGGATTAAAAAGGCAGCCTTTACCGGGCGAACTCGGAAAAAAGATTTTTGAAAATGTATCTTCGGAAGCATGGAAAATGTTTTTAGATTACTTCAAGATTATAGTAAATGAATACAGGCTGGACCTTTCGAGCCCGAACACTGACAGAATATTTCTTGAGCAGATTGAGCAATATTTTTTCGGAGAAGGCGGGCAGTTACCCGAGCAGTTCACGCCGGAACAGAAATAAATTTTGAAGAATAAAATTAATGGATTTATCTACAGCATTTGAAAGGTATGTTAAGTTAGAAAAGCATGACGCTTATGCTTTATACTGCGACGAGAAGAATCTTAAATTCCTAAAACCATTTTTCGTAGGGGTTTTATTTATTTCATTCATCAACATTTTAGTTTCATTTTTTGAAAAAGGTGCATTATCGGTTGAATTTATATTTTACTGTATTATATTTGTATGCGGCATACTTTCCTTATTTTATTATAAAAAGTTATTCAACATTTCCAATATCAGAAGGGTGCTTATTTACCTGCTAATTTCCGGTTTTCTTCTGTTCACTGCAAATGCGGTAATCAATACCTTATTAGAAAAAAACAAAGAAATAACTATTGTAACAAGTGAAACACCCCCAAAAGTAAAAACCGATACAAACAAAACAAAAGATGAGACTTCAATCACAGTAAAAACAGATGATACAAGAAACATTCTTTCATATTCCTTTCTGTTTTGCATAGTTATATTATTATTCAAATTTTCAAGAAACGAAATTATTCAATTATACAGTCTGGCGCTGGGTATTCCGCTGATTGCCGATTTGATTTTCGATTCCGACACCGATACCGGAAATATATTAATATTTTCCGTATTAACATTAATTTTGTTTTTCATATCATATTCAGCCGAATCCAAAAGAAGGATTAAATTTATCAAGAGATATAATCAATATGTAAAGTCAAATTACGAGACAATACGAATGAAGAATGAACTTGATTATGCGAGGCAAATTCAACTTTCAATGCTTCCTGAACCAAGGATAAAAATAGGAGAACTGGAAATAGCAGCAAAATCCCTGCCCGCAATGGAGGTCGGCGGTGACTACTTTGATTATTTCAAACTGTCCGATACTGAAACAGGAGTGTTCATTTGTGATGTTTCAGGGCACGGTGTTGCGAGTGCATTAATGCTTTCGGGGCTGAGAAGCAGCATGCACCTTGTACTGGAAGATACTAAAAATCCGCGCGAAATATTTGAAAAACTGAACCGAATGATAAGAAAGACGCAAAGCAGGAAAATGTTTGTAACGGCGATATTTGCCGTAATTAACACGGGAAAAAACACCTGTTCATTATTTAATGCGGGACATCTTCCGCCCTATAAAATTGACGGAAAAACCGGAGAACTGTTTAAAATAAAAAGACACGGAGTAACGCTCGGTGCCATAGATGAAATTGCACCTGACACAGCGGACAGTGATGTTTGTATTGATTTTATGAAGGGGGACAAACTTGTATTTTACACTGACGGATTAAGCGAGGCAACCAATCACGCAAGGAAAGAATTCGGATTTGAAAGAATCGAAAAAACTCTTTCCGAAAATTCCGAAAGAACCCCTGATGAACTTCTGACATTAATAACAGAAGAAGTAAATAAATTTACAGAAAATTCCGAACAACACGACGACCTTACACTTTTAATAGTAAGCAGGTTATAATGAAATCTTTTTCAATGAAAAGATTCTAAGTCATTGGTCTTCCGGTACTGTCCACCGTAACCGTAATAACTTCAATTATTGCCCATATCCAGGATACAATGGATAAAAATCCGAAAGACAGGATAGTAATCAGCAATTGTGCAATTGCCTTTCCGTTATACCCTGCATAAAAATTGTGAGCACCGAAAGCACCGAGAAAAATACCGAGCAGTATGAATGCAATACGTTCCTTACCGGTTTTAACGGTTGCAGAGTACTGAACCGGATTGCTTTGAATAACCATAACTTCCCGGGCAAAGTAATTTTCGGCTACAAAATCTATTTCCAGCCCCGTCTGCGGGAATGAATTTGCTCTCCAGTCCTGTCTGTAGAATGTGTACCTGTTCCCATCATACCCGCTGATAATTCCTGTATTTGACATCCGGTCAAATGATATTACGGTTCCCCGCATAATTTCTCCTTTTTGTTAATTTATTTTGTGCAGTAAATTAATAAGAATATTGAATTTATAAAATGAATATTTCCGTTAAGTAATAATCTTTGTTGCTGATACAATTGTCTTTTTTATGTAAATCACATAATGTAAAATATACTTATTTTAGCAGTAGCAGTTTCTTAACATCAGTAAAATCATTCCCGTCGTTCACCAATATCCTTAGGAAATACACTCCGCTGGAAAGATTGCTACCATTGAACTCGCGAATGTATGTCCCTGCTGTCAGGTTTTCGTTGTTAATAATTTTTGCCACTTCTCTGCCGAGCATGTCGTATATAATTAATTTCACTTTCGATTCTTTCGGCAGTGTAAAACTGATTTTTGTTATCGGATTGAAGGGATTCGGGTAATTCTGACTTAGCGAGTAATTTTGCGGTATTTCAATAAGAGATTTTATATTACCGAAAGATGAAGGATTTTCGAATACCTTGTTTATATCCTTTTCCACGATATCAACAAATTCCGGCTGTGATTTTGGTCTTTTTATTTTTATTACATCTTTCAAATTTTTCATTTTCTCAAATTCTTCTTTTAGTGCAGTATTTCCTCTTTTGACTTCTTTTTCGATTTCCCTGTATTTTTCAGTCTGCCGTTCACGAAAGTTATTATTTGTATTTATAATCACGGCTGCCAATCTGTTTCTGTCATTTTTTGTAAATACACTTCTGTCATAACTGTCAAATTTAGTTAATTTTCGTGTTCTCAATGTATCGGAATTCCGTTCTGAAATATTTAAATTTTCGGTTATGCAGTTATCTTTTTCACCTCCTGAGCCGAGTGTTGTATCCATAAGCAATAATGTTGCCGAGTAATCCCAACTTGCTATTAATCCCGCATAACTGTACGGATTCTGGTTAATTATTTCCTCCAGTCCGGTCAGTGCGGAACTGTACTGTTCGAGATATATTTTGCATTTCTGTATGAAATAAAATGAGGATTTAACTAATTCCTGTTTACCGGGATTGTTCAGTATCAGTTGTTCGAGAAAATTCTTAGTTTGCAGGACTGCTGTTTGGTTGGTATCCGTTTTTATTGAAGATAAATACAGTTTTGATATAACATCGGGAGCATATATGCTGTTCAAATAATTTGTAAGCAGCAAAGCGGATTTAAATTTTACATCATCGTAATTTTTTAATCTCAATGATTTATACATAAGATGACATATCTGTTCCGCTTCGGGTATCTGATTATTTGTCTCATATTTCTTTATTGTATCGTTATATCCCCCGGGCATGCTTACCACATATTCATCTGCAATGGGGAGATTCGGACTCTGGCATTCAAACGGCAGATAGTAAAAACAATTTAACAGACTTCCGTTTCTGACAACATAAACCGCAGGATTAAATGTCTGCTGTGCATCTATTTTAAAACAATTTTTTCTTTCGAAGATGGTATCGGGAGGTAAATCCCCAAGGTCAGGAATTGTACCGTGTATATGAAACCCTTTATCTTCCTGGTTCTGATAATCGGTTATATTAAGCGTATTATATCCGTTATCGAGGTCAAAATTTGATTCAGTTAATTTAATGTTTTTCCCCTGTATTCCTGTTGTTGAAATATTATTATTTCCTGCAGCAACATATCCGCCGACATCGGTAAGATATAAATTACTCTGCGATGCTCCGAATATGCCGTATGCCTGACTTCTTGCCGAGGTGATTTCATTATTATCCAGATACAGTGTAGAGTTTATACCCGCAATACCGTACAGAAATCCCGAAACAGTATTGTCCCATATTCCTGCAACATTTACATTGCTTAAAAATATTGCAGTAATGCAATTACCGGATTGTGATAAAATATTATTATTATATATATCGCAACTGCACCCGTCACATCCCATCGGATTTATTTCTATTGCACGGTTAGTATTCGTGCAGTAGAAATTATTACTATAGAGATAAACAGGGGATAATATGTTTTCTTCCGAAAGTGAAATTGCCCTTATACCACCTGCCGTTATGCTGCTACTGCCGAGATAAAAATTACAACTATTAATAAAAATAATTCCATCGTCAGTGCTGTTTTGTATGTCAACTGCTTTTGAACCATTTATTATATTTTTGAATGTTGCTTCCTGAATAATAATATTTTGGCTGTTGGTTATATTCAAGCCCGTCCAGTTTTCATTATTATAACCTTGTAATTCTACAGCAAAAATATCCAGATACTGCGTATTATCAATAAATATACCCTTGCTATTATAAAATTTAATTGTAACGCCATTATTAATTTTTAAGTTGTATCCGTTCGTATAAACATCATCTTTGCAATGGAAGTTTTGATTTGCGGCAACATCCTCATCACAAACAAATGTTCCGCCTTCCTGTATTACCGGTGCAACTTTCAGAAGTTTGCCTTCACCCGGTTCGAATCTTGCAACTGTTATATAGTCATTACAGGATTTATTAAAAATAGTCAGGACAGAATCGGTTACTGCTTCTTTTATTATCCAATTGTTAAATCCCGGCAAATTAGAGGAATTAAATTTTATTTTTAGAATTCTTACATCTCCCTGATTATTTAAATAATTATCAGGATATGTTCTTTTATTAACTGCATAAATATACTTGCTCTTATCATTCGGATATGATGATGCTGTGTTTGGTTTAAAGAAACCCAGTTCCCAGAATCTATCTTCAGGGCAATCGTAATATTCTGACGGATTACTTGTTGGAGCACAGGGATTTTGACCGTTTATTAAAGGAGCCAGACTTGCAATGTCACATATAAAGTCATAATTAGCAGTTCCGCACTCACCGCAGTCATAGGTTACGGTATTTACAGTTATTGTTTTATCATGAATAAGATGCTCATCTGTGTTATTCATAGGATACATATAATTACCCGTTTGTTTAAGTTTTTCATTTAAACCTGCTACATAATCCCATTTAAGTTGACCATAATAATTGTATTCCCTTTTATTAAGGTAAGGAGAAGCTGAAGTCAATCCCCAGTTATATGTATTTTTCACAGCGTCTTGTAGTTTACTTGTATAAGAAAATTCGAGCAGAATTTTCGAGCCATATGCCATTGAAGTATTTAAAATCAAGGAAATTTCTTCATTAGTAGGTTCTCGTATTCCCCAGTCAACATTTCCGTTTTTTATGTTATTTTCATCACTATTGATTTGATTTATTACTCCGTAAATCAGACCTTTGTCTTTTGCTTTTTGAATATAATACTTGTGCTGCCTGACAAGCCACGAAAATGTATTTTGTACGCCATAATTTGTGTTATATGTGTATTCATTATAATTCTGAGCAGGAAAAACATAATTTTTTATATAAAAAGAATCCGGTATCGGAGGAAATATATCAGGATACTTTTTCGTATAATATAACGGAAACCATTGTGTAACCATAATATTATTCAGTGCCCAGCATTCAATTGCTTTATCAATACAGGCATCCCAGTAATCCTGTCTCGTGGCATCCTGATTTCTCATTCCCGACCAGCCCATAAATGCAATTGGATCAGTAATAAACAAAAGAGACATTTTATTCTGAGAATACTCACCCACGAGACGATTAACCTCGCCTATGCATTCAAGATTCGGGTATTGAACTTCATCTACCCAGAAGTAACCGAGCCCGGGTGTATTTGCGAATTCAAGAACTTCATGTTTTATTCTTTCTCTAAAATGCCAAATATTATTTGCAGGATAAATCTGTCCTTCCGTCCAGGTGTCCGTAAAAAGATAGTGAGCCCATGAATCGTCCACCCTGACATAATCAAGCCATACATCTACTTTGCCAAGCCATTTAATCAGGTAGTCTACCTTGCTTTGATAAACAAATGTATCAGCTTCTGTTCTTCCTATTGCTAATGAATCAGCAAAAACTGAAAGTGAATTTGCAGTATCATTAACTGGAAAATTGAAGTATCTTTCCAAATAACGCCCATTATAATAAGCATTGCCTTGATTATCCATTATTAAAAAATTGTTACAAGTTATTGCAGTTGAATCAATTACTTTTCCATCAAATCTTTTTATATAAACAACAACAACTGTATCAGTTCTATGTGTTTTTGCAAACGATGAGTCAATTCTCATTCTTGGTTTAATAAACCATCTCATCCCGTATTTTTGCTGTTTTACATCTGAATATAACCTTTCCCAACCGCTTGAATTTTGCTCATTAGGAACTCTTTTTACATTATTAGTCTGACCGCAATTTTCAATTAATCCTTTTATCATAAATCCCGGAGAATCTATTCCTGCCGTGCATTTTTTGCTTGTTACGGTTTCGTTCATCCAGTTGTCAACTATATCATGCCCATTGTCATAATCTGACGAATCATATCCGTACGAAGGAAACCTATTATGCCATGTTCCTACACCCTCGACCTGATAAGTAAATCTCTGACCATATGCAGGACGAAGAATTTTTTCCCTCTCAAAAATTAAGGAATTGTCATTTGCTATGTTTTTCCAGGTTAAGATTACATTATTCATTTCAGTACCGTAATTACTTGTATCTTCGAAAAATCCCCCGTCTTTTTGACCGCTACTCTGATAATCATTATCTATTGTGTCAAGATGTGCACAGTAACTATGCATCATATTAAAAAATAAATCCATATACCATTTTTTATGGCTGTCGGTTAATAATGTGTTCTCGAAAAAATGGCTTATAGGTCCTATATAAAATCCCTTCTGTATATTCTGATTGCTCTGAGAGTTTACCTCTTTAATACTTAAAGAAACAATAACCGATAAAATTACAATGATTGTAAATAATTTTAAATTTTTCATTTTCAAAAATTATAGTGATTTGTAAAAATTTTCATTTTAAATAAACGCATTTTCTTACCTGTTCAAAAGATACTGAACCTTTTGAATCAACTGCCTTCATATTATAAATATAAACACCGGAAGCAGCACCCGTTTTTCCTATGTCTATTCCTGCAAAGTAGTACCCGGGGGTAAAAAATTCATTATTAAAAATTTTTAATACTTCTTTTCCTGTAATATCATATACAGTTAAAGACACATAAGACGGTTTCGAAACAGAGAAGTTAATTCTTGTAGATGAATTAAAAGGGTTAGGAAAATTTTGCTCAAGAATAAAAAGTTCAGGCTTTGTCGTAATATGATTATTAATTCCGGTTGTAATAATTGGTCCACCCCCGTCGTTTGTTCGAATTAACATCAGATATCCCGCACTCCACCCTGTATTAATATCAATGAAATCAATATTGTGATACTGGCCGTTATGTAAACTCGTATCAGGTTGTTGAAATCCCCAGTTAACTCCGCCGTTTGTTGAAACCCAAATAATTCCACGTTGTACATTATTTGGAAATAATCTGTAACCTTTATCACCATATATCGTATCCCCGGTCACAAATTTAAAACTCGAAATAAGATTCCAAAATATATAATTCCCTGTGGGTAAATTATAAGAAATCCAGTTTAATCCGCCGTTTGTTGTTTTTTTAAATTTATTTGCATCAGATACATAACCTGTATTTTCATTTCTAAATAATATTTTCGATATACTAAAGCCGGATTGTATTTGTACCCAATTTATACCTGAATTCGTTGTTTTCCACAAGGCATCGTGATTCATAGACCAACCAATATACTCACCATTGACTTTATACTTCAGGAAAAATAATTTTCCGAATCCTGTATCATCAGACTGGACTGTCCAGGTAAGTCCGGCGTTTGTAGTACGCCAAATAAAAGGCAGAGCATTTGCAGTACCCCCAACCCACCCGGTATCACGATTAACAAAAGAGATCCCGTTTGCAGTCAAAGCATTTGAAACAGGTAAGCTATCCCAAGTCGCACCACGATTATACGAACGAAGCAATACTGCTGAATTTGATAACCCGGCACCCGATGCATATATTGTATTACTATCAATTATTACAAATTCCCAAGCTACCGGTGTTATTAAAACGGAGTACCAATTATAACCCCCATTAGTTGTTCTTAGAATATTGTTTGAATTATACAGTGCAATCAGCCCAGTATTGGCATCAAAAAATTTCAAATCCTGAACCTGCCCTGAAACAGGAAGAGGTTGAGAAAACCATCCGGTCTGGCTAAAGCTGTTATCGATATTTAAGGTTATATGTAAAACTAACAATACGAATAAAAAAGTTGATTTTTCCATTAATTTTATTTTCTAATTTTAAAATCGAGTACATGTTTAATATAATTTTTATATATTTTAGCTTTCATTTTACTTACTATTCGGCCATTTGTCCTTATTTCACGAGCACCATTTTTTTGGTCTCCGTGAAATTTCCTGCCTTTATTCTGTAAAAATAAATTCCGCTTGCATATCCGGCTCCGTTCCATTTTATTTCATAGGTTCCGGGCTGTTGCAAACTGTTGACTATTTCGGTAATGAATCTGCCTCTTAAGTCGTAAACTTTAATGGAAACGTAAATTGCTTCCGGAATCTGATATTTTATTGTGGTACCGGGATTGAACGGATTCGGATAATTCTGGAAAAGAAAATATGTGGTTGGTATGATAGGTCTGTAGTCGTTAGTGTCAAGTATGTATAAGTTATAGAAATTTTTTACACTGTCAGAGAGTGCTTTTAATTTTGTAACCGAATTCAGGTTGCTCGAACCCCGCGTAATTAACTGTGCGGCAATGAACTGCTGTGAATCGCCCGGAATTGTAACAAGGCTGTCCGCTCCGCTTGACATACAAAACCTCATATCAAACGGAGAACAAACAGGATATACGGTTCCGGTTGTATCCCTGTTACAGTTATCCATATATCCCTTGAACATTGTCCAGCCGGTATTAGTCTCGGGGCCGCCGGAGTAAATTGTTCTTGTCCTTTTGTACGGTAATTCACTTACATCCATCCAGGAAGTGGAATCTTTTTTAAATCCTTTTATCATTAAAAAAGCAGGATACGGTTCTCCGTTCGGGTCGGCTTCACACGGCGGAGGTGCTGCACCAGTTCCAATAAATCGTGTGAATGATGTCATCTTGAATCTTTTAACAGGATTAATTTCTCTGTTTTCCACTCCTCTTAAAATCAGGAAACCAAAAGCCGGAGGATTGTTTCCGTAAATCGGGTCGTAATTATCGGCATTATAACAATAGCCAAGATTTCTTGTAGTGTCACAGCCGATATAATCGTCATCGCCATTTCCTATATCAGGGTCGGAAACAATACTTGTATAAATATTTTCCCATCGGTATTTACTCTTGTTGATTATACTCCATTTCATAAACTGGACATCCTGAAGAAAAGAATAGTTATATGCCCATGCAGTAAGATGAACTTCCGCTCCGATTGGATAAGTTCCGCCGCCAAACCCTCCGCTCTCCTGATGTGATTCCGGATTTGCATCAGTAATACACATAAAGATTGTCTGAGCGGCATTTTTTACACCGGGAGTATCAATCTGTGCATCGTAGATTTTATTATTGTTAACATCCACAAAAGGTGCACCGAACGGAACCATATTTCCCCATTCAGCCCAGTCGGGATTACTTTGTGCATTGTCCCCTCTTGTAACCTTGTAAATTCTAAATCTGCTGTCGTAATTGTAAACACTGTTTTGGCTGTATCCTAAATAGTATTCACCATTATAAGATGCCATTGCCTGATTCATAACAATTTTTTTAATTCCCGGCTGAGTAGAAGTATCCATATAACAAACGATGCATAAACCGGCGGTATAAACAGCAAATTTCTGTGAACCCTTGGGCCATTCAAATCCGGGAGTGTTTAACTGATAAATAAACCGCTGGTCGAATGTACCCGATGAAATAAAAGTTGCGGCAATATTATTAACATCTAAAATTTTTGCCTGTAAGGGTGGGGTTTTAGTAATGAAATTTGAATAATATTTCGCATTAACAGGTTGATTATTGAAAAATAAGAATAATAAAACCAATGAAATTATTGTTACAAATACAATAAACCGAATAAAAACTTTCATTTTAACCTCCAATTTTACTTAATGAAGTTAATATAAATATTTTTGATATTCACGTATATTTTTATTGGATAATGAAAATTATTTTCGTATTAATATATGGGTATTCTTTTCGTTGAGTTGATGCTGAAATAATTTCTGCATGACAAGACCTGAACAATCTTGTTTGTTTTACAGCAATAAAATGAAATTTAGTCCGCTGATGCGAGTTTCTCTGCCCGGTCGGCTGTTTTCAGTTTATCAATTATTTCATCGAGGTCGCCTTCCATTACATCAGACAGGTTATACAAAGTAAGTCCGATGCGGTGGTCGGTAAGTCTGTTTTGAGGGAAATTATAAGTTCTGATTTTATCGCTGCGGTCGCCTGATTTCACCATTTGTCTTCTCTTATCGGATAATTCCTTGTCGCGTTTTTCGAGTTCAAGTTCGTACAATCTTGACCGCAATACTTTCATTGCTTTGTGACGGTTTTTAAGTTGTGAGCGTTCATCCTGACACTGAACGACAATACCTGTCGGAATGTGAGTTATTCTTATAGCAGTTTCAACCTTATTGACATTTTGTCCCCCTGCCCCGCCCGAACGGTAAACATCAATCTTCAAATCGTTTTCATTAATTTCGACATCAAAATCTTCGGCTTCCGGCAATACCGCAACCGATGCCGCTGATGTGTGTACCCTTCCGCTTGCCTCTGTTTTCGGAACTCTCTGCACTCTATGCACACCACTTTCATATTTAAGGTCGCCGTATGCACCTTTTTTATTCACATTAAAAACGACCTCCTTAAGTCCGCCCGGTGTGGAAGACTCATTGTAATTAATGAGTTCAAAATTCCATCCCTTGCCGTCAAAATATCTTGTGTACATTCTATATAAATCTGCCGCAAATAAAGCGGCTTCTTCTCCGCCTGTTCCCGCACGTATTTCTATTATGGCGCACTTTTCATCCGCAGGGTCTTTAGGAATCAAAAGTTCTTTAATATAATTCTCCGTTCTTTCGAGTTCGGATTCAAGTTTTTCCTGTTCTTCCTTTGCAAGTTCTTTCATTTCAGGGTCTTTGGTATCGAAAAGTAATTTCTTATTCTTTTCCGTTTCATCTTTTAATTTCAGATAATTGTCATAGGCATTGACGATATCGGTGAGATCCGAATATTCCTTTGAAAGTTTCCTGAACTCATTCTGATTATTAATAATTTCGGGTTTAGAAAGTAATTCTGCTATTTCGTTATGTCTGGTTTTTACTTTATCGAGTTTTTGAAACATAATGATTAATAGTTGATATAATAAAAAAGCAACTGTTCCCGAAGAACAGTTGCTTAAAGAAATATTTAAAATTTAGTTAACTACTTTACAAAATTGAATTTTGCGCCGAATTGACCTACAAGAGGAACTTCTTTTACCTTACCTGATAAAGCATTTATTACACCTATTATCCAAAGTACAAAAGCAAAAACAACAATTAAATATAAAATAGCACCGATACAGAAAAAGGAACCAATTGTTCCGAGAATAAAACCGGCGACATAGATTAAGAGAATTAGTAAGGATTGTTCTGTATGGAACATAACAAATTTATTCTTTCTTTGTTCTTCGATAAGAAGAGGTATAAAGAAAATCAAATAGGCAACAAATGCCATTGTTTTTCCGGATTCGATTTCTTCCGGGGTGATGTTTAATACACGACCTTGTGTTTGTTCTGTCATAGTGTTATTTATTTGATTTAGAAAAAAATTTAATGCGAAATGCTATCTGAAAATTGCTTTAATACTGCCCCAGGTATCTTTTATCCCGGAAACGGTATAAACAACCGTAATATTATTTGTATAAGAATAACTGCCTCCCGGCTTTATACATTTCAATCTGTAAAAATAAACAGAAGAAGAAGTTGGTTCTGCAGTAAGTGAGTTATCCTGATATGAATAATAGGAATTATTACCCGTTGCATTAATTTTGGTAATATAGATGAAATTATTGGCATTTCCTGCACTTCTTTCCAAATCAAACGCTGATACGCCTCCCTCATCACCGGTTTTCCATTCAATAAGAATACCTTCGGCATTCATTTTTCCTGTAAAATATTGAATGGTTAAATCAGCAAAAAGCAAGACTGACGTAAATATAAACACCGTTATTAAAAACAGTACAAATTTTTTCATACGACTTAAATTATCTTAATATATAATCAATAAATAATAAAATCAAGGGTTTTTTAGATGTGCGGATTAAAAAAATGTTACCGGGCGAATTTTAATTTTGAATTATAAATGCGATTAGAATATGTTAGAACACGGGACTTGCGGATTTGCTGAATCTCGTGGAATACCAGTCTTAAACATCCGGAACACTGATTACACTGATTTCATTGAAAAAATTTTGGTTTCGGCTAATATGAAACTACTTCGAAAAGCGTTGCTTACCGGATGAGTTAGTGGAATGAGTTAATATAATTTGGTGCAGGTACAGACGGATTAAGTAATATCTTTATAAAATTTAGGGAAATGGTTATTTTGTAAAAATGAAATATTATAAAACAGATAAATTTATTGTCGGGGTAGATTCCGGCGGAACGAGAACAGACGTCCGGATAAAAAATCTGAGAACTCGTTCTGCGAAAGGACTTTCATATCCCCCTTCACATTATACATCAGTAGGAGCAAAAGAATTTACGGATGATATACATAAATTCATAAAACATTTTTCCGGATTACTGAATCTTGATATGAAGAATTGTCTTGGCATTTCAGTCGGAGGTGCGGGTCTAAGAAATCCTGAGCAAAAATCAGAAGTAAAAAATCTTTTTACAAGAAAAACAAAAATTAATAATATCATTATAGAAAGCGATGCTTATATTTCCCTTTATGATGCATATAAAGAAAAAGACGGAATAATTCTGATTTCCGGAACCGGTTCAGTGCTTTATGCGAGGTATAAAGGTCAGATTGAGAGGGTAGGCGGATGGGGAAAATTATTCGGTGACCCCGGCAGCGGATATTACATAGGAGTATCGGCATTACATTTTATCGCTTTGGAATATGATATATATGAAGGTCATTACCGCAGTGAATTCTCAAAAGCATTTGATGAGGTATTTGAAATTAACGGAGAAAACTTAACACAAAAGGTATATGACAGGGATTTTTTCCCTTCAGAGTCCGTACCTCTTGTATTTGAACTTGCCCGATTCAATAACAAAACAGCAAATTCAATAATAGATAAAGCTATTGATGAATTATTACTGCATCTTGATATATTTCTCGGGAAAAAACCCGATAATGAGAAATTTAAATTATCTTTTTCCGGCAGTATACTGACGAAAGAAAATGTACTGTCTGAGAAAATAAAAAGAATTATCAAGAAGGAATTTAAAAACAGAATTATTCTTAACGAAAAAAAAGTCAGTCCTCTAAATGGCGCTATAAAATTAATCGAATCAACTTTATGAAAAAAGATTTTATTCTGATTCTGGATTTTGGTTCACAATACACACAATTAATTGCAAGGAGAATAAGGGAAATTTCAGTGTATTCGGAAATACATCCCTTCAATATTGATATAAAAAGATTTATTGAAAAAAGAGCCGATGTGAATTTGAAAGGCGTGATTTTATCGGGAGGTCCGTCGAGTGTTTTTGAAAAAGATTCCCCGCTGATATCCGAATCCGATATCAGGTTTCTTATTGAAAAGGAAATTCCTGTTCTCGGTGTTTGTTATGGTTTGCATCTGCTGGTTCATTTGCTCGGAGGTAAAATTGAAAAATCGAGAGTTCACGAATACGGGCATACGGTTATCAATCTGAAAAAGAAAAATATATTATTTGAAAAGACGAATAAAAATTTCAAAGTATGGATGAGCCACGGGGATGCAATAAAGAAATTACCCGAAAATTTCAAAGTAACTTCATTAAGTAACAACGGCATAATCAGCAGTTTTGAGGACAGAAAAAATAATATATACGGACTGCAGTTTCATCCTGAGGTAAATCATACAGAATTCGGAAAAGAAATATTAAATAATTTTATTTTTGAAGTCTGCAACGTAAAACATTTATTCAAAGCATCTTCGTTTATAAAAGAAAAAATAACGGAAATAAAGGAAAAAGCCGGAAAAAATCTCGTTCTTCTTGCACTGAGCGGCGGAGTAGATTCTTCCGTTGCTGCAATATTAACTCATAAAGCAATCGGCAAGCAACTTATATGCATGCATATAGATACCGGATTAATGAGAAAAAATGAAAGCAGAAATGTTATAAGACTATTCAGACAAAATTTCAAACTAAATGTCAGACATATAAATGACTCGGAATTATTTCTGAAAAGATTAAAAGGAGTGGAAGACCCTGAAAAGAAAAGAAAAATAATCGGAAATACTTTTATTGAAGTATTCGAGAAAGAGGCAAAGAAAATTTCCAAAACACGCGGAAAAATAAAGTATCTTGTTCAAGGGACTTTGTATCCGGATGTAATAGAATCCATTTCCTTCAGAGGACCTTCAGTAACAATTAAATCACATCACAATGTAGGCGGGCTGCCTGAAAAAATGAAATTAAAATTAATCGAACCATTCAAGGAATTATTCAAAGATGAGGTTCGAAATGTCGGAAAGAGTCTTGGTCTGCCTTCCTATTTTATAGACAGGCATCCGTTTCCCGGACCCGGACTGGCAATAAGAATACTTGGTGCAGTATCAAGTGAAAAATTGGAAATATTGCGTGAAGCAGATGATGTTTATATAAATGCACTGAAAGAAAATAATTTATATAATAAAATATGGCAGGCATTTTCGGTCTTACTTCCGGTTAAAACCGTAGGGGTAATGGGCGACCGGAGAAGTTATGATTATCTTCTGGCATTGAGGGCTGTTACTTCAACGGACGGAATGACTGCAGATTTTTTTCAGTTTGATAAGGAATTTCTTACTTTTATTTCAAACAAAATTGTTAATTCCGTAAAAGGAGTTAATCGTGTTGTGTATGATATTAGTTCCAAGCCGCCGGCAACAATAGAATGGGAATGATATTCGATTTTCGATGTTCAAAGATAAATATTCAATTTTCGATTTTTTTTTAAATAGTTGTAGAATATGGTCAGTTTTACTCCTTAAATATCACTTTTTCCTTGCCCTTTTTCCTTTACTTTAAATAAATATAAGTTTATAAATAACTTATATTAAATAAAAAAGTGTCCACTTTTTTAGAATTTGACTTGACAGCACAAAAAAAATTATGTATTTTTAGAGTGTTTAATTAACTAATTTTATAAAGCCAATAAATAGGAGGTTCTCTAATGGCAAATTTAAAAAAGATGTTCTTAATGCTCGTTACAGTTGCATTCCTTGCCGGCACGGCTTTCATAGGCTGCGGCGGAGGAATTGACGAAGAGCAATGGCAAGAATTGCAAGATCTTGATGCGAAGATCCAGCAATTACAAAACGACAAGAGCAACAAAGAAAACGACAAAAACAAGATTCAAAGTCAGATCAACCAAAAGGATGATCAACTTAAAAAGTTACAAAAAGACATTGATTTAATTAAAAACTGCAAGTAATCCATGAGGTGCTTGTTATTTTTAAAATTTAAAAAAATTTTAAAAAAATTTTAAAAAAGGAGATTTAATAAAATGAAATTAACTAAAATATTATTAGTGCTCTTCGCTTTCTCCTTATTCTTGGGTTTCTCGACATCATTCGCACAGGATGAAGAACCCTGGGAAAATATTGAAGAGGAAGAATACCTCCAGATGAAAGCAGACAAAGAGCAAACGATTGCAAATTTACAAGCGGACATAAATGCGCTTGACGAAGAAATTAACAATTTAAATGCAACCCTGAAGGATAAGAATGAAAAAGTAAAGAAAGCAGAAGATGAATTAGCGACATTTGGTGACCAAGCAGCATACAAGAAGGAATTTGAAAAAGTAGAAAAAATTCTCAACGAAAAAGACAAATCAGGTGTAAAAGTTGAAGATGCAGAAAAAATGTTAATGGATCTGGAAAAGAGCAAATTAAAATGCATGGGCGACTATCCGGCAAGATTAGCAAAGATGAAGAAAGAATTAGACGCATGGAAGAATCCTCCGGCGCCGAAGACCAATGACTACACAGTATTAAAAGGCGACTGCTTATGGAAGATTTCCGGTAAAGTTTATAATGAGCCTAAAGCCTGGTTCGCAATTTGGGAAAAGAACAGAGACGGTGTAAAATCAGCACCGCCAAGAGTACCAAAAACCATTAAGAACCCAAATCTTATTTATCCGGACCAAGTTCTTGTAATTCCACCGCTTAATGCTGCAGACAAGCAAGCAGCCATTGAAAAGATGAAGCAGTACAAAAACAAATGGTATCCAAAGAAAAGAGTAATTAAGAAAGAAGCAACAGAAGAAAAGAAAGAAGATAAGAAGAACTAACAGCTTTTCTTTGAACTTTATTTAGTTTATAAAAGCCCTTATGATACGCATCGCATAAGGGCTTTTTTATTTATCAAAAGGAAATTATCTTTAATAAATGAAAGGATAGAGAAATAGAAAATTCTTTAAATAATACTGAAAGAAAAATTGAACTTCAGGGGATTGATGCAGTGAATTTCGCAGGTCTGAAAGAAGAGAAACTTGATTTAATAAAAGAAAATTTTGATTCAGCGACAATTGTGCTAAGGGGTGAGACATTGATAATCAAAGGCGAAAAGGAAGATGTAGAAAAAATAGAAAAAGTTTTTAAAGAACTTATTTTTCTTCAGAAACGTCAGGGGGGGATTTCGGAAAGCGACGTTAAACTTGTTCTTGATTTAGTTGATGACCGTCCACAAAACGGATTCAAAGAAAAATTCGGTATAAGTTCATCAGAAACGAACAATATCATTTTATTCAAGAAGAATGATTACGTTCGACCGAGAACCGAAACACAATTCACATATTTCAGACAGGTAAAGCGGAACGATATTACATTTGCCATCGGTCCGGCGGGAACAGGGAAGACATATCTTGCGGTAGCGTTTGCTTTATCTTCGCTAAAGAACAAGGAAATAAATAAAATTATACTTGCCAGACCGGCAGTGGAAGCAGGCGAGAGTCTTGGTTTCCTTCCCGGAGATTTATCCGAAAAAATCGACCCGTATCTGAGACCGCTTTTTGATGCACTCGAAGATATGATACCGCACGATAAACTAAGAACATATCTTGAACGCAAAACAATTGAGATTGTACCTCTTGCCTATATGAGGGGCAGAACTCTTAACAATGCATTTGTAATTCTTGATGAAGCGCAGAATGCAACTTCAATGCAGATGAAAATGTTTTTAACGCGACTCGGAGCAAATTCAAAAGCAATAATTACCGGTGATGACACGCAGACAGATTTATCCGGCAGAGAGATTTCGGGATTGATAGAAATTCAGAAGATTCTTAAAGATATAGAAGGAATATCATTCGTTTATTTCAAAAAGACCGATGTTGTGAGGCATAAACTCGTTAAAGAAATAATAAATGCATACGAAAAATATAACGGCAGCAATGCCGAAAGGTAATGCATAAAATTTTTTACAGATTACTCTTTCTCATCTTTTTATCCTGCAGTTACGTTTTTTCACAATCAATAGTTGATAAAATAGATATTAACGGCAACAATTATTTTTCCTCATATGAGATTTTAAATTCAATGGTTACAGGGAAAAATAAAACCTTTAGCATAAACCAGTTTGAAACAGATTTAAAATCCATCAGGGAAAAGTACCGTCAGGCAGGATTTTTATTTACTCAAATCAAAAGTTATGATGTTATCTATACTGCCGATTCTTCTATAGTTGATTTGAAAATTGATATTTCAGAAGGTAAGCAAACTGTAATAGGTAAAATAGAAATATCAGGAAATAAAGTGTTAAGCAAAGAAAAAATATTAAAAGAAATTGAAACAAAAAAAGGACAATTTCTTGACGAGAATAAATTAAACAACGATATAAAAGCCGTATTGAAGTTATATGAATCCGCCGGAATACCTTTTACAAAAATTTCAATTTCTTCATTAGATATTTATTACGAAAATCAAAACCCGCTTCTTGATTTAAGAATTGCCGTAACCGAGGGAACAAAAGTAAAAATTGACGAGATAAAAATATCCGGAACAGAAACAACAAAAAATTATTTAATAGAGCGGGAAATAAATCTCGGTAAAGACAGTACAATTACTTCCGAAAGACTTGAAGACACAAAAATCCGTCTGGAAAGATTGAATATTTTTGAGAGCGTTGAGACTCCAAAAATATACACTCTTGAGAAGACGGGAAAAAACGGGTTACTGATAGAAGTAAAAGAGGGAAACAACAACACATTTGACGGGGTAATCGGTTACGTACCTCCGGCAAGTGAAACAGAATCGGGATATTTTACCGGGCTTGTTAATCTGTCTTTCAGAAATATTTTCGGAACGGGAAGGCGGCTCGATGCAAGATGGCAGCAGGAAAGGCGTTCCACGCAGGAGCTCGAACTAAAATACGGAGAGCCATATTTCTTTTCACTGCCTTTGAATCTGAATGCGGGATTTCTTCAGAGAATTCAGGATTCAACATACACTAAGAGGAATTTTGAATTTAAATCTGATTTGATTATTTCAACCCGCATAACAGGTTCACTCATAGGGGGATTCGAAAGAATTATTCCTTCCACTGATTCCAACAGTGTCAAGATAGTATCAGATTCGAGGATGTTATATTCCGGTGTTGAGATTAAATATGACAGCAGGGATAACATTTACAATCCTTCAAGCGGAATTGTTTACAGAGCTTCCTATATTTACGGCGATAAGAAAATCTATAATCAGGAAGGCGTCAGTTTTTCTTTACAGAAATATTATTCAGATATAGATTTATACTATTCCTTTTTTAAGAGACAGACTACTTTTATAAAGTTTTACTGGGGAGAAGTGATATCGAGTAAACTTGAAGAGTCTGACTACTTACGTATAGGCGGGAACAGAAATATTAGAGGATACAGGGAAGAGCAGTTTCTCGCTTCGAGGTTTGCATACAGTAATTTCGAATTGAGATATTCTATAGCAAGGAGAAGTTTTTTATTTACATTTTTTGATGCAGGATATTATTTCCTTAATGAAGATATACTCGCAAAAATCCCGAAGCAGGAAGGATTTCTTTACGGTTACGGTATAGGAACTCAGATTGAAACGGGAATAGGAATTATAGGTGTCAGCTATGCACTCGGAAAGGGTGACGGAATACTGGACGGAAAAATTCATTTCGGACTTATAAATAATTTTTAATTGAAATTATTTAACTTTTCTGTAAAACCGTTAAGTTGTACAGTTACCGGATAAAAAATTCATTATATATTTTATCACCGGTTACTAAGCCCCGGCTTCATACACTTGACAGATTAATCGTGAATTTATAATTCAGCGTACTTATTTTTTACTTCTCATCCAGTTTGTTCTCCCATAAATATTTTTTCGTTTCCTTAACTATAATTCCGCTTAGCAAAATCAGAGAAATAATATTCGGAACAGCCATTAAACCGTTTGCAATATCGGCGAAATGCCATACTGCAGGCAGCGATGCTACCGAACCGATCATTATTGCAATTATCCACAGCATGCGATAGGGCTTCACTGATTTTTCACCGAAAAGATACTCAACCGCTTTTTCCCCGTAGAATGACCATCCGAGAATAGTAGAAAAAACAAAAGTAAATAATGCGATGGATAATAAAATCGGTCCGATAATATGAAATTCCGAAAATGCTTCTTTAGTAAGCAGAGCCCCGCTTACACCGTGCTGCCAGTCACCGGAATTTACAAGTACCAATCCTGTCAGGGCACATACCACAACTGTATCCCAGAATGTTCCCGAAGAAGATACGAGTGCCTGCCGGACGGGATTTCTTGTTTGTGCGGAAGCAGCAACAATAGGAGCGCTTCCAAGTCCGGATTCATTTGAAAACAGACCCCGTGCTATTCCGTACCGTACGGCTTCTTTCATACCTGCACCGAGAAAACCTCCGATAGCGGCATGACCCGTAAAGGCACTGTTAAAAATAAGAACGACAGAGTCAAGCAGTGTTTTATAACCTATAATTAACAGAACTATACTGCCCAGTATATAAAAAACAGCCATAAACGGAACGAGTCTTTCACAGGCGGAAGCAATTGATTTAATTCCGCCGAAAATAACAAATGCCGTTAATGTTGATAAAACAATTCCGGAAATCCACGGAGTTAAATTAATATCTTTCAGACTTTCAGCAAAATCATTCATCCCGATTTCCGAAAACATGCTGTGAATAACAGGATTCAGATTGAAAGTATCCTGTATAAGAGTTACAATGGAATTTGCCTGCACCGTATTTCCTATACCGAATGCGGCAACTGCGGTAAAGATTGCAAATAAAACTCCGAGCCATTTTTGTCTTAGTCCGTTTTCGAGAACATACATCGGTCCGCCTGCAAAATATCCGTCCTTGTGCTGAACCCTGTATTTAACCGATAACAATGCCTCTGCATATTTTGTGGAAATCCCAAATACACCCGTCAGCCACATCCACAGCACGGCACCGGGTCCGCCCGCTGCCACAGCAGTACCGACTCCGACGATATTTCCTGTACCTATAGTTGCCGCAAGTGACATTGTGAGTGCACCGAACTGACTTATATCGCCCTTGCCTTCCCTTTTTGTTTCGAAAGAAATTTTAATTGCTTTCCCGATAAATCTCTGAATAAATCTAAGTCTGACAGTAAGATAGATATGAGTCCCCAGCAACAAAAAAAGAAGAGGAATACCCCAGATATAATCACTTATTTGTGATAAAAGACTTTCAACAGAATGCAATATACTTGTCATCGGAAGTAAATTTAAAAGCACAAATATAATTGAAAGTTCACAAAGTAAAAAGTTCATAAAATTTATAAAGTTGGGAATGTTCATTTTATATCGTTGTATTATGACAGAATGTTTTTAGTATTTTTATAATTTAATGAGCGGATTTATTGTTATAATAATTTAATTATAAAACAGTATTTTTTACATTTTAGAATAAATAAGAATTTAATAAATTGATACATGGCAAAAATAAATGTAACAATAATAGATGCGACGGGAAATAAACAGCAGGAAGCCCTGCTTCCTGATAATGCACCCATAAAAAAAATAATGGAGGTATTACTGCCGAAAATGAAAATGCCTCTGACAGGTCCTGATGGGGACCCGCTTTCTTATAAATTTCATCATAAAGCATCAGGGAAACAGTTAACTGAAACGCAGACCTTATCGGAAGCAGGTGTAAAAGACGGTGATGTTTTAAGATTATTTCCCGAAATTACCGCAGGTTCAATACACCGATAAATGAATAATCCCGAAATATTCGACATAGAAGAATCCCGCTACTCAAGACTTGAACTTATACATTGGTGGGACGGTAATATATTAAAGAACTCAAAAATACTTGTTGCGGGATGCGGGGCACTCGGAAATGAAATCATTAAAAATCTTGCAATGCTCGGCTGCGGAAATATTTATGCAGTTGATATGGACAGAATTGAAAAAAATAATTTATCGAGAAGCGTCCTATTCCGTACTGAAGACGAAGGTAAATTCAAAGCAGAAACCTGCTGCAAAAGAGCAAAAGAAATTAACGACGATGTAAATTATCATTTCTATAACGGTAATGTATTTAATCTGGGACTGGGTATTTTTAAAGAGATGGATATTGTAATCTGCGGACTTGACAATAGGGAAGCAAGATTGTACATAAATCAATGCTGCTGCAAAGTCAGTAAACCTATGATTGACGGTGCAATTGAAGTATTGTCCGGAGCGGCACGTATGTTCATTCCGCCGGAAACTGCCTGTTATGAGTGTACAATGAACGAACTCGACTATAAACTTTTAAACAAAAGGAAATCCTGTCTTCTTCTTGGAATAGAAGAAATTGCTTCAGGGAAAATTCCTACAACTCCCACAATATCCTCAATAATTGCAGGTATTCAGGTACAGGAGGCGGTCAAGTATCTGCACAAAAGAGATGACTTACTGCTGCTGAAAGGAAAAGGATTTGTCTTTAACGGCAATACAAACGATTCCTACATAATTGAATATCAGAGGAAAGAAAATTGTCTTTCACATCAAACGTTAGATAATTTTATTTCCGTAAATATTGAATTTGAGAATATACATTTTAAGGAAATAATTGAGTTTGCCGAGAAAATATTTGAAAACAAAAAATATACAATACAATTTAATAATGAAATTGTATATGATTTAGAGGGAAGAAAAACAAATAAGAAACTCTCCGTATTTATTAATATGAATTTACTTAACCGGAATGATATTAAAAGAGGAAATGAAATACTGAAACCTTTGATATTAAATAACATAGAAAGCGGTTCTGAAGTATTGAATAAATTCATAAATAAAAAATTAAGCAAATCAGGCATTCCGTTTAACGATATAATAACAATTAAATCGGGAGGGAAGGAAGTTAATCTCGAATTTATAAACTCCGGAATTTTCATAGAGGTTTAGCGGTTTGAACTGCCCTTATTGCCAGTCAAATATTAAATCCGATAACGAAGTTCAGTACTGCAAAGAATGCGGCACGCCTCATCACAAAGAGTGCTGGGACGAAAACGGCGGCTGTACTACTTACGGATGCGGGCAAAATCCGGTTGCGAAGAAAAATAAAATCAACCTCGGGAATTTCACAATTGAGCAAATAGAAGAATTAAATAATCAGGAAATATCTTCTGAAGATAATTATTGTATTTTTTGCGGCGGGAAAATAGAAACAGATTCAGTTTATTGCAAGCATTGCGGAAACAAAGTTGTTGTGAATTTACCCGAAAAACATTCTGAAGAATTTATCAGGGATTATCAAAACAGATACAAATCAAAGTTAAAGAACAGGAGAAATAAATATACGATAATTACAGTCGTATCGGCTGTTGTATTGCTGTTTTTTATTCCGATAGTTTATTTTGGTTATACATATATTGAAAAAAATTATTTCTCCGAAGAGGCAAAAATTTTCAGATTTGTAAGCAGATGGAAAAAAGCGTGGGAGTCTAAGAACACAAACAAATATGAATATTATCTTGATAAAGATTATAAATATATTGACAAGACAGGTGAAACAATCAATAAAGAAGAAAGGATGAAAAGAATCAAACTGTCGTTTAAAAATATAAAAAATATCCGTCTTGAACTAAATGATTTTGAAATTATGTTCGATTCAACAGATTCGAATTACGTTAATGTAAAATTCAGACAGAATTATATATCGGAGAAAATAAATGAAGAGGGGACTAAAATTTTGAGACTATACAGGGGACAGGATACAGATATGAAATGGAAAATTTACAGGGAGTGGTTCGAATCAATGAAAAATTAAGAATTGAAATGTTTTCCTTACCCGAAGAACTTCGTTTATCGGACGGAGACAGGAGACGGATTAGAATAAATAGTAAGAAGGATTTACAGCAAACTAATTATATAAGAAATCAAAATTCCCGCCGTAAGTGTCAGACCGAACTGCATATTGAACTGTGCCGTCATAACATTATGTTTCGTGCCGAACTCAAACCGTGGAATACCGGAAGGCGGAATATCTTTTACCATTCGTATCAACTTTATCGCAGTTGGCAAGGTAATTAAATTCAGCAAAGCCAGCCACGGCAGCAATCCGGTTACGACAAAAACAATAATTGAAAGATAAGCGCCTATAACAAGAAAATAATAAAAATATCTCGAGAGTTTTTCACCGATGAGAATCGGAATTGTTTTCACACCGAATGCACCGTCGAAATTAATGTCGCGGATATTATTTGAATGCAGAATTGCGTCAATTAAAAAACCGAACGGAATAGACAGAATAACGGGAACCCAGGAAAATTCTCTTACCTGAACATAATAAGAGCCGAGAGTCATTCCTGTTCCAAAAGCAAGGAACACCATAATGTCGCCAAGTGCTTTGTACTTCAACTGCAAAGGTGCTGCGGTATAGAAGAATGCGCAGAACAGTCCGAAAATCATCAGATACAAAATCCATATACCGGTTACGCTCCAGAGATACAAGCCGATTGCACCCGACAGAACAAATACCATTACTGAACCTGTTTTCATCTGTTTAAGTGTGAGTAAGCCGAGTGACAGCACCATAGACCCACCGTGCGGAATACCAATCTCTTCATCTTTCCTGTCAATACCTTTTTTATAATCATAAATATCGTTTACAAGGTTAGCACCCACGTGAACAAGCATAGCACCGATAAGAGTAAGAAAGAAATGAAAAAAATTAAAACTGAAATCTTTATGAATCACTGCAATGAGCGAGCCGTAAATTACGGGAATCACTGAAGCAGGAAACGCATAAGCACGAACAGCCATTAACCATATTTGCAATGCCGTTTTTTTTGAAGTATTATTTTCTGTCATATAAATAAATATTAAATTTTAGTTAAACGGTAAAATAATAAAAATTACAGGGTCCCACACCATATGAGAGACGAGAGGAGCTATAATGTTGCCGCGCCAGATAAATATAAGTCCCCAGTATATTCCCGCTATGAAAGCAGCAAGCATAAGTACCGGGTTTAAGGTTGAAATATGAACGGTAGTGTAAAAAAACACCGTGATTATCAATGCAAGCATCTTCCCGTATTTTTCAGAAAATTTTCTTTGAATATAACCCCGCCAGAAAATTTCTTCTCCGAATCCGGCAGGAAAAAAAAGTAATATTGCTATCACCCATTCAGGTATAATACCTTTACTTGCATATACTCCGGATATATTTTGTTCAAGATTCGGAATTAGAGCCGAACTGTCAAGTATGATTTTTCCGAGATAAAAAACCCCGTATAAAATTACCGCACTTGCAATACCAATAATTATTTCTCTGATGTAATTATATTCCTTTTTAAAATGGTCTCTGTAATGGGCAAATGATATAACCGAAAGGATTGTTGTTGAAACCGCCATTGAAATCCAGAAATTAATAGGTTGTACAACAAACATCAGAAACCAAAGAACAAAAGCAAGCAATATGTAAATAAAAGGTAAAATGATAACTTAATTCTTTAGTTAATGCAATTTAATTAATACGATTATTATTAAAAAGTTAATATGAATCATAAATTTTATCTCTTTTCCTCGTCCGGTGAACTTTGTGCATTGGATAAGGAAAATAATACTTTTCTCATTCTTTGAGATTCTCTAATGGGATGAAAAAAATTAAAACTTGATTGCTTAATCTCTTGAAACCTATTATATTCTGTATTAGTTTTAAAATATAAGAGCAATATGTCAAACGGAATATTAAATACCGACATAATATACAACGAATTTGAAGAAAAACTGAAGAAAGTAAATATCCGGCAGTTGAATTTTACATTTCTTAAGTTTGCATTATATATCCATTTGATATTTATTGTTCTTGCTTTCTTAATAATTTGTGCGGGAGTTTTTATTAATTTTAATTCAACTGCACGGACATTTTTATTCTGGGGAACGACCGGCACATTTATTGCTTCAATAATATTCTTGTTTTTATATTATTCAAACGGAGTTTTCAAGCCATTCGACTTAATCGGATTTTCTAAAAAAATCGGCATGAACTACCCCGATGTAAAAGATAATATTTCAAATTCACTGTCTGTTTACAATGAGGCAAAAACCTCTAAAGGGAAAGAATTATATTCAAACGAACTTGTTTATGCAGGTATTTATTCGATTAAGAATAAATATTACGAAAAGAACCTGACGTCACACATTTCTTTCGGACAGATAAAAAGACTGTTTTTTAAATTACTTGCGGCGGTAATAATCATAGTACTGTCATTTGCAGTTTTTCCCGGCTCCTTAAAATCATCGTTAAATAAATTTTTAAATTACAATTACGAATACATAAACGATACAGACGGTATTTTATTCGAATTCGAACCCGGCGATGTTAAAGTATTAAAAGGCGGAAGTCTTGTAATCAGTGTAAAAATAAAATCCACAAATGAAAACTTCATAGCAGATTCACTGAATCTATTTTTTGAGACATATTCTTATGACAATGAATTAATCCAAACTGCAAATGCATATTTAGCACCGATATCCGGTAATCATTTTGTTTATACACTTGAAAACATCAACAGCGAACTGACATATTACGCCGTGTTTAAAGGAATTAAATCAAAAAAATATAATATAACTTTAATCGAATATCCTGTTGTAAAAAATTTCAAGGTAAAAGTAACACCTCCTGCTTATACAAGCCGCCTGCCGTTTGAACTAAATGAAAACGAAGGGAATATTATTTGTCCCGAGGGAAGTAAAATTGAATTCGAACTTAAATCAAATAAATTACTTACTTCCGCAGGGATAGAACTCAATAATAACTACATTGCCTTCTCAGCAGGCGGTGATTCTGCACGGGGCAGTTTCAATGCGGTTTCAGGCGGGACATATTCGTTTGTATTAAAGGATTCGGAAGGGAGTGTAAATAAAGAAGATAAATTATACGAACTGAAAGTAATAAGCGATGCGCCCCCCCAAATTTACATTATCGAACCTAAAGAAACAGATTATTTTATTCACGGCGAAAAAGAAGTTTTAATCAGGGCAAGGATTTCCGATGATTACGGATTTTCTTCATTAACGATACATTTCAGAAAAACAAGCGCGAACACAACTGCATCGGGCGTATTATTTACACCTCTTGATATTCCTGTTATAAATAAAGATGCAACCGCACTCGAGGTTCCCTTTACATGGGACATATCATTTTTCAGATTATCAAAAGGAGAATCAGTTGAATATTACCTTGAAGTAAAAGACAACGGCGGAAAAACGGCGAGAACAGAAATACGTTACATTAAATATATTTCTCCGGCTGAATCTCTGAAGAAACTCGAATCTTTTATTAAAGATGTAAGAAGCAATCTGAAAGCGATACTTGAAGACATAAAGAATTTCAAAAGGGAAGCAAGTGAACTTGAGAAGAAACTGCAAAACACGGAAGAACTCGGAATAAATGAGCAGAAGAGAAAGGAATTTCAGGAGAAACTTGAACGTCTGCAATCGAATCTCGATGATGCTCAGAACAAAATGGGCAACACACTTGAAGAACTTAAACAGAGTCCCACTTTAAGCAGTGAAACCCTTGAAGAATTTATGAAACTTCAGGAACAGTTTAATAAAATCAACACGCCCGAGTTCAGGGAAATGCTGAAAAAAATGCTTGAGGCATTAAAGAAAAACGATATGAGGCAATTTCAGGATGAACTGAAAAATATGAATTTTGATGAGGAGGCATTTAAAAAGCAGTTAGAGAAACTTCTTGAACTTATGAAGAAAATCGAGAACCTTCAGAGATTTGGCGAATTAACACAAAAACTTGATGAACTCACCAAAGAACAGGGCGAACTGAAAGAAGAGACAGAAAAATCGGAAAAAAGCGATAACGCAAAAATAAATGACCTTTCCGATAAGCAGAAGGGTATTTCAGAAAAATTTAAAAAATGGAAAGACGAACTCGACAAACTAATCGAGAATATGAAAAACACGAAAGAGGAAATGAGTACGGCTGACCTGGAAGCATTAAAACAGAAGATGAACTCCAGAAACACGGAGAGCAAAATGAACAAATCTTCCGACCAGTTAAGACGCGGCGAAAAGGACGAATCCGAAATGACACAGGAAGATATAATGGAAGATTTAAACGAATACGGCGAAGAAATGATGGATGCTCTTGATAACGCAATGAACTCCGATGATAAAATGCAGAAGATGCTGAACAAGTTAAAAGAAATAAAACAAAGCATTGACAAGTTAAGCCGGGAACAGGGTGAATTAACAAGCAAAACGAAAGGGACTGACCCCGGGAATCAGAGTGATATGAACCGGCGCAGCGGCGAGCAGAAAGGGCTGGAATACGAACTCTCGCAGGACATAAATGATTTATACAATTTATCGAGAGAAGGACTGGAAATAAAACCCGAACTCGGTAAGGAACTCGGCAACGCATACAACAAAATGGAAAAAGCGGGGAATGAACTTCGGGAGAGAAAGAAAAACGAAGCAATTCCGAATCAGCAGGAAGCCAAGGAATCGCTTGATAAATCTTCCGAAATGCTGGGTGATATGATATCGCAGTTATCGAAACAATCAAAAGGCGGAAAACCGGGGAACAGTTCCCGGATGTCCGCACTAATGCAGAAACTTGCAATGATGATACAGATGCAGCAGGGAATGAATAATCAGATGCAGAAATTCGGTAAGAACGGAAAAGTCGGACAGGACGGCAAGGACGGTCAGGATACGGATGAACAGAGAAAAGATGAAATAGATAAATTAAGATTACAACAGGAACAGAACAGGAAAACACTTGAAGAACTCAATGCAGAGATTATGAAAGAAATGAAAAAACGGGGAGAAAAACCTCTCGGAGACCTTGATGAAATTGCAGAAGATATGCAGAAAATCGAGCGTGATTTAGAGCAATATAAAATTAATGAAGAAACTTTACAGCGTCAGAATAAAATTATATCGCGTCTGCTAGAGTTCCAATTGTCACAGCGTGAAAAAGATTTTGAACAGAAACGCGAATCAAATCCGGGCGAGAACATAATCCGCCTGTCTCCTCCTGAAATAGTTATTTCCGGACCCAACTCCATTAATGCTCTGCAGGAAGATTTTCTGCGCCTCAAACAGGAGGGCTACACCGAAGCATACGAGCAACTGATAATGAAATATCTCGAAAGCATAAAGAAGTAAAAGTTTTTTTACACTTTATAAAGTTGAAGTTTTCTCATACTTTTTTTCCATAACTTTTTTCTATAACTATATTCTGTACTTAAGTTTCTGTCAGAAAAATCCTACAAAAAAATGTTACATAATCCTACAACTTATTATAAATGAATATTATTATATTTGTAACGTTTATAGTTCTTTATGTTCAGAAAAAAATTAACAGATGAGATTTTAAAGATATAATCCGATTAAGTATATTAATAAAATAATTGTTTATAAAATATATAAATAAAAACCTGAAGAAAGTATTTAACATATCAAAACCTGCTTTTCCTCGAAAACCACATTCCCTCAACAACCATAATTCCTCAAAAAAAGGCAAGCAAGTACCTTTCCACGTTGCCCGCTTGCCTTTTCCTTTCTTCAGGGAGAATGAATTTATTTTGAAGAAAAGTACTCAATACAAAGGGAATTTATTTTTCATTAAATTGCCGGGGAAATATATTATATAATACGCAGAAGTTTTATTTTGGGAATCATCTGTTCAGTCAAGAGATACATATAAATTATTTAAATCAATTTAAGTCAATTAATATAACAAAAGATAAACTAAATATATATTTGTAGGAAAAATCCTACAAGCATTTTAGTTTTTAAGTTTGTATATTTACAAAGATAAATTTTTTGTGGTATGTGACGGGTGTAATTTGTAGTCTGTCGTCTAATAAGTAACAGTTTCAATTTTTTTATACTAATTGAATAATGCAAATTCCCCGAAATTTAAAGTTTCAGAAAGTTATAAGTATATTTTAAAAAATATCTTAATTTAATAGTAATAAATGTATGGCTTGCTGTTGAGTAACGGTTATTTTGGGGCAGCCTGCCGATTGGATGTTAGAGTTACGGATTTATATATTTTAATTAAACTATTTGTAACGGTGTAAATAAAAAGTTTAATGAAGAAGAAAATATCAATATTACTGGCTGACGATAATAAATATGTGCTTGACAGTATATCATCATATATACGTGATGAAGAAGACCTTGAAATCATTTCGATGGTGGAGAGCGGGAAAGAAGCTCTTGAAATAATAGAAAAAGGCGAATGTGATATAGTAGTGCTTGATTTATCTATGCCGGAAATTGACGGATTTGAAGTTCTGAGAAGACTTAAAATTAAGAATATAAAAACTCCTGTTTTAATTTTTACTAATTATAACGAAGAAAATCATATACTCACAATTAAACGACTGGGGGCTTCAGGTTACGTATGCAAAACAGAACCTCCTGAAAATTTAATTTCTGCAATAAGAACTGTTGCTTCGGGGGAATTGTTTTTCAGCGACAAGAAATAATTAGGTTAAGTAGTGACAAGGTGACAAAGTAACAAGGTGACAAGGTGACAAAGTAACAAGGTGACAAGGTGACAAAGTAACAAAGTAACAAGGTAACAAAGTAACAAGGTTACAAGATGACGATGTATAATTTTTTTCCCGAATTTTCCAATCTTCCAAATCTGATAATCTTTCAACTTTATAAATCTTCCAATCTTATGAGTTAATCTTTGTAATCCTTTGTAGGACAATTCCTACAAAAAAATGTTACTTTATCCTACAAGCATTTTTATTTATTTGTATTTATATTTGCAAAGATTTAGTTCTTTGTTATTTGAATGATGGGTGCTATTTGTAATCTATTGTCCGATAGTTAAGAACATCAGTTTTCTTGATTATCTTAAACCTCTTGTAAATCATCAAATGTAATGAAGAAAAAATCATTTTATTAATGCTCTGTATGATGATTCTTCTGTAAAGCAGGGCAGCAGATATTTTTTTGAAAGTATGTTCCGGAGTCTTCTTTCCCGGTATGCCGGGAAAGACTCTTCGGGGCGAAAGGGATTTAGGATATATTGTCGGTCGGATGAGATTGACAGAAAGAATGTTCCGGAAAGTCACTTCAGCAATTCAAAGAAAAAGATTAACGGAGCAGAAAGGATTTAGGTGATATTGAAAGTTGGTGATTTACGTTTAGTGTTGATGGAGAGTATTTGACCGGATTTGAAAATTTATGATATGATATTGTTATTATTGACGAATCTATTTTTATTGTATTAACTGTATAAAATAAATTTATGATGAAGAAAAAAATTTCGGTAATGCTGGCGGACGATAACAAATATGTTCTTGACAGTATATCGTCCTTTATTCAGGAAGAAGAGGATTTGGAGGTTGTATCAAAAGTCGAAAGCGGGAAAAAAGTAATTGAAATAATTGAAAAGGGTGACTTTGATATAGTTATACTTGACCTGTCAATGCCGGAAATTAACGGCTTCGAGGTCCTTAAACATCTTAAGGTTAAAAATATAAAAACACCCGTTCTGATTTTTACGAATTTTAACGAACAGAATCAGATTATTACTATAAAACGTCTTGGCGCATCGGGATATGTCTGTAAGGCAGAATCACCTAACAAATTAATTTCGGCAATAAGAACTGTGGCATCGGGAGGAGTGTATTTCTGAGTTATAGTTTATTAAGTTCATCAATTCTGTAAAGTTGCAAAGTATCTGCAATAGCGGATTTATAAAGTGAAGTCCTTTCCATTTGTTTTACTTACAAAATTCTTCATTTATTATGTACGAAACTTAATATAATTTGTATTCGTATTTCAAGTAAACAATAAAATTTTTATGAAGGCAAAATTATCAATTCTATCGGCGGTGTTATTTTTTGTATTTGTTACGGGGATTTATCCTCAGGATAAAAATTTTTTTATTCCGAATGAAATCAGAAGGGCTTATAAAAAGGGGACGCGCGATTATAAAGGAGTTCCCGGAATAAATTACCGGCAGAACCGTTCGGATTATGTAATAAAAGCGGAACTGAATCCCGGGACTGCAATGGTTTCAGGGAGCGGGGAAATTACTTATTATAACAATAGTTCTGATACATTAAAAAGTGTCGTTCTAAGACTGTATGCAGACGTTTTTAAAAAGGGGAATGTGCACAATATTGAAATTGAACCGGAAGATTTACACGACGGCGTTAAAATTATTTCCGCTAAAGTCGGGAATGATGTGTTTGATGTATCACAGAACAGTAAAACCGCTTTTCGTCAGGGGACGAAGTTAATCTTAAAACTTAAAAATTATATTTTGCCTTCATCGAAGGAAAAAATATATATTGACTGGGAATTATCTTTACCTAAAAAAACTTTTATCAGAATAGGTGCCTATAATCAAAATAATTTATTTGTCGGATTGTGGTATCCGCAGGTTGCGGTCTATGACGATATAAGGAAATGGGATATGCAGGATTATCTCGCCCAGCAGGAATATTATAATGACTTCGGGAATTTTGATGTGGAAATAACAGTGCCTGAAGGATATGTCGTCTGGGGAACGGGAGAACTTCAGAATGCCAAAGAGGTTTTACGTGAAGATATTTTTGAAAAATATGAAAAAGCAAAATCTTCGGATGGAATAATAAAGGTCATAAATGAAAATGATTATGCGAAAGGCGTCGTAACCGCAAAAGGCAGTAAACTTATATGGAAATTTAAGGCGGAGATGGTCTCGGATTTTGCCTTTGGTGTGAGCAATAATTATTTGTGGGATGCGGTCATTACTCCGGCGGGGGGGAACGGCAAAAACGTATTTGTATCTGCCGCTTATTCGAAAGAGTCACAAGATTTTGCTGAAGTATGTGATATAGCCCTAAAATCAATAAATTATTATTCTAATGTATTTCCGGGTATTCCGTTTCCATTTCCCGTAATGACGGTTTACAACGGTGCCGACGGTATGGAATTTCCGATGATAACCAACGATGGTTCTTTTGACAGCCGCGCAGGAACAGTTTACGTGACATCTCACGAAATTCTGCATATGTATTTTCCGTTTCTTGTCGGAACGGATGAAACGCGTTACGCATTTATGGATGAAGGATTTGCAGTTTACATTCCGGAAGAATTGCAGATGCAGATTGAACCCGAACTCGACCAGAAATTGAAACAAACTGAATTCTTTTCAAGGGCGTCAGGAGTTGCAAGCGAGCCGCCGCTGATAAATTACTCGACTTATCTTTACGGCAATCAGTATTTTGCTTCATATTACGGAAAGTCCGAACGTGCACTTGTTACACTTGAAGAATTAATCGGCAGGGAAAAAATGAAAGAGGCATTTATCGAATTTACAAACAGATGGAAATATAAACATCCGACGCCGTACGATTTCTTTTTTACTTTTAATGATGTAACGGGAATGGATTTATCGTGGTTCTGGAAGGCGTGGTATTTTGATTATAATTTCGCGGATTATGAAATCACATCAACGGAAAACAGTAAAGTAATAATTAAAAATGTCGGAAAACTTCCGCTGCCCGTTGAACTTAAAGTCTTTTATACGGACGGAAGCGAAGAAGTTTTTAAACAGAAACCTTCCCCTGACGAGGTAATTTACATTTCTGCTAATCCGCAGAAAGAAATATTAAAAGCAGAACTCGGTGGGAAATACATATCTGATGTGGATAAAAGCAATAATGTTTTTCCGCGATGAGTTAGTGGTTAGTGGTTAGCGGTTAATTGTTAGTCATTAATGATTATTTTTTCTGACTTCTTAAATTAATATGCATCTTTTCGTTTTACAATTTCAATAATAAATACAATTTTTCTATCATCATCAACAGTATAAAACAAACGGAAACTGCTTATTCTGAATCTGTAAATATTATCAAATTTTCCTTTCAGTTTCTTAATGTGCTGACCATAGAAGGGATTTTCACATAAGGCAGGGTAAACAAGGTGTTTTATCTTTGGATATAATTTCTTATCACCTGTTTTACTCAGTGATTTTTGAAAATTGTTAGTTTCCGCTATTTGATATTTACCGGACAATTTTATACTTTCCCGTTTTTATATCCCTTAATCCTTTTTCTATGCCTGCGATTAAATTTTTATCTGCAATTATTTCATTCATTTCAAGGTCGCTTACATAATTTTCGCTTAAAAGGTATAAATAGGCTGCATTTTCAATGAAATTTGATATAGGTCTGTTTTCACTTTCCGCGGCGGCTTTAAACAACTTATATTTTTTATTATCCAAACGTAGTGTAATTGTTTTTGGCATTGTATTCTTTTTTATTCAAATATATTCAAATATATTCTTTATTTCAAGAGAATTAAGAACAACATCATTATATAAGTCCGGCTTTTCGGGTAAAGTAATTCAGAATCCATAAAAACCCTTATCCGATAAACAAGTTTATGGGATGAGGGTAATAAATGAATTTCAAATATTAATAATTATAAGGATATTTGTATAAATTCTATATAATATGGAGCGAAATTACGATGTGATTATAGTAGGGGCTGGAATTGTTGGGCTGAGCACTTGTTACAAACTACTCGAGAAAAATCCCGGACTGAAAATCTGCATTATTGAAAAAGAAAACGGAGTATCGAAACATCAGACAGGGAATAACAGCGGGGTTGTTCATTCGGGTATATATTATAAGCCGGGAAGTCTGAAAGCATTAAATTGCAGGAAGGGATACAAAATGCTTCTTGATTTCTGCGACGTAAATAAAATCAGGTACGAAATTTGCGGTAAAGTAATCGTTGCTACCGAGGAAAAAGAACTTGACGGGATGAAGAGAATTTACGACAGGGGAATTGAGAACGGGCTTGAAGGATTGAAATATCTTTCGCCCGAAGAAATAAGAGAATATGAACCTTATGTAACAAATGCAATAAAAGGAATATATGTTCCGCAGACCGGAATTATCGATTATAAAGAAGTCTCGGAAAAACTTGAAGAACTGATTTATGATTTGGGCGGGGAGATTCATTTTGAAGAAAGACTGGTTAGTATTAATGAAAAAGCCGTTCCGACGCCGGAGCATCGGAACGAGGAAGAGCTCCGTAGGAGCGAAACCTTTGTAGAAATAATTACCAACAAAGAAAATTACACCGCAAAATATCTGATTACCTGTGCCGGACTGCAGTCAGACAGAATTGCAAAATTAACAAATCCTAAAATAAATATAAAAATAATTCCTTTCCGGGGTGAATATTATGTCCTGAAAAAGGAGAAACGTAATTTGGTTAAAAATTTAATTTATCCCGTTCCCGACCCGCAGTTCCCGTTTCTGGGAGTTCATTTTACACGAATGCTCGACGGTGAAAGAGAAGCGGGACCGAATGCGGTATTTGCTTTCAAGCGCGAGGGATACAATAAGTTCGATATTGATTTTGGGGATATGTTCGATGCGGTTTTCTGGAAAGGATTTCTGCAAATTGCAAAGAAATACTGGCGAATGGGCTTTATGGAATTTTACCGTTCATTCTCAAAACCTGCATTTTTGAATTCACTGCAAAGATTAATTCCTTCAATAGAATACGGCGATATTATTCCCGGAAGTGCGGGAGTCCGTGCACAGGCGTGCGATAATGAAGGGAATTTAATTGATGACTTTTTATTTGTTGAAAAGGAAAATATACTGCACGTGTGTAATGCACCTTCTCCGGCAGCAACAGCGTGTCTTTCGATTGGGGAAACTATTGCTGAAAAAGTAGTCAGAAGTCAGAA
>JAFGII010000030.1 GCA_016929695.1 Ignavibacteria bacterium
GCTCATCTTAAAAAATTCAAAATTTTCTTTTTCAGAACTTTCAAGAAGATACCGCTTAAGTCTTTCATCGCTAACCTCCTTCAGCATCAGGTTCAGCGATTCGGGATTAGCCGGAAGAGGAACATTCGAATACTCAAGCAGATTCCACTTTTTAATATGATTTATGCCGTCAGCATATTCAGAGCCGCCCTCGGGAATAATAAATCCGATGCTCCACGCATTTAAAAATCCGTTCTGATTCAGACGGAATAAATCCTTGCCGATTTGAGTATCCGCAAACTGCGTCTTGGCAAGCACGCCCTTTTTGTCCTTCTTTAGCCAGATATTTTTTCCGATTGTGAGTTCCCTTGCGTCGTGAGCAAAAAGCACTACCGGATTTTTTCTGTAATCGGAATCGTCCATTCCCTCGGGATAAATCCTGTCACCGAACCTGTCAACTGCCTTAGTCGTAATGTAATGAACTATTGTCCTCTCCTGCTCATCTATAAACTTCGGTTTAAGATTCTCCCCGCATTCTTTAATAAAAAAGTGTTCCATTTATTTTATTCCTCCTTTCATTTTAAAAATTTAAAATTCATATTTTTAAATCATCCGCCGCGACGTAACATTTTTAATTAATAATTCACAATTTAAAGTTCATAGTTTTTAAATCTACCGCCGCGGCGGATTTAATTCATATTATTAATTCGTATTTCAAAATTTGTAATTCAAAATTCAAAATTCTTAATTCATAATTTAAAATTCATAATTCATAATTGACTTAGAATCCTTCCATCTCCCTGATTTCCTCCCTCGTTGCAATTCCGTATTTCATATAAAGTTCATACGCTCTCAACTGCAGTTCCCTGTCATTTTCGAAATCATATTCCATTGACAGCCGTAAATTGTCTTTCGCATAATTATTCTGCAGAAAAGAATTAAACTTGCTCTCAATCGTCAGTTTTGCAAACGGTTTAATAACGTTATCATTAAAAGTCCGCAACTGCTGAATTGCATTCGCCCTGTTAACATCGGTAGTCACTCCCAGAATTATTTTCGGCACCCTGAAAATTGACATAATCTCATCCCTAATCCACGTTCTCGCTTTAAGTATTTCCACATCCTTGGGATGAGACTGAAAAGGCTTCGCTTTTGCACCGCTGTCAAGAAAAACAGTCTTACCTGCATTGTAAGAACCTTCATATAATGCTCTAAATTTTGATTTAAATCTTTCGAATTCAGTATCCATCATCTCCCTGTCCATTTCAATAATCATACCCGGTGACGCATCATTACGGTAAAAATTTCTCTGATATAAATTCTGCAAATAGTCAATTTCCAGCGTCAGATTGAAACCGTCAATTGTTGCCTTGCCTTTATAATTATTATCCGGGTCGGGAATCAGGAAATGAATAATATTTTCCCTGCTGAATTTCTGAATTTTCCCTCCCGCATTATAGACATAATGAGAAATTTCCGTTTGCGGCTCGTTAAGTTTTATTTCAATGTATTTCGACGGAAGATGATAAAGACCCGACGGAAAACCGTCATTTCCCCGCTGTATAAATACGTATGAATTCCCGTAAAGGTCAAGACTGACTGCAATCTTGAATAAAATCTCTCTGAATGTCTGATTCCGCCTGTTAGGTCTTGTAATTAAATCCAGAAAAGGATGAGCGATTATCTCCCTGTCTCTTCTTCCCGGCTCATCTTTATACAGATAAATCTTCGCCTTGCATATATTTTCCGCCCTTGCATTAATACACGCATAAGCAAAACTCTTATAAATATCAAATCCTGCCCTGTATCCCGGCAGAAAGTCAAGAAAACCGCCGGGTGTGTTATGAAGCCATTTTTTCACTGCAGGATTGAAAATCCTACCGAGAAAATTCTTCGTTTCAGTAATAATTTGTTTAAATTTGCCCATTTTTAATAATTTTAAAGTTTATCATTATCTACCATACAAAATTATGGTATAAAAACCCGAAAGTCAAATATTAAGAAAATCTTGAAAAATTTTTTATCCCTGTACTCATCCTATGAACTTGTTCATCGGATGAGGAAAAAAATAATTCAATCACTCTATCATTCAATCTTATATTCAATCATTTCGTAAAAGAAATTAAATTTAAATTCTGATTTAAAATAAATATATTGTTCATATAACAAAGTAAAGGAAAAACGCTAATGCAGGGAAATGAACTTCGTAAACTTGAAGCGGAACTCTGGCGTGCTGCCGACCAGTTGCGTGCAAACAGCAAACTCACTGCAACAGAATACTCTATGCCTGTTCTCGGCTTGATATTTCTGCGTCACGCTTATAACAGATTTTTACGCGTAAAAGATGAAGTTGAAAAAAATCTGCCTGTTCATCCCCGGCGGGGCAGAAGAGAAATAAATCAAAAAGATTTTGAAGCAAAAAATGCAATGTTCCTGCCGGAAATATCCCGTTTCGATTATCTTGTAAATCTGCCTGAAGAAACCAACCTCGGCGATGCCATAAACGAGGCAATGAAGGCAATCGAAGAAATCAATCCGAAACTATCGGGAATCCTGCCGAAAAATTATACCATTTTCAGTAAAAGTTTATTGAAAGAACTCCTCCGCATATTCAATAAAGAAGTCCTGCAGAAAGCCGAAGGCGACATATTCGGAAAAATTTATGAATACTTCCTGAATAAATTCGCAATGACGGGGGCGCAGGAAGGCGGCGATTTCTTCACGCCATTCAGTCTTGTTAACACGATTGTTAATATCATAGAACCAAATCAGGGAATCGTTTTCGACCCTGCCTGCGGCAGTGCGGGTATGTTTGTTCAGACGGGATATTTTATCGAAAGCGAAGGTATGAAGCCCGCCGAGAAAGTCACATTTTACGGTCAGGAAAAAGCAGAGACAAACACAAAACTTTCAAAAATGAACTTAGCCGTTCACGGACTTGAAGGAGACATACTTGAAGGCAATACATTTTATGAAGACAAGCATAAACTCGTCGGTAAATGTGATTTCGTTATGGCGAATCCCCCTTTTAATGTTGACGGTGTAGATAAGTCTAAAGATATTGTAAAAAAAGATAAACGTCTCCCTTTCGGATTACCGAAAAATGACAATGCAAATTATTTATGGATTCAGTATTTCTATTCATATCTGAAGCCGAAAGGCAGAGCGGGATTTGTTATGGCTTCATCAGCAAGCGATGCGGGTCACAGCGAAAAAGATATTCGCAAAAAACTTGTAAAAACGGGTGCGGTTGACGTAATGGTTGCAATCGGAAATAATTTCTTTTATACCCGTTCCCTGCCCTGCACGCTCTGGTTTTTTGACCGCACAAAAGAAACTGATGTCAAAAGAAAAAATCAAGTCCTGATGCTCGATGCAAGGAAAATCTTCAGAAAAGTAACACAGAAAATCAACGACTTCAGTCCCGAGCAACTCCGGAATATAATTTCTATTGTTAATCTTTACAGAAGTAATCCCGATAAATTTAAAGAAACTTTTAAATCTTACATTGATACGATTCTGAATTCTGCAAAAGAAATTGTTATTAATCTTGATAAATTTACTGAATTAGAATCAGAACTCAAAAGAAAACTGAATAATTTCGTAAAAGATAAATCTGAAGTTTTCGGGAAAGAAAAATTAGACTTATTAATCACATTCGATGAAGAAAATCAACTGAAAGAACAAATCAGTAAATTCACTGCCGGAGCAAAGACAATCAAAAGCGATTTAAAAATACTTGAATCAATCGCAAATAATTCAAAATCACTTCGGAAGTCATTGGATAAATACATTAAAGGAATATCTGACGGTATCTCAACAACGGTTAAGGAATTGAAACTAAACAAAGATAAGAACTGGAAAGAACTAAATATAAAAGAAGAACTTAACAGTATAAACAAACTGCAGGAAATCTTAAGCGGAAATCCCGTTCAGGAAGAACAGGGATTGCTCAATGACGTTGATTATTATTACCGGCAGGCACACTGGCTCAAAACCCGTTTTCCTGA
>JAFGII010000002.1 GCA_016929695.1 Ignavibacteria bacterium
ATCTACAGCATAAGCAGAAGTAGCATTTGAAATACCTAAAATATCAAATGGAGTTGTTTCTATTGGGATGGAATTATAAGGTCCTGTAGCCGGAATGAAAGTCTGCAAGGGATAGGTTGAGGTTATTTTATCATTCCTTAACATATTGCCTGCTTCACCTTTTCTAAGAAGTATATTTCGGAGAAACAGCATCTCAGCCATCTTATAACTGCTTTCAATTCCGCCGCCGCCACCACCACTGGTACTCCAGGTTATTATTAATCTGTCACAGACGTTGCCCCATGTAACGGAGGCAATAACGAGTCTTTGAAAATTACATTCGTTTTGCAAGTGAGTATAGAGTGTTCCTATTCCAATAGGAGCTCTTGCGCAAGCTTTTATTGTAGCGACTGAATCTTCGGTACTTTTTTGTAATGTTATATAGGGGGTATAACCATCGGGACCTGTAACAGCGGAAGTGGCACTTAATGTCCCCGCTGTGGAGGTCAGGTAAACAGTTACGCCGGACATCGGAGAGCCAGTTGTGTTAGTGACCTTAACGCGCAAAGTATCGGCAATATTTAGACTATCAGATATTGCTACGGGTTCAATTTTGACCGTTTTAATGAAAGATGCGGTACTCCAGTTAGCGTTTGCATCAGCAATAATTTGCAATGCTCTGTTCTTAATATCACCATTACTTGAACCCTGTAGTGTATTAACGTTTATTGAATCGCTGAAATGCCAAATTGCAAGTTGAATTGCAGCGGCTTCTCTATTCAATGAGGGCAGAGCACCGGGATATGGATACGGTTTATTCGGGTAATAATTCAGAATGATATACAATATGTGGACTTTTACCTGGCCGGTGTCAATCATCGGAACGGGATTTTTATTGATAAGTCTAAAAATATCAATACAATAAAACTTTCCTGTATCATTGTCAACTTTGCAGAAAAATGTACCTGACCATGGAATAGTAAAATAGTAATCAGGTGTTTCAGGAATTTGTATTATTAGATTTGCCACCCCTTTATCCACGCCAAGGTAATCTACGACAGGATAACTATCTGAAGAGTAACTTTGGTGAGGAACAATAAAACTTAACAACCCTATTATCAATAAAAAGGGTAAAAATAGTCTCAAATTTTTCATTTCTCCTTTGTTAATTTAATATAAAGCATAGATTTTAATAAAAAAAGTCAAAATTTAAATAATATTTATTTTGTTTAAAAACGAAAGCACGCATACCATAAATATATTATCTTTACTAACAATCATTTCAATTCTAAAAGCAACAAACCGACGAATTAACTTCAAAGAACTAAATTTGAGTTAAATATAGTAAATTTACATTTGAAATGCTTGTAGGAATATGTAACATTTTTATGTAGGATATTTCTTACATAAAACAATAATAAATATATAATAAAATATTGATATTATAAAAAATACCAAGACAAATAATTTCACTATTCTTTTATTGAGAAGGAGGATTATTTAATGAAGATAAGAAAAAAATTCCGATATTTTTAAAAAGCTATATTTTAAATAATAAATTGATTAAATTTAATCATTACATTGCCATAATTGTATCATAATAAAATTAAGTAATATTTTAAATAAGCGAGAGGAAATTTAGAGAATTAATTAAATGAAAAAAATCAACAGACGAAATTATTTCAGGTCATACTTAATAATTAAACATTATCTTACAAATCTTTATAATAAAATAATTGAAGAAGTTTTACTTACTTTATCCTCAGGAGTTGCTTTTAATTTCTTATTTAGTCTCATTCCATTTTCGTTAATATTACTGACTTTTGTAGGATTATATCTGGACAGAGCAGTTGTTGCCGAATACATAGATACACAGTTAAAGAATTTACTTCCTTTACCGCCAGAGACTCAAAACAAATTTATATCTGAAGTACTTTTGAGGGTACAGCAGTTAACACAAAATACATTATTAACCGGCATAATAGGTTTTTCAGGATTACTCTGGACTTCGAGCGGTTTATTTTCTTCAATGCGCGATGTTTTAAACATAGTATATGAATTCAAAGACGAAAAAAGTTTTTTATACGCAAAACTCCGGGATTTTCTTTTTGTATTTGTTTCAATCATAATATTTCTCATTAGTTTTTTAATTACTTCATTCAGCCAGTTATTTAAATTAAGGTCAGAAATTTTCGGATTTGAATTCGACTTTACGGGGTTTCAAAATTTAATTGTGATATTCATCAGTTTCATATTTTCTTTATTTTTGTTCATATTATTATACAGCAAGATTCCTCATTTCAGGACACCGAAAAAAACGTTATATTTTTCATCATTCATGGCGGCGATATTTTTTGAAATATTCAAATACTTTTTTACATTTTATGTTATTGGCATAACGGATTACAGTATGATATACGGTGCATTTTCCGCCTTTGTAATCGGCTTTTTATGGATTTACTGCATATCCGTAATATTTACATTATGTGCTGCATTAGGAAAAATTCATTTAGACAGAAACAAATTAAAAATAATACCAAAATAATGGAACAGCGAAAACTTTACAAAGTTCTTGAAAGCATTATCAGGCAAGCCCCCTCATTTGAAACAAACGAGGAACTTTTATCATATGTACTTGAAAATATTATAAACATTGATTCAATAGACATAAGCGGCGGAAGATTGTGGAAACTGGATATTGACAAAAAGTCATACACGTTAATTTCTCAGAAAGGGGATATATCACCGATTGAGAAAGATTACAAATTAAATGTCAAAGATTATCCTGTATTTAAAAGTTTCGGTCAGCGGAGGGCATTCATTGCATACGAAACCAATGAATACTTAATAAAAAGAGGCATATATATATATTCAGCGGCGGGAGTAGGGGAGAGATGTAAAATATCCGACAAGAAGAACAAATATTATTATCTATACAAATATCTCATAGCATTAAACGGAAACGAGCCCGACGAAGATTTTATCAACACATTAAACATCATCAGCGTTACACTCAGTCCTATTTTACGAACCAGAAAACTGGAATCGAAAGCGAAAGAAAACATTGTAGAATTAGAGAAGGCGAGTGAAATTCAAAAGAACATACTTCCCGAGCATGAACTCAAATTCGGCAATTACGAAATGTTCGGTGTATCTCTGCCGGAAAAAATTGTAGGCGGTGATTTTTTTGATTATTTAAAATGCGGAGATGATTATAAAATATCCGTTGTTATAGCCGATGCCGCATCGAAAGGAATATCGGCAGCTGCTCAGGCACTTTATGTTTCAGGGGCATTAAAAATGGGAGTAAGTTATGATGTTTCGAATACGACATTAATCAAGAAAATCAATAATCTTGTTTACGATACATTTCCGTATGAAAGATTTTTAACATTGTTCTACTGCGAATTATATCAGGACAAGAAAGGGCTCTGCGTTTATATAAATGCGGGACACAATCCGCCTTATCATCTTAATCACGGCAGCGATAAAATTTCTGTTTTAAAGTCAACCGGTCCGGTTTTAGGACCTTCAGCCAATCAGAATTATTTTACGGAATATTTTCATATAAACGTAAATGATTTACTAATATTATACACGGACGGGATAATCGAGGCTGCAAATTCCAATTTCGAGTTTTACGGTGAAGAAAGACTGAAAAATGCAATAAAAAAATTTAAGGAAATGAGTGCGAAGGATATTTGCCACAATATATTAGACGAAGTTCAGAAATTCGGTGTTAACGGAAGATATTCGGATGATAAAACAATTGTAGTGATAAAAAGAATTAAATAGGAACTATTTTAACATTTTTATTGTCACAATATAAAATTTACAAAGGATTAATATGGCAATAAAGATAACTTCAGAGTGTATAAATTGCGGGGCATGCGAGCCGGAGTGTCCCAACACTGCAATTTATGAAGGGGGTGCAAAATGGTCTCTCGGAGGGAGTGAATATTCAGGGAATGACGCATCACCTTCAGGGGAAAAAGGATTCTTTTCAAATGAAATATTTTATATTGTTCCTGACAAATGCACAGAATGCGTAGGATTTCATGAAAAGCCGCAGTGTGCAGAGGTATGTCCCGTAGATTGTTGTGTACGGGATGAGGACAGGGAGGAGGATAAGGAGACGCTGCTAAAGAAGAAGGAGTATCTTGACGGGCTGGGGAGATAACATACTCAATGTACAATGTTCAATGTTCAATGTTCGATTAAGAATAGAAGAAAAATGACCGCAGAGGCGGGAAGGAATTATTCAATTAGTTTTCAAATTCTGCGTAAAATGGCAAAGAATTAAAACCAGCATTACGTATTCTGCACACAGATGACACTGATGC
>JAFGII010000031.1 GCA_016929695.1 Ignavibacteria bacterium
CCTAGCGAACGAGGGGACTCTCGGAATTTAAAACCTTTGTCAAAATTCTTTGCCATTTTGCGCAGAATTTGAGGAGTAATGGATTAATTCATAAACCGGTCGAGCCGGAAAATCTCGCTGGTTACTATGCTCCAGCGTAGTAACCAAAATTCCTTGCCATTTTGCGAAGAATTTGAGGACTAATGGAATAAACCGGTCAAACCGGAACCGGAATGTTTATATATTTATAAATTTCGTGTTTTTCCGTTTCAATCCGTGTCCTTCCGTGTTTCGAATGCGTAATACTTGTCCTCCGCGTAATTATGTATTTCTTCTACTACTATCTTCTATTACTACATTTTGTTTTTTTTCTTTGCGTACTTGTCGTCGTTACGGTTAATATCTTTTATCTTCTGTGTCCTTCCGTGTTTCACCCGTGTCCTTCCGTGTTTCGAATGCGTAATACTTGTCCTCCGCAACATTATGTTTTTCTTCCATAACTAACTTCTATTACTACATTCTGTTTTTTTCTTTGCGTTCTTTGCGTCGTTGCGGTTAATATCTTTTGTCATCCGTGTCCTTCCGTGTTTCTGATGCGTTATGATGGTTACAATTTCTTGCCGGTTTGCGCAGAATTTAAAAACTAAAGGATTATTTTTTCAGCTCCTTGGCAATTAAATTATTTTCATTGAAAAACAAAATTTTATTATTTAAATTCTAAAAAAAAGTGACTAAAGGAAGGTTAATAGGTATAGTGATTTTTCTACCGGGAATTATCCTCTCACAGTGGATACAGCAGTATTCGGGAACAAACTCATTCCTCTCAAAAGTCCGTATGCTTGATGTGAACACAGGTTACGTAATCGGCGACAGTTCTCACGTTTTAAAAACTACAAACGGCGGAATCAACTGGTTAAATTTAAACACGGGCACGACACCGAATGACTATTTCACAGGCATTCATTTTATAAATTCACAAACGGGATATCTCTGCGGTGGATTTATGAACGGAATCGGAACGAGCAAAATTCTTAAAACGACAAACGCGGGAGTGAACTGGATAATCCAGCATCAGAACGGATTTGAATTTTACTTCGCAATACATTTTATAAATTCGGAAACGGGATTCACTGGAGGATATGACGGGAAATTTTATAAAACCACAAACGGCGGATTAAACTGGATTGATATGTATGTAACGGGTGTATCGGTTTGGACGATTAGGTTTTTAAATCAGTCAACCGGTTTCATTGCGGGTGACCTCGGAATGCTTCGGCGGACTACTGATTGCGGACAATCCTGGACACTTATGCCGACAGGAACGAACCAGCGCATTGCATCGCTTTTCTTTACCGATTACTATAACGGATACGGAGTATGCGACAGCGAAGTCGTAATTAATACCACAAACGGCGGTCTGAACTGGACTTCACAGAAACTCGGTACGGTAATCGGCTACGAATCGGTTTATTTTGTAAATCAGAGCACGGGTTTTGCAGTCGGCAACTGCTGGGAAGTAGCAACCTACAAATTAATCAGAACAACAAACGCAGGAGTTAATTGGCATACACTTCTGCAGGGTGAGGGAGACCCGTACTTCGATATATTTTTTGCAAATGAAAACACAGGCTGGATAACCGGCTATAACGGTCTGATATTGAAAACCACAAACGGAGGCAGCGTTTTCGTTAAAAATATTTCTTCGGAAGTTCCGCCATCATTTTCTCTTTCGCAAAACTACCCCAATCCCTTTAACTCATCTACAAACATAAAATTTAATATCCCCGCCTCGAGGGTGCCGGGGGGAGGAAATGTCACGATTAAAATATTTGATTTGACTGGAAGAATAATCTCAACCCTCGTTAACGAAAAATTGAATCCCGGCACGTACGAACTCCGATTCTATGCTAAAGATTTGCCGGGCGGGGTATATTTTTATTGGATGGAAGCAGATAAATTCAAGGAAACAAAAAAAATAATTTTACTAAAATGAGAAGGAAAAAATTTATTTTCATAGCAGTTTTTATAATTCTTTTTACCGGGGTGACTTCACTTTTAGTTCGAAATTGCTTCGGTTTTAGGACTTTAAAAAACTTTAACTCTGCAACGGGATGGAATCTTCAATACAGCGGAATAAATATAAATTTAAATTCAGTTTACTTCGTAAATTCTCAAACCGGATATATTGCAGGTGACTCAGGCAAAATTCTCAAAACAATAAACGGGGGAGTTAACTGGATTCAGCAAAACAGCGGAACGACTCTAAATTTGAAATGCATCAGATTTTTTAATGAATTAACCGGCTGGGCTTGCGGCGGAGATTTCATTACATCTTACCCTTTTTCTTATGAATATGGAATAGTATTAAACACAACAAACGGAGGTTCAGACTGGGTTGTTAGGATTAATCCTGTAATAGGTTCCAATATATATCACGATATAAGTATTACCGGCCTGAATGATATTTATGTGGTATCAGGTGGCAGCGCCTGGTACTGGGGCGGTTCATACGGAGCAATAAACAAAACAACAAACAGCGGCAGCAACTGGCAGAATTATATTTTCGGACCGGGTCCGTTTATTGCATTTAAATCTATTGATTTTATCAATAACGCAACAGGCTGGTCAAGCGGTTTGTGGTTCTCGGATGTAGGTGCACAAAAATCGCATATTTGTAAAACTACAAATCAGGGAATTAACTGGACAACTTATACAATTGATTCTTCAAATTCACTACCTATTCAAGAAAACACTTTTCAACAACTGCGCTTTTTAGATGCTAATACCGGTTATTTTCTGCAGTTTTACCTAAGAAAAACATCAAACAGCGGATTAAACTGGTTCAACACAGATTCTCTTTCTACGGTTAGTGCTTCAAATTTTTATTTCATTAACAGTGATACCGGATGGATAGTATTTCCTTCGGGAGGAATTAAAAGAACTAATAACGGAGGATATAACTGGATAAATCAAAATACTCCCGTTAACGGATTCAGAGGAATTTATTTCGTTAATGCTTTAACCGGATGGGCAGTAGGAAATAACGGAATAATCGTTAAAACCACTACCGGTGGAGTTACGTCAGTAAAAAATATAAGCGGTGAAGTACCAAATGAGTTTTTTATGGGGCAGAATTATCCGAACCCGTTCAACGCAGTTACGATTATAAGATTTCAGATTGGAATAGGTTCCCGCCTTCGCGGGAATGACAAGGTGGTATTGAAGGTGTTTGATTTGGCAGGGAGGGAGGTAAGAACGCTGGTGGATGAAAGGCTGGAGGCGGGAACGTATGAGGTGAGGTTTGATGTCCGCCTCGGCGGATCTTCGACGGATTTGCCGAGCGGGGTGTATTTTTACAGGATGGAGGCGGGGAGATTTATGGAAACGAGGAAATTGATTATATTAAAATAATATTTTAGGAGAAGAAATTATGAATACAAGCATTACGCATCAGATACACGGAACACACGGATTAAGCGGATTAACACGGAAAAAATATTAGTTTATAAAAAATGAAATGATTTAGTTATTAGTTGTTAGTTGTTAGTTATTAGTTGTTAGTGATTGGATGATTGGTTGATTGGATGATTGAATGAATGGATGATTGGATGAGTGAATAAATTTTTAAAAATAAATTTAAATTAAATGAATTTAATTAAAGTTTTAAAGATTTTGTTGTTTTGTACGGTGAGTTTAATTATAATCTTATACTGCGGCTGCGGTAAGGATGATGATAATCCCGTTAATCCGGTGGAAAAATTTACAATTGCAGGAAGGGTGACCGATTATTGGGGAAAGGAGATACCAAATTTAAGGGTTGAATTAAATTCACAGATAAAGACAGTATCTTCGGACGGAAGTTTTGCATTTTCCGATGTAAGGTTGCCATACGATATCACGGTTTACGAATATTACGGCAACGTAGTAACATTCCGGGGTTTGAATACAATCAGTCCAGTATTACCCATAGACCATTCCGGAATACCACAGCAATATAACGCCAATATAACTGTTATTTTTCCTCCTTTTAATAATAATCAGACAGCATATTTAGTTTTTTATAATGATTCGGGTATGCATCACAGTTACAAGAAAATATACAGTTCGACATACGGTGTTATAAATCATCAATGGAGCGGAAATCCCACGGTTAAAGGAAAGGTTGCCGTATGGATATGCACTGATTCGACATATTCAGTAATCTCATACGATAAATACGGTGAGAAATCGTTAACTATTTCAAACGGCGGAGCCGAGAGGATAGTTTTTTATGATAACGATTTGGGCACAAATCCTACGGATACTACAATATCGGGATTATTAACCATTCCTCAAAATTTCAGTGTTAACTTTTTCAGGATAGGAATGAACAGATATCCGTTTGCAAATATTTTTGAATACGGTTTCAGTATTACGAATGCGGAAATTAATAATATGAATTTTTCAGCATTTATACCGTTACTGCAGGGAGATATTTACAAATACTACGCATGGATAAGAATTATACATCAAGACAATTTCAGAATGGGAATAAAAGTCACGGAGATTCTTCCCAAATATTTCAACAACATAAATTTCAATACATTTCCTTCTTTGATTTCGCCGGAAAATAACGAACAGAATGTTGATTACGGCACAATATTTTCATTTTCCAAAGATTCACCGCAGGGTATTTACGCAGCAAAATTAGATTATCCGGGCAACGGTATTTATGTTGACAGGTCTATTTATATGAATACGGAGACATTTACATTAACACAACTTACAGACACAAATTATAATATTCCCGAAAATGCATTATGCCATTGGTTCATAACAAAAATTATCGGATACAAGAACACAGATGAATTCGTAAGCACTCCACCGGGAATTAATACAAAATTCAAGGAAGAATTAAGAACCGAACAAAGAACATTTAGAACAAAATTAACGAATAAAAAATGAATAAAATAAAAATTTTATTTTTAATGGCATTATTAATCATTCCACTGCAACTAATAAGTCAGGTACACGAAGAATGGGACGTGCGTTACAGAGGGCAGACAGATGACTACTCAATCGGGAGAAAAGTTAAATACGATAGTTACGGAAACGTTTACGTTCTCGGTAGTTCAATGCCAAACAATTTTTTAATACTTCTAAAATACAATTCAAGGGGAGAACTTCAATGGGATGCAAGGATTCAGAACACATATCCCGTTGAATTTTCATTAGATAATTACGGCAATATTTATGTATGCGGAAATGGATATAACGGAGGAATAATCAGGAAATACAGTTCATTCGGAATTACCCAATGGGAGGCGGGTCGAGTATACAGCATTTATGACATGGCGGTTGATGATTTCGGTAATGTGTATATAACCGGATACGGATTCGACGGTAACAATTCAGGAATTCAAACCGTTAAATACAACACATCAGGAAGTTTATTATGGGCACAATATCTTACTTCGGGTTCATCGGGCTGCAGCGGATATAAAATAAAACTTGATGACGCAGGAAACGTTTACACGCTTGCTCAATATATTTACACAGGATTATACAGTATAAAAGTATTAAAATATAATAACAACGGGCAATTGCAATGGGCAGGGACAACATCTCAATTTTTCGATATAGATTATTATGGTTATGCGAGTCTGGGAATTGACAGTTACGGCAGTGTATATTGCAGCGGAACGAAATGGACAGTTAATACTAAAAATGATTATATAATAACGAAATTCAGCAATACAGGAACGGAAATTTGGTACAGGACTTACAACAGCGAATACAATTTAGATGACAGACCTCAAGAAATGGAAGTAACGGACGACGGTAATATTTATATAACCGGATATTCATTAATTGATACGATGTACCATTCCAAAGTAACGACAATTAAGTATGATTCAACCGGACAGATGAAATGGAAAAAGGATATTACAGCAGGCAGCAACTATGTCAGACCCGGAGGAATAGCGACAGATATATTCAAAAATATTTATTTGACAATAAGGAATTACTACGGACAAATGATTACAACGATTAAATATGATACATCAGGGACGCAAAAATGGATGATACATTATATAGGTGTGACACCATCTTCCGAAGTTTATGATATCAGTGCCGATAATTACGGAAATATTTATTTATGCGGTTCCACAAATGCCGCACAACATGTCGAATGCCTGACAATACGATACCTGCAAAGCTGGAACACAAATTTCACAATTACGGGATGCGTAAAATATAAGAATAACTTACAACCTGTAGAAGGCGGATATATAAAAGCCGTCAAACTTGACAGAAGCAACGGAAACATTATTACAGTTGATTCAACTCCCATACTGATAAGCGGATATTATTCATTAAAAAAAATACCGCAGGATTCAATATATCTGATTGCTTTTCCGCCCTCAAATCAAAGTTTCGCACCTGCATATTATCCGCAGGAAATATACTGGAAAAGTGCACAAAAAATATTTGCAACGTCTAATTTATCCGAGGTAAATATTAATGTGGACAGGCAGGCGACATCTTCAGGCAACTGCACAATAAAAGGGAAAATTATGAAAGCAGAGAATAAAAATATTGTTTACATTAAAGATGCAATTTTATACATTAAGAGCGGAAACAGTTTTTTGAAAAACAGCATTTCAGACGGAAGCGGAATTTATCAATTAAATTCTGTTCAGCAGGGCAGTGTTAAATTGTTAGTTGACAGACTCGGTTTTTCAGCCGACAGTATATCAATGACATTATCTTCCGGAAACACTTATGAAAACATAAACTTTTACCTGAACCAGATTTATGTGAGCATCAAGAATTTTGGAAATACAATACCTTCGGGGTATGAACTGGGGCAGAACTACCCGAACCCGTTTAATTCAGTTACAAGTATAAAGTTTAAGGTGGCAAGTGAAGGAAAACAAGTGACAAGTGACAAGTTGAAAGTGACAAGTGTTAAGGTGGTGTTGAAGGTGTATGATTTGGCGGGGAGGGAGGTTAGAACGCTGGTGGATGAGGAGTTGAAGGCGGGTGTGTATGAGGTGAGGTTTGATGCGGGTGATTTGCCGAGCGGGATATACTTCTATCGAATGCAAACGGAAAAATTTACAGATACAAAAAAATTAATTTTACTGAAATGAGATTTTAAAAATTAATTATGAATTTTGAATTTTGAGTTATGAATGAAAACAACATGACGTATCAGGAACGCGGAACACACGGATTAAGCGGAGTAACGCGGAAATAAAAAATATAAATTATTTATTATGGAAAAGATATTTTTACTAACAGTGTTTGTTATTTTAAATTTTACATTTTGCATCGGTGAATCATACGGACAATGGATGCAGTGTTATGGTATATACGGCGGATTTGTTCAATCCTTCGCAAAAAGCGGTGATAATATTTTCGCAGGGGTGCGTAGTTTTACATCCCCGGTAGGCGTTTTTCTTACTTCAAACAACGGTCGTAACTGGTCACAGACTGCTTTTAATAATCAACCGGTATATTCCCTCGCCATAAGCGGAAATATTATTTTTGCCGGTACATGGACTAATGGAGTCTATCAGTCAACAAATAACGGACAAAACTGGACACAGACGGCTTTGAATGACCATCTTGTGTATTCCTTAGCCGTAAACGGAAATTACATTTTTGCAGGAACGGGTGCCGGAGTTTATGTTTCTACAAATAACGGTCAGAACTGGTCGATTACTTCATTAAATATTTCAACACTCTCGCTCGAGTTTAGCGAAAATAATTCCGAGGACTCGGAACAAGTTATTTATGCAGGGACACATTCCAACGGATTATATCTATCTTCAAATTACGGTCAGAGTTGGGTGCAAGCTGCTTTAAATAATCATTCAATTCATTCACTTGCAATAAACGGCAACAATATTTTTGCCGGAACTTTTGACGGTTTATATTATTCCACAAATAACGGTCAGAACTGGATAGAATCGGAGTTGATAAATTTAGACTTTTGGGCTCTTGAATTAAGCGGCATTAATATTTTTGCAGGAACCTGGACAGACGGCGTCTATTATTCATCAAATAACGGTCAGAACTGGATTCAATTAAATCAGGGATTTAACGGAACACCTTCAGTTATTTCATTTCTTATTACAGACAATAGTATCTTCGCCGGTACTTACGATAATTCCATTTGGCGACGCCCGCTTTCGGAAATAATCGGGATAGAAAAGATTTCAACGGAAGTGCCTTCGGCTTTTTCATTGGGGCAGAATTATCCGAATCCGTTTAATTCAGTTACAAGTATAAAGTTTAAGGTGACAAGTGCCTCCCCCTACCCCCTCCAAAGGGGGACACAAGTGGTGTTGAGAGTGTTTGATTTGATGGGGAGGGAGGTTAGAACGCTGGTGGATGAGGAATTGCAGGCGGGAGTGTATGAGGTGAGGTTTGATGCGGGAGATTTGCCGAGCGGGATATACTTCTATCGAATGGAAACAGAAAATTTCACAGAGACGAGGAAATTAATTTTACTGAAATGAAAACAACAATACGTATTTCACGCAAAGACGCAGAGAAGCAAAGGCGCAAAAGAATTAAGAATTAAAAATTAAGAATTAAAAAAATAAAAGAAAAATATTACCGCAATGACGCCAAGGACGCAAAGGAAAACAAGGATTTAAAAATATTAAATTATTTAATATGAAAAAGATAATTTTAATTTTAGTTATATCTTTTGTAATTGCACATTTCACATTTATAATTGAAGATTGTGCTGGGCAGTGGGTGCAGTGTGAAGGACCTTACGGATGCATGCCCGTACGTACAGTTGCTGCCAGTGAGAATTTTCCCGAGGACTCGGGACAAGCTATTTTTGCAGGATTATATACCGACAGTTCATATCGTTCTACAAATTACGGGAATTCATGGGTAAAGATGCCGGTATCAGAATACGGAGGTTCACTCAATTCGATTTTAATCAGTGATAGCAATATTTTTGCCGGAACAGAATATGGAATTTATAAATCAACAAATAACGGAATTAACTGGGTTCATATAGCTTTGAGTACACACATTACAACATTTGCAAAATACGGGAATAACATTTTTGCCGGAACAGAGTTTTACGGGATTTACCGTTCAACGGATAACGGAAATACCTGGGCACAGACACCATTAGGCGGGAATATTTATTCTATAGCAGCCAACGGGAATTTTATTTTTGCAGGTGTAAGCGGTTACGGACTGTTTCGTTCAACTGATAACGGTAATTCCTGGAATCAGACAGTAATAAACGAACATAGCATATATGCACTTATCGTAAAAGATAACATAGTATTTGCGGGTTCATATTACGGCGAGATATACCGTTCAACCGATAATGGAATTACCTGGACAACTCATTTGACAAATAGTGAAAGTATTCGTTCATTTGCGATATACAATGATGACATTTTTGCAGGGACAACGAACGGAATTTATCGTACAACAAATAACGGAATTAACTGGATACTCACAACATTTAATAATCAATGGGTATATAGTCTTGCAGTCAGCGGAAATAATCCCGAGAAATCGGGACAAGTTATATATGCAGGAACCACTTTTTCGGGAGTGTATCGTTCATCAGACGGCGGCAACATCTGGATACAAACCGGTTTTAAGAACTCAGTTATTCGTGTATTAATAAAAAATGGAAACGACATTTTTGCAGGGACGATTGCAGGGGTTTTCCGTTCGACCGATAACGGGAACAACTGGACTCAGACATCATTGAATTACAAAAGGATAAGCTGTTTGGCTGTTGGCAGCAATATTCCCGGGGACCCGGGACAAGTTATTTTTGCAGGTTCAGACGTTAATGATGGAGTTTACCGTTCAACAGATTACGGGAATAACTGGGTTCAGTTAGGTTTGTATGCCATTCCAATATTATCTTTGGCAGTCAAAGATAATATTCCCGAGGACTCGGGACAAGCTATTTTTGCAGGAACGGGCGGGTACGGTGTTTATCGTTCAACTGATAACGGTATTAGTTTTGAACTTACTTCACTAACGGGGAAAAATGTTAAATCTCTTCTGGTTAACGGGAATTACATTTTTGCAGGAACGAGCAATGAAGGTATTTACCGTACTTCGAATAACGGTTATAACTGGGAACATACTACACTGAATAATATAGGTATTAATGTAATAACATCAGACGGCGGAAATTTGTATGCCGGAACAGGCAACGGAATATATTCGTCCGTTAATAACGGAAACAACTGGACATTTGACGGATTAAATTATAATGTTATTTCACTTACAGTTACCAATAATATTATAATTGCAGGAACAAATTATAACGGCATATATCTTTCTACAAATAACGGAACTAACTGGTTTCAGAAAAATCAGGGATTTAACTTTGTTCCAAGAGTATATTCCTTATTAACGATAAATGAAAATATTTTAGCGGGAACAAATGAATATTGTGTATGGAAACGCGCATTATCCGAAATTATAGGGATAAAAAAGATTTCGACGGAAGTGCCGGAGGGGTTTGAACTGGGGCAGAACTACCCGAACCCCTTTAACTCAATGACAAATGTTAAATTTAAAATGTTAAATGGAGGAGAGGTAAAAATTGTAGTATATGATGTTGCAGGGAAAGAGGTGGCTGTTCTTGTGGATGAGGAATTGCAGGCGGGAGTGTATGAGGTGAGGTTTGACAGTGGGGATTTGCCGAGCGGGATTTACTTCTATAGGATGGAAACTGAAAAATTCACAGAGACAAAGAAATTAATTCTTCTGAAATGAAAACAACAATAAGAATTTCACGCAAAGGAAAACAGTTAAAAGTTAAAAGTTGAAAGTGACAAGTGAAAAAAATACAGGACGTAATTTAACACTAAGGACATGGAAAAAAAGCGAAAGGACACAGAAAGAATTAAGTCCCGAGTGAATCGGGATCGATGAAGAAATTATGAATTTTGAATTATGAATGAAAAGCATGAAAATGAAAAAGATAAACCGCAACGACGCAAAGGACGCAAAGGAAAACAGTTACAAGTGAAAAGTTGAAAGTGATAAGTGAAAAAAATACAGGACGCAATCGGAACATCCCGAGGAATCGGGATAAACTCCTACACGGAATAAGCGGAATATCGCGGAATAAAATATTAAAAATATTATTAATATGAAGAAAATAAAACTTTTTTTATTCGTTGCCGGTTTATCAATTGCACTGTTATTTAATAATACACAGGCTCAGATAAATTTTGAATGGTATAATAATTACGGGAAACTGATACATAATCCATCCGAGAAATCGATTTGTGTTGATTCATCGGGAAATATTTATGTAGCCGCTGCTTTTTCAAATCCCGATTATTCGAACAAACTAAAAATAATTAAATTTAATCCATCGGGTGTAATTGAATGGTGCGACAGTTCGGTTAATTTTAATTTAAATATTTCCTGTTTTATGCAGATGTCCTATGACAATTATCTTTACGTAACAGGTACTTTCGCCGATTCTCTGAATAAAAGTAACGTCTTTATCGTTAAATACGGTACTTCCGGGAATGTGCTGTGGATTCGCACTTATCATAATCCGGAAAACGGAGACGACAGGATAAATTCAATGATAACCGATAAATTCGGATTCATTTATCTGGCTGGTAAATCGGACGCACCCGGCAGAATTAATGATAAATGTTTAACTATGAAATATAAATATAACGGAGATTTAATCTGGGTGAGGAGAGTCATGAATTCCTGGGGTAAAGATATAACTGTTGATGACAGTTCTTATGTATATGTTGCCGGTAATTTATATAATTACACATGGGGCAAACATGTTATGATGGCGATTAAATATGACAGTTCGGGTAATCAGAAATGGCTGAACAGTCACGGACTTAATACAATAGGTGACGACGGAGCGAATGTAATAACATTAGACGATTCGAATAATGTTATTATCTCAGGTTATTTATTTTATGGATCCGATTGGAATTACGCCACAGTAAAATACAAACCTGACGGAACGAGGGTATGGCACACGACTTATTCACATCCGGGTATAGATGCTGCAACCTGTATAACTACGGACAGGAACTGCAATATTTATATTTCGGGAACAAACGAAAACGGATTGGCTTTCATTAAGTATAATCCTTCGGGTTTATTAACTGCTACTTATCAACCCGTGCTTGAATATATAACAAATTTCAAATTCGGGGGAGGAAAATATTTATACACAAGCGGTGTTGCGAAATTATCGGACACATCGACTGTGCGGGGATTTTACATCGGGAAAGTTGATACTAATCTGAACAGATTATTCAGCCATACTTACATAGCGGATACAAGTGATAATAATGTTGCTTGTGCTTTTTCAGTTGATAAATACGGAAATATTTATGTATGCGGATATACTATATATACAATTTTGCCGCCTCCTTTTTCGGAAAAAAAATTAGCAATTTTAAAATATTCGCAAACGACAGGGATACAGAAAATTACATATGAAGTTCCGTCTTCATTTTCTCTTGGGCAGAATTATCCGAACCCGTTTAATTCAGTGACAAGTATAAAGTTTTCTGTCCCCCTTTGGAGGGAGGTAGAGGGGAGGAGTGTTTCAATCAAAGTATTTGATTTATTAGGCAGGGAAATAAAAATCCTCGTAAACGAAAAACTGAAACCGTGTACTTACGAAGTCCGCTTCGATGCTGAAAATCTGCCTTCGGGAATATACTTTTACAGAATGGAAACAGAAAATTTTACGTCAACTAAAAAATTAATCCTGCTAAAATGAAAAATATAAAATTAGTGAATTTTGTGAGATATTCAGTTCTCTTAGTATTCAAAAAAACTTCCGGTATACTTCGCATCCGTAGCGTCTTTGCGGTTTTATTGTTTATAATTTTACATTTTACATTTTACATTGAACACTGTTTCAGCCAGTGGGTAGAACAGTATTCCGGTACATCTCAAATTCTTCACTCTGTATTCTTTGTTAATGTCAATACTGGTTTTATATCCGGAGATAACGGGACTTTGCTAAGAACAACGAACGGAGGGATAAACTGGACAAATCAGTTATCTTTGCCAAGCACGATTGATTATCAGTCAATATATTTTATTAATGAAAATACAGGCTGGATTGTTGGAACGGATTATTTCGGAAGCACTATTTTGAAAACGACAAATAACGGAATAAACTGGTCAACAGTATTAAATCAAGTATCTGCCGATATTTATTCACTTTCATTTATTGATACGAATAACGGATGGGGAACAGGATGGCTTGGCTCGATAATAAAAACAACTGACGGCGGGCAGAACTGGGTTGAAATTATGACAGGCGGAGATTTTTTTAATTCAATTTTTTTCCTGAATCAGAATACGGGATGGGTAGTTGGTGATCCTAATATTATATATAAATCCACAAACGGGGGTTTCAACTGGGAATCACAGTATAACGGTCAACTTATTTATTTTTATAGTACATATTTCATAAATTTAAATACCGGCTGGGCTGCAGGTCAATATCCGATTCAAGGTGTTATTTTAAAAACCACTAACAGCGGAATTAACTGGGAAACGCAATATAATACTGCTCCCGAACGAGTTAAGTCTATTTATTTTATTAATTCGGATACGGGATATGCGGCAGGATATTTAGGGGTAATACTGAAAACAACAAACGGCGGAACCAACTGGATATCGCAGTCTTTTTCGAGCGGACTGATATTCAATTCCGTGCATTTTGAAAATTCCAATACGGGCTGGATTGCGGGTACCACGATTACAGGTAATGCTGGGAAAATATTCAAAACTATAAACGGAGGACTGACGGCGGTTAGAAGCATATCTTCGGTAGTACCGGAAACGTTTTCTTTGGAGCAGAATTATCCGAATCCGTTCAATTCGATGACAAATTTTAAATTTCAAATTATAAATTCCTCACCCTACCCCGTCTCCTCACCCTACCCCCTCGAGAGGGGGAGAAGAGTTGTGTTGAAGGTGTTTGATTTGACGGGGAGGGAGGTGGCTGTTCTTGTGAATGAGGAGTTGAAGGCGGGTGTGTATTAGGTGAGGTTTGATGCGGGTGATTTGCCGAGCGGAGTGTATTTTTACAGGATGGAAACAGAAAATTTCATATCAACTAAAAAATTAATTTTACTGAAATGATTTAGTGGTTGGGTGATTGGATGATTGGGTGATTGGATGATTGAATGAATTTTTTAAAAATATTAATTATTTAATATGAAAAAGAAATTATTATTTTTAACAGGAGTATTTATTGTACTTAATTATTCATTGTTTATTGGCGATTGTAAATGCGGATTTGCTAAGAAAAGTATCGGCGAGGTGACAGGATTGAATTCTATGATTTACGGGAGTAATGATTTATATTTATTTTCGATTGACACTATAACAATAAAATATTTTCCTATGGCAGTCGGGAATGTTTATAAATATCATTATGCTTCATCGAGTGGATATTTTAACACTTACAAAGTAAGGATAATTAAAGATACAATAATTAATTCAAAAAAATATTTTGTATTAAGCAGAAATTTTACTACTACATTTGATATTATAAGAATGGACACTGCAACCGGTAATCTCTTGAATAAAGCAGTCACCGGATGTCCATGGAGTCCGGGCGAGTATCTTGTAGACAGTCTTCGCGCGAGATTGGGAGATTCAAATGTATTTTGTTATATTTCACAGAAACATTATTGTACTGATACGAATTATGTTACGATTTTTGGTCAGATTGTAAAATCAAAAACTTTCACAAAATATAATCCCGAAGGATATGCAAGATACACTTATGCAATGAATTTTGGGTATATCAAATCTTATATTCAAGATTGGTATGCTTTAGCCGGTGAAACACTTGTCGGATGTTATATAAACGGTGTATTATACGGCGATACTACTTTAACCAATGTGAATCTATTGAGCAGCAGCGTTCCGGAGGGGTTTGAGCTGGAGCAGAATTATCCGAACCCGTTTAATGCAGTTACAAAAATTAAGTTACAAGTTGCAAGTTACAAGTTTATAAAGTTAGTTGTTTACGATTTGGTTGGTAAAGAAGTTGCAACCCTTGTAAATGAATGGCTTGAGCCCGGTACATACGAAACGACCTTTGATGCCGGTAATCTTTCCAATGGAATTTATTTTTACAGGATGGAAACAGAAAAATTCACAGAAACAAAAAAATTAATTTTACTGAAATGAAAAAGATAATATTAATTTTATTTTTTATTATTGTTGTTTTAAATTTTACATTTTTAACTTACGATAGTTTATGCTGGTATCCTGTCAGCAGCGGGACGACGAGATGTTTGAATGACATATTCTTTGTAAATGCAAATACAGGGTGGGCAGGCGGTGATTCAGTTTTACTGAAGACCACTAACGGCGGATTGAATTGGGTATCGCAATCATTACCTGTTCAAATTAAAATCCGTTCTTTATATTTTCTAAATGAAAACACCGGTTATATTGCCGGAGACAGGTCCAATACATACGAATCATACATTTATATTCTTAAAACCAATAATTCCGGAAATTCCTGGAATATTATAAATTACTTCCATCCGACAATTTTCTGTAGTGCATATTCCAATGATGTTTATGCTTTTAATGAAAATTCGATATTAAAAACATATGCTGAATATCTCAGTTATACTTCAAGCGGAGCGATTTTACAATCTACAGACGGCGGATTGAATTTCAACTTTGTATTGAATTCAGGCGTAATGAAAGGACTATCATTTATAAATTCACAGACAGGATGGACTACAAGTGAATCGGGGGCGGCTTCTCCAATATCAGGAGTTTATAAAATTTATAAGACAACAAATCAGGGCAATAACTGGTTTGTAACATTAACAGATTCTCATCCGACATCCGGACCAGTAAACAGCAGAGGAATTCAGTTTCTCAATTCTTCCACAGGATATGCACTCGGATATTATATAAAACCAATATTATTTAAAACAATCAACGGCGGAACGAACTGGTCGACAGATTCATTAGATAATCATAACAGCAAAACGATGTATTTTGCCGATGCAAACACCGGCTGGATTGGCGGATATACATCAACAGGAGGCTCGAATATATCAAAAACTACAAACGGCGGACTTAACTGGATAAAGCAGAATATCGGTGGAACAGAAATCATCAATAAAATATTTTTCATTAATTCTTATACCGGCTGGGCTGTCGGATATTACGGAGCAATATTAAGAACATTGAACGGCGGAGTTACTACAGTAAAGAATATAAGCGGTGAAGTACCGAATGAGTTTTCATTGGAGCAGAATTATCCGAACCCGTTCAACTCAATGACAAATGTTAAATTTAAAATGTTAAATGCAGGGAATGCGGTAATAAAAGTATTTGACATATCAGGAAAAGAGGTAGTAACCCTCGTAAACGAATACCTCCGGTCCGGCACCTACGAAACCACATTCGACGCCTCGACGCTCACCGGCGGCATCTATTTCTATCGCCTCCAAACAGAAAACTACACCGCAACAAAAAAATTAATCCTGCTGAAATGAGAAAAATAATTTTAATCCTCGCATTTGTTATTCTTAATTCATCATTCTTAATTCATAATTGTTTTAGTCAGTGGGTGCAAGTGAGTAATGGGATGGGGAATAATCAATATGTTATTTCACTTGCCACCAGCGGTAACAATATTTTTGCCGGGACATATGGTTCTGGTGTCTATCTCTCCACGAATAATGGACAAACCTGGACGCAAACCACTATGAATAATAAAGATGTTTATTCCCTCGCAATTAGCGGAAACAATATTTTTGCCGGGACAGGAAACGGCGTATATATGTCTACAAATGACGGACAAAGTTGGACTCAAACAACTTTGAATAATCAAAGTATTCCTTCCCTTGCGATAAGTGGAAACAACATATTTGCAGGAACAGAATATTATGGTGCTTATCTTTCAACAAATAATGGACAAAACTGGACACAAACTTCATTGAAAAATGGAGTTGTTTCTTCCATTGCCATTAACGAAAATAATATTTTTGCAGGAACAGGAAACGGCGTATATCTGTCAACGAACAACGGACAAAACTGGATGCAATCTGGTTTGAATAATAAAGAAATTCATTCCTTAGCCATAAACGGAAATAATATTTTTGCTTCAATTTGGGAAAGTATCGTATATTTCTCGTCAGACAACGGACAAAACTGGTCGCAAACAGCTTTAAATTATGTTACTGCTCTTTTCCTTACCATAAGCGGAAATAACATTTTTGCAGGGACATATGAGGGCGTCTATCTCTCTACAAATAACGGACAAAACTGGATTGAAAAAAATCAGGGATTTAACATTATTCCATCTGTTTCTGCCTTACTTATCGCAAACAATTACATCTTCGCAGGAACATGGTTCTATTCCGTCTGGTGCCGCTCTCTATCAGAAATAATCGGCATAAAAAACATCTCAACCGAAATCCCCTCTGCTTTTTCATTGGAGCAGAATTACCCGAACCCGTTTAATTCAGTTACAAGTATAAAGTATAAAGTGACAAGTGAAGGATGCAGAAGTCAGAAGACAGGATTCAGATTAAAAGTGTATGATTTAAACGGGAGAGAAATAAAGACATTAGTTAATGATGAACTGAATCCGGGAACGTACGAGGTGAGGTTCGATGCGGGTGATTTGCCGAGCGGGGTGTATTTTTACAGGATGGAAAAAGAAAAATTTTCAGAAACAAAAAAATTAATTTTACTTAAATGAGAAAAATAATTTTAATCCTGGCATTTGTTATTGTACATTTTACATTTATAATTGAAAATTGTGTCGGTCAGTGGGTGCAATGTTTCTATACTGAAAATGCTGCAGTTTACGCGATTAAAGAGAAAGATAATAATATTTATATCGGAACATATGGCTCAAACAGCGGGATTTACAGGTCTTCGAATAACGGAATTAATTGGACGAAAATTACACCAGATACTATTGGTCAAATCATGGATATTGGTTTGAAAGATTCAATGATTTTTGCCGCATCACAATTTGGATTGTATTTATCCACAAATGATGGAATCTCATGGAGTTATATATTAAATCATAATTGCTTGACTATAGAATTTTCAAATTCGAATATCTTTGTTGGTACGAAACATGGAGGAATATATTCTTCTTCGAATAATGGTTTGAACTGGACTAATATTGCTATTTTAAACGTAACTTATGTAAATGATTTATTAATTCAAGGTTCATTATTTATTGCCGGAACTGGTGAAGGCATATATAGGTCAACAAATTCCGGAATAAATTGGGTAAAAACAGCAAATCAGTATATTGAAAAGCTAACTTATTCAGGTTCGGAATTATTCGCGGGAGGTCTGGGATTTTTCAAATCGACCAATAACGGACTTAACTGGACGCCGAGTGGTTTGAATAATATTATTATTTTTGGTTTATATAATTATAGCGGAACTTTATTTTCAGCAACTCATGAAGGATTTTATATCTCAAAAAATGCAGGAAACACATGGTTTGTAAAAAATGAAGGGATAACAGGTGATACAAATTTCTATTCTGTTTATGCAAATTCCAATTTCGTTTTTGCAGGTCAATATCTGCATTTATTTAGAAGAGAATTAAATGAGATTATCGTTATAAAAAACATCTCAACCGAAATCCCGTCTGCTTTTTCATTGGAGCAGAATTATCCGAACCCGTTTAATTCAGTTACAAAAATTCAGTTCAAAGTTGCAAGTGACAAGTTTGTAAAGTTAATTGTGTACGATTTAAAGGGGAGAGAAATAAAGACATTAGTAAATGAGGAACTGAATCCGGGAACATACGATGTTCAATTCGATGCGGGTAATTTGCCGAGCGGGGTGTATTTTTACAGGATGGAGGCAGGAAAATTTATGGAAACAAGGAAATTAATTTTACTGAAATGAAAAAGATAATTTTTATTTTAATGGTAATAATAAGTTTTAGTGAACATTCATTTGCACAATCAGCCTGGTTTGAACTTCAAAGCGGATATACCAGTCATGAATCAGTGCAGGACGTTTATTTCTTTAATGCAGAAACAGGTTTTGTAGTAGGAAGTTTCAGTTTATTCGCGAAAACAACAAACGGGGGATTGAACTGGACAAAATTTATTCTTAGACCGGGGAATCATTTTTCCACAATTTATTTTTTAAACAATAATACGGGGTGGATTTCGGGAATGTACTACAATGGAAGTGATAATGTCGAAACTGTATGGCGAACTACGAATGCGGGATTAAACTGGGATTCTGCATATTTTGAAAATTATGCAAGCGCATACGATATACAATTCATAAACGGCAATACAGGATATATTGCGGGTAAGTATATTAAGAAATCAACGAACGGTGGAGTAAACTGGTTCATCGTTGACGAATATAGCTCAATGTTTATGAACAAGGCGATATATTTTATAAATTCAATGACAGGATGGGCAAGTAAAACATATTATAATCCTTCCACATATATTAATGTGTCTAAAATAATTAAAACAACAAACGGTGGTCAAAATTGGAATGACCAAATTTTAGATTCAAATTTATCAAATAATTCATTTCAAGATATTGTATTTGTTAATGATAATACAGGTTACGCAGCGAATATCTTATACGGAGTTTATAAAACGACTAACGGCGGCCAAAACTGGAGTATTGTCAACTATTTAAGTTCAAATTATAAGTTATTCTTTTTGAATGAAAATACAGGTTGGGTTTGTTCATCGGATTATATCAGAAAGACCACGAATGCAGGAATTAACTGGTATTCGGAATTTATATACAACGGCTGTTTCCTCAATGGAATATTTTTTATTAATGAACTGACCGGATGGACAGGCGGAAATACTAATATAAGTCAATGTAAATTATTTAAAACAACGAACGGAGGATTAACAACAATTAATAATTTTTCATCGGAAGTACCGTATGTATATGAGCTTGAACAGAATTATCCGAATCCGTTCAACGCAGTGACAAGAATAAAGTTTAAAGTGACAAGTGAAGGAGTCAGAAGTCAGAAGACAGGAGTCAGTTTGAAAGTGTATGATTTAAACGGGAGAGAAATAAGGAAATTAGTGAATGAAGAACTGAATCCGGGAACGTACGAAGTTCAATTCGATGCGGGTGATTTGCCGAGCGGGGTGTATTTTTACAGGATGGAGGCAGGAAAATTTATAGAAACAAGGAAATTAATTTTATTGAAATGAAAAAGATAATTTTTATTTTTGTTGTTATTTTTTGTTTATTTAATATAACACAAGCACAGACAGGTTGGTTTTCTGTCACAACACCGATTAACAACTTAGAATTAAGGCAGATTCAGTTTACTTCAGAAAATACAGGTTATGCGATTGGGGACATTATGTTATATGATAGTTGCTATTTAATGAAGACAACAAACGGAGGAAGGAACTGGCAATCGATTTTTATTGACTCGTTATGGGGCAGTTCTATATTTTTTATTGATAATAACACAGGTTTTATAGCCGGTCAAAATCCTTCCGGTATTATCATGAAAACTACAAATGGGGGATTCAACTGGATTAAGCAAGCAGAAGGATTCGCTACCTGTTTCTATACGGTATTTTTTCTTGACCATAATACAGGTTATGCAGGCGGGAGATGGGAAACAGTAGTAAAAACAACAAACGGAGGCAATAACTGGATTTCAAAACCCGGAACTTTAACGGGACATATCAGAGATATTTATTTTTTAAATGCAGATACAGGTTTTGCTGTTGTTCATGCTAATACTATAAATAAGACAACAAACGGCGGTGATAACTGGATTCAATATTATGGAAATGGTCACATTTTTTACCGTATTACTTTCGTTAATAACAATACCGGATATTTATGTTCTGAGCGTAGCGGATACAGTTTTGTTTATAAAACAACAAACACAGGTGAAAACTGGATGTATTCAGACAGCATTCAAGCCAGATTTTTTTCAATATATTTTCTAAATCTAAATGCAGGTTATGCATGCGGTGATGATTGGGTTTATAAAACGACAGATGCGGGGATAAACTGGATAATGCAAACACCATCAAGCATTTATCATAGTTGGAACTCAATTTATTTCCTTAATGAAAATACCGGATTTATTGCGGGAAATAATGGTGTTATAATGAAAACAACAAACGGAGGGAACGTATTTGTGAAAAATATTTCTACAGAAATACCTTCGGCTTTTTCATTGGAGCAGAATTATCCGAATCCGTTTAACGCAGTGACAAGGATAAAGTTTAAAGTGACAAGTGAAGGAGACAGGAGTCAGAAGACAGGAGTCAGTTTAGGAGGCAGGAGTCAGAAGACAGGAGTCAGACTGAAAGTGTATGATTTAAATGGGAGAGAAATAAGGACATTAGTGAATGAGAGACTGGAGGCGGGAGTGTATGAGGTGAGGTTTGATTCGGGTGATTTGCCGAGCGGGATATACTTTTATAGAATGCAAACAGAAAATTTCATATCAACTAAAAAATTAATTTTATTGACTCAAGTTGACCGTTTGACGGTTAAATTATTGATAAATATAGTTAATTTTGTCTAAAAAATAATGTTCAAAATAAGAAGACTACCA
>JAFGII010000032.1 GCA_016929695.1 Ignavibacteria bacterium
AACGATAAAAGCCATTTTCGAAAGACTTATCTTCTTACCAGAAAGAAAATTAATACCAAAAATGACTTTTTAAGGATTAACTAATTAGTATTTTATTTAATAGTGATTTTTCATATTATTACAAAATTTAAAAAATAAACTTTAAAAATCATGAAAATTACTATCGTAGGAGCCGGGAATGTGGGTGCCACCGCAGCTCAAATCACAGTGGACAAAGCATTGGCTAATTATGTTGTATTACTTGATATTGTAGAAGGAATTCCACAGGGCAAGGCGCTTGATATACAGCAATCCGCAGCTATACAATATTCAGACACAAAGATTATAGGAACAAATACTTACGAGCAGACCGCCAATTCGGATATAGTTGTAATTACAGCCGGGTTACCGAGAAAACCGGGAATGTCGCGTGACGATTTAGTAACAACCAATGCAGACATCGTTAAAAATGCGACCATACAATCGGTTAAATACTCCCCGAATGCAATAATAATAGTAGTTTCCAATCCTCTTGATGTAATGACTTACGTATCATTTGTAAACAGCCATTTACCGAGGAACAAGGTTATCGGGATGTCAGGTGTGCTTGACACCGCGAGATTCAAATCATTTATCTGTGCGGCATTAAATGTATCAATAGAAAATGTCAACGCAATTGTTCTTGGTGGTCACGGTGATTCAATGGTACCGCTTGACAGATATACAACCGTTGCGGGTATTCCGCTTACCGATTTGCTTCCGAAAGAGAGAATTGATGCAATGCTCGAAAGGACAAGAAACGGCGGTGCAGAAATCGTTAAACACCTAAAAACAGGAAGTGCCTACTACGCACCCGCTGCGTCGATTGTTCAGATGATTGATGCCATAGTACATAACAGAAGCAGAATCATGACTTGTTGTGTTTATCTTCAGGGTGAATTCGGGTACAGCGATATTTGTCTCGGAGTCCCCGTGAAAATCGGTTCAAGAGGTATGGAAGAAATCGTTAATATAAAATTATCCGATAACGAGAAGAAAGCATTTGACAAATCAGCGAGCGATGTAAGGGAAATGATAAATAAACTGAAGAAGTAAAAAATATTACATAAAAAAAGCCGTTATGTAAAAAAACATAACGGCTTTTTTAATTAAAAACCCGTAACATTATTTGGGTAAAATGTTTACCAGTTTTCTACCTGCTTTATTAGTAAACTTAACATTACCGTCTATAAGGGCAAAGATAGTATAATCCCTGCCGAGACCTACATTAACTCCGGGTAAGAATTTTGTCCCTCTCTGACGAACGATAATATTTCCGGCTTTAACGAGTTCTCCCCCGAATCTCTTTACGCCAAGTCTCTGTGAGTTTGAATCTCTGCCGTTTTTTGAACTTCCTAAACCTTTTTTATGTGCCATAACAAATTAATTTTCAGATTACAAAATTTTGTCAATTGAAATTTGTGAGTACTGCTGTCTGTGTCCCTTTTTCACCTTAAATCCTTTTCTTCTTTTCTTTTTAAATACTATTACTTTTTCATCTTTAACATGGTCGAGGACTGTTGCTTCTATCTTTCTGTCTAAAAATGGATTCCCGACTTCATAAGTATTATCATCGGGTGAAAACATAATGACCTTGTCAAATGAAACTTTCGAGCCTTTTTCATCTCTGAGTTTAGGAACATAAACTTTCTGGTTTTCCTCAACTTTGTATTGTGATCCTTTTATATTTACAATTGCAAACATTTTAGTACTTTTTAATTACGAACTATAAAGATAATCATTTTTTCCAAGAAATTCAAATCCATATTATTTATATAATTAAGCAATTTTTTAAGTGCATTTATTAGATGTTAATTATAAATTTAATAGCCCTTTAAAAACGGAAAGAATAATTTAGTATTTAAAAATTCGTACAACCCCATAGGTTTGAATATAAGACAATTTCTATCTATGAACATTAAACTCCTCACGGAGTTTATATAATTTTTCATAAAGTTTGACTTTAAATATTTTGATGCTGTTTAATAAATAAATTATGATAGCAGAATTGAAATCAGTGTATTCAGAACTAAATGAAAATTTATCATAATTTTTATTAAATTATTTATTATACAAAATTTAAACAAATAATGATAAATATATGAACAGAATTTCGATAATAAAAGGTGATATTACAAAACTGGAAGTTGATGCAATCGTAAACGCCGCAAACAAGACATTGCTTGGCGGAGGCGGAGTTGACGGAGCAATTCACAGAGCGGCGGGAAGACAACTTTACGAAAAATGCAAAACACTGAACGGATGTGAAACAGGAGAAGCAAAAATTACGAGAGGATACAATCTGCCCGCAAAAAATGTTATTCATACGGCAGGTCCGGTTTGGCACGGCGGTAAATATAATGAACCTTCATTACTTAAGAATTGCTACCTCAATAGTCTGAAACTGGCAAAAGAGCATAATTTGAAAACAATAGCATTCCCGTCTATCAGTACGGGTGTTTACGGTTATCCGATTGAGGAAGCATCAAAGATTGCTGTTGATACTGTTATGTCATTTTTAAAAGAAAATTCTATCCCCGAAGAAGTTACTTTCGTTTGCTTTTCTGACAGTGATTTGAAAGTATACAAGAAGAATTTTAAAAATATATCCTTATAGGTTAATATTTTATCATTCAAGTTTGTATAATTAGTTATTAACTTATATAAATTAAAAAAAGAGGTTGAAATGGAAAATTTCAAAGAAAGTATTTTAAAACTAATCATTGACACGTCAACGAATTTACCGCCCGATGTCAGAAAAGTTATAGATAAGGCGATGAAACTCGAAACTCCCGACACGAGGTCATCTATGGCACTAAACACCATAGCCATAAATGTTGATATGGCATACGAAAATGAAGGTGCCATATGTCAGGATACAGGGATGCCGACTTTTGAAATATATACACCGATGGGTACGAATCAGATTCAGATGGAGAAAGATATTTTAGAAGCATTAGCGGAAGCAACAAAACTCGGAAAGTTAAGACCAAATTCGGTCGATTCCCTGACAGGAAAAAACAGCGGCAATAATCTCGGACCGGGAACACCGGTTATACATTTTCATCAGCACGAAAAGGATGAAATCGAAATTAAACTTTTATTAAAGGGCGGCGGATGTGAGAACAAAAATATTCAATACAGCGTCCCCTGCGAACTGGAAGGATTAGGAAGGGCAGACAGAAACCTTGACGGTGTAAGAAAATGTATTCTTCACGCAGTTTATCAGGCACAGGGACACGGCTGCAGCGTAGGTGCCATCGGAGTTGCAATCGGAGGCGACAGAGCAAACGGATATAATTTTGCAAAGCAGCAGTTATTCAGAAAAATTGACGATGTAAATCCCATTCCTGAACTTGCGAAACTGGAGGAATACATTATGAAAAAAGCCAACAAACTCGGAATAGGAACAATGGGATTCGGCGGCGATTCAACTTTAATATCCTGCAAAATCGGAGCACTGAACAGACTGCCCGCCTGCTTCTTTGTAAGCGTGGCTTATGACTGCTGGGCTTTCAGAAGACAGGGTGTAATTATTGATACTAAAACCGGTGACATAAAGAAGTGGCTTTATAAAGATGATGAACCGATGAAGAAAATGACTGAACTGGAAAACCTGAGGCTGACGGGAAATGAAATTATACTCAACACGCCTTTAACGGAAGAACAGGTAAGAAATTTAAAAGTCGGCGATATTGTATTGATAAATGGAATAATGCATACAGGCAGAGATTCTCTGCATCACTATTTACTGACAAATGATTCTCCGGTAGACCTGAACGGCTCAGTTATTTATCACTGCGGACCGGTCTGCATAAAAGAAAACGACCAATGGGTAATGAAAGCAGCAGGACCGACAACAAGTTCGAGAGAAGAGCCGTATCAGGCAGATGTAATAAAAAAATTCGGATTGCGTGCAGTAATCGGAAAAGGCGGTATGGGCGCCAAGACATTAGCGGCTTTAAAAGAATGCGGAGCGGTATATCTTAATGCAATCGGCGGTGCCGCGCAGTATTATGCACGCTGTATTAAAGAAGTAACCGGAGTTGATTTTCTTGAATTCGGAGTACCGGAAGCAATGTGGCATATAAGAGTGGAAAACTTTCCCGCTATTGTTACGATGGATGCTCACGGGAACAGCCTGCACGCGGTTGTTCTGAAATCATCGCTGGATGAATTGGGAAAGTTTAAAGATAAAGTATTTTAAGAAAAATTTAGATTATTAATTGATATTTTAAAGGGATTGTTTACAGACAATCCTTTTTTTTAATCGTTGCAGGTACCAAAGCAGGAGCGTTTGTACCGGATTAAAATACATTCCAAAGAAGGAGCTTTGGAAGATGTTAGGTTTGATATGAATAATTCACTTTATTCTTTTTTTTTACTGGTTTCTGCATTCCGGACAGTGTACAAATACATAGTAATGCAGTACTTGTCATTCCCGCGTATGCGGGAATCTACTATGAAATGAATTGTTTTCCTGGATTCCCGCTTTCGCGGGAATGACAATCAGGTAGTATTTACACATCCTCTCTTGTGTAGTTAATTTTTCGGGAATACTCATTTCCAATCCGGAATACGATAATGAGTTAATCCATTACTCCTCAAATTCTGCGCAAAATGGCAAAGAATTTTGACAAAGGTTTTAAATTCCGAGAGTCCCCTCGTTCGCTAGG
>JAFGII010000033.1 GCA_016929695.1 Ignavibacteria bacterium
ATGTTAAATGTTAAATGTTAAATGTTAAATGTTAAATGTTAAATGTTAAATGTTAAATGTTAAATAGTAACAAAGCATAAAATTATCAAATGGGTTCCAACGCCAGAGCATTGGAACCAGAAGAGAGTATATTCTTGTTACTACAGTTTATCTTGTGTTCACGGAACTCCTGTGCAGTAGCGTTTTTCTGCTTCAGCGATAAGCATTTTTTTCTTTGCGTGCTTTGCTGCTTTGCGTTTTTGCGTGAAATTATTCATTGCGGTTTTGTGTAAAATAAAAGATTGATATTTTTAAAAAAATACAGTAATTTAGACAGGATACACAAGGCAATAAGTAAATTTTTAAAATTTGTAAATTTAAAAAAAACTTATGAAAACTTTCCACATTACAATTTTAATCTTAGTATTTTCATTTTTTAATGAGATAAATTCTCAGGTCAACAGCGACTGGCAGTGGTCGCATCCGAACCCTCAGGGTAATGATATCCGGTATATCAAAATGCTTTCGGCAAACGACTGGTTTGCCGTTGGTTATACAGGCACATTAATGAGAACAACAAATGCAGGCAGTAACTGGGAGGTTTATTCAAATTATTTCGGGATTTATCCGGCATTTCTCGGGCAGGGAAAAAATATTTACGACGCACATTTTTGGGACGCAAGTACAGGAGTTGTCTGCGGTACGCAGGGATATATTTCAAGAACAATTAACGGCGGAGTTGACTGGGATTCCATCGGCTCTTCGGCAGGAACAACCGCACTCTGGGAAGTCAGTTTCGGTGATGCAAACACTGTTTATATAGGTGGAAATTCGGGTTTCGCACTTAAAAGTACAAATGCCGGACTCAACTGGTTCTCAATAAGTTCTCCTTCAGGCGGAGCAAACAGAAGCGTATTTGCACTTGATGCAAACACGGTTTTTATGGGTTCAACCGGCGGTAACATATACAGAACAACAAATGGAGGCACGAGCTGGACGCCGTTCAATACGGGTTCAAGTTCACCGATTATTTACGGAATTTATTTTTTCAACATCAATACCGGTTTTGTCAGCGGCGCTTCGGGATATGTCAGATATACAACAAACGGCGGAACATCATGGAATATTCCCGCAGTATCCGTAACCGCATCGGAGACAAGATTATTCGGAAGAAAAAGTCCCGATGAAATATACATACTCGGAGACCTAAACAGCATATATAAATCAACAGATTACGGTGCAACCTGGACAACAATTCCGTATAAATATCCTCAGCAGGTAATAGGGCTGGCTACCAATACAATGGATATTACCGGCAATACGATGGTTGTCTGCGGCGTGAACGGACTTTTTAATGCATCCACGAATTCGGGCTCGAACTGGTACGGTATTTCGAATGTCCTTAACAGTATAAATATGTATGATATTGAATATAATTCAGGTACAGGAAATGTATGGGCTGTCGGCAGAGGAACTACGGGAATTTCGAATGCCGTTTTATTCTCTTCGGACAGAGGAGTAACGTGGCGGACACAATCAACACCAACCGGAGCGGATTACAGGTCTGTATCAATGGCAGATGAGAATACGGGATGGGTAGTAGGGCAAAGTGCAAGTGTAATCATGACAACAAACGGAGGCGAAAACTGGATTGAAGTTTCAAATGTTCCGAGCAGTTCACAAACACTGACACGGGTGCAATTTGTAAATGCAAATACCGGCTGGATATTCGGTTATTCTCCCGGACCGAATTTATTTAAAACAACGAACGGCGGAATAAACTGGCTGACACAAAATTACGGTTCAAATGATAACGGAGCAAGATGGGCTTCAATGCTCGATGCAAATACAGGATATTATATTACCTATAATGCTACCAACAGCAGAATATTCAAAACAACAAACGGCGGTGACAACTGGACGGAGAACTTTTATCCGAATCCCGGAAATCTCTGGGGTATTAAAATGATAAACGCCAATACCGGATATGTGTGCGGTGATGCGGGAAGGTTGTTCAGAACGACAAACGGCGGTAACAACTGGGAAACCGTGACTCCTCCCGGAAACAATAATTACACTACAACAGACTGGTATGATATTAATAACGGAGTATTAGGCGCGGGAAGCGGTTACTCTGCAAGAACAACAAACGGCGGTCAGAGTTGGTTAATAAGAAACACAGGCGGCTCTGCTGTCTGGAATATGGAAATGACTCACCCGGATACTATCTGGTGCACTCAGTCTTTCGGCTATATTTTCAGATTTATTTCAGGAATAACAATCGGAATTACAGAATGGGAAAATGAAGTCCCCGATAATTTCATTCTGAAACAAAATTATCCGAATCCGTTCAATCCGTCAACGACTATAGAATTCGGTTTGAATAAAGCAGGTATCGTTTCATTAAAAATCTATGATATAACAGGAAAACTTGTCGATGTAATTTTAAATGATATGCAGTTTAATGCCGGCTCTCTGAAAGTTACTTACGATGCATCGAAATTACCGTCCGGAGTATATTTTTATACACTCGAGGTGGATAATAAGAGAATAGACACGAAGAAAATGTTGATGATTAAGTGACGTTAGTCACTTTATCAGAAATCCCTTTATATTTCTCCTCATCCGATGAACAAGTTCATAGGATGAGGAACAAACATAGAGGACAGTCCTGTGGACTGTCTCGACAGCCTAGAAAGCTGTCCCTACTAATATGGAAATCCCGAGTACCATAGACAGACTGCCTCTCAGGCTATAAGTCTGATTTTACAGATATAAGAAAAACATGATATTATAAGCGACCGGGTAATTATTTTTGCAGAACCATTTTTCTTGTTAAGTTTAACGAACCGGACTGAAGGCTGTAAAAATAAATTCCGCTTGCAAGATTTCCTGCGTCAAAATTGATTTTGTATCTCCCATAATTAAGATACTCATTAACCGGAACCGCAATCTCCTTGCCCCTTACATCATAAATTTTCAACGTGACAAAATCAGATTTTGGCAAATCAAAAGAAATTGCAGTTGAGTTATTAAAAGGATTGGGATAGTTCTGATGTAATCTAAAGTCACCTGCAACTTCATTCACTTTGACAATATTTGTTACCACATCCGAGTATTTGATTACGCCTCCAAGGTCAGTGCATAAATATCCCCTGCTGTTATTAATGAAATAAGCGTTTCTGAACGGCTGGCTCGTGAAAGGATAAGTTTTAAACCAGGTAGTTCCTCCGTCGGTAGTTCTGAGAACAAGACCTGTCAGACCAAAAGCCGCTCCGTTATTTTCATCCCAGAAATAAATTCCGCCGTCAAGCGAACTCGAAAAAATTCCGGATGTAACCGCTGTCCACGAAACACCTCCGTTAGTAGTCTTGGCAATATTCCCGATTAGTCCGCAGACCCAGCCTGTATTATCGTTATAAAAATAAATATTCTCATCGTAATTGGAATTCGGCAATGAAGATGCAGTCCAGGAAACACCGTCATTAGTTGACCTTTGAGTATAGGCACCATTAACCGACGCAACAATATTTCCGTTTGGCAGGACTTCCATTTCATTGACCTGCTGTCCTCCTGAAAAACTAACTGCTGTCCAGTTGTTTCCGCCGTCTGTTGTTCTGTAAATTTTTCCGTTACCGCCGATAAAACCCGTTGCCGCATTTTTAAATTTTACTTCCTTAAGTTCTTCGGTTGCACCGATATTAACTATCTCCCAGTTGTTTCCCGCATTCGTAGTTCTCATTACGCGTCCGAGTTCACCGACAGCCCAGATATTATTATTATCAGCCATTTCAACACCTCTGAAAAGAAAATTTGATAAGGGCAGTGTCTGAGGAATCCAGGAATTTCCGCCGTCAGTTGTTTTTTCCAGCAGCGAATATTTTATCACTGTTGCATTGGGATCCGACCGCTGTCCACCGCCTGCTACCCATCCGATAAGAGAATCAGTTTTGGAAAATCTTACATCGTATGCATTTAATAATATTTCGCCTGCGAGGAAAGTTTTTGTAGTATCTTCAATTTTAATAATTGTTCCGCCTGCACCGCATATAAATCCCGTATTACCGGAAAAGGAAATACCCGTCAGATATGCGGAAGCATAAACAAAAAGATTTTCGGGAAATAATTTTTCCCACGTAACGCCGCCATCGGTTGTGCGAACTATGTTTGCATTTACTCCCGCTGCGTATGCGAGGTTCTGATTAAAAACATATACTCCGCCTCCTATATCGTAACGTATATTGGGATTGATTGTCGTCACATTAAACAGTTCCCAGTTTAAACCGCCGTTAGTTGTTCTTAACGCTATAGTGTTGGCGACGATTACGCCACCGCCGGTAACATAGCCTGTATTGGCATCAACAAAATTAATCGCATTTAAATAATTATTTGATGGAATTGCGGGAATTGTCTGTGTCGTCCAGTTAGTTCCGCCGTTAGTGGTTTTAATTATAAATCCCGTACCGCCGAGTCCGCCCGCGGCATAACCTGTCCCTGATACCGGAAAATACATTTCGTATATTGCAGCAGTGGCTCCGCTGTTAAGTGAAAACCAGTTATTCCCTCCGTTTGTCGTTTTGTAAATAAAACCGTCGTTCCCGGCAATATACCCTGTAGCGGCATCAGTAAAAAAAACCGTATTGAGTTTCAGTGTATCACCCGGTCCGGTGATTGTATTTGAAGTTAAATTCTGAAATGTAAGTCCGCCGTTCGTTGATTTTAAATAAAGACGTATACTTTTATTATCATAAGCACCGCCGACTATATGTACGTCATTACCAATAGCGAAAACAGCCGCAAAAGATGAATCGCCGGGTTTATTAAAAATCCAGTTCTGACCGCCGTTTGTCGAAGTCAGCAGAACTCCCGCATTGCCTGCAATGTAAATTTTCCCTGCCGATATATTAATCCCCATCAGCCTTTCCCCCGTGGGATTGGGACGAAGCCATTTATAAGTTCCGTTCTGTGAATACCCCTGAATGAAAAATGAAGCAACAAATAATAATATAATAATTTGTTTCATACTTTTGTATTTTTGAAATAAACTAAATATTTAAACTTCAATTTTCAATTCACAATAATATAATCCGGACAAACCGGAAACAAAAAGGATTATGTATTTCACGCAAAGAGGCAAAGCAGATTTAATGTTCAATGTGCAATGTGCAATGAAAAAGCAACCGCAAAGACACAAAGAGAAAATAATTTCACGCAGAGACGCGGA
>JAFGII010000034.1 GCA_016929695.1 Ignavibacteria bacterium
AGCAAGTTTAATTTTAATTAATAAAATGTAAAATTAACATTTTTTATTTAACTTGCTATTTTAAACATAAGGTCTGCGAGAAATATTTCTTTGCGCCCTTTGCGTGAAAAAAAAAGAAAGGATATATTATCGCATTTAATTACTCAAATATACTGATTATTTTGTACAAAATTATAATTATAACAGACAAATATGAAGCAAGAACATAAAAAGCAGATACAAAAATTTCTTGCATTGGGTTTAACCGAAAGGGAAGCAAAAGTGTATATAACAATGCTCTCCAAAAAGGGATTCACGACACTCGAACTTCAGAACGCCGTTGACATACCCAGAACAAAGATTTACGAAGTGCTCCAGAAAATGATTTCAAGGGGGATATGCACCGTCAGGGCAATCGGCAAGGTTAAATACTATGAAGCAGTTGAACCGAAAATTGCATTCAAGCGGGTCATTGATGATTATAGAAGCAATTGCGAAGCGGAATTTGAAAAAAAGAAATCTTCGGTCGAAAGCATTATTGATATATTCACGCCCGTTTTTGCTAAGGGAAAAGATGTTATGTATCCGCTTGACTTCGTGGAAATATTTAAAGATAAGGAACAAATACAGTCGAAATACATTCAGGCAGTTAATGACTGCAATATTGATTTGCTTACATTCAACAAAGGACCTTACGTCTGTGATACCGCGGGACGTCTTGGAGAGCAGGAATCGGCGGAAGCAAATCTCATAAAACGCGGTGTAGTATGCAGAAATATATTTGAAAAAGAAGAACTAAAGAACTACAACTGGCTGATGAACTACGTTAAAAGCCAGTCTGAATTATACAGACAGCAGGCAAGGGTAACCGATAAACTCCCCATCAAAATGATGGTATTCGACGAGCAAAAAGTGTTTTTCCCGTTGGTGCAGTCAACGGGCGGCTCGAACAGTATTACTATGATTTTTATCGAGCACAGGGAATTTGCAAGTGCCTGTAAAATGCTTTTTAATTTTTTATGGAACAAAGCGAAACCGATATGATTGATACTGTCATTTTTACCCCTCAACAAGGTAAATAATTTTTAGTGAAAAAGTATTGTTATATAAATATTATTGTATTATCTTTGTACAGTAACAAGTGTTATAAATCTATGCGAAGTCAATTCACATATTTAAAATATTATATCAAAAATTTAAACCCACTAAAAATGAAAAAATTCTTTGCCATTTTATTTGCCGGTTTCCTCTTTGTTTTTTTATTTGCCGGAGTAAACAGCAATACTGCTTATGCTGTTGATTCAACAAATGCAGTTCTCGAGTACTGCACCGGGACGTGGTGCGGTTATTGTCCCTGCGGACATCAGATTATTAATCAGCAGATTCTGCCGCTTTTTCCGAACACAGTAATAATCGGCTATCACGGTACAAGCAGTGACCCGTGGTATGCATATAGCCAGACGATGCTTTCCACATTCGGTTTTACCGGTTATCCGACCGGAATTATCAGCAGACAATCCGGTATTCAAAGCAGAAGTGCCTGGCTTTCCTATGTTGCAATGTATGCATCACAGGCACCGACTTTAAAAATCGAATTATCGAATAAAACCTACAATGCAGCCTCAAGACTGCTTTCTGCAGATATTGCTATAACCGCTCTTCAGAATTTACCAACAGGTCAGTATAATATATATTATGTAATTACTGAAGATAATCTTGTTTATTCACAAAATTGTTATGCTGCGTGCGGATATTCCGGATATATAACTGATTATGTCCACAAACACGTTAATAAATATGCGGTAGATGCACCTTACGGTGAAATGATAACAAACACACCATGGGATAGCGGTCAGGTCCAAAATAAACAGGCGGCAATAACATTACCAACACACGTTGTACCTAACAATTGCGCTCTTAATGTTATAGTTTACAAGTACGGCTCACCGTTAAGCAGCGGAGCAGCAATACAAAATGGAACTCACGAATCAGTTCAGAATTTTACTCCGACAGGTGTAACTAATCAGAATACTCTTACTGCAGATAAATATGCATTAAGACAAAATTATCCGAATCCGTTTAACCCGATGACAAAAATCGAATTCAGTATTCCGCAAGCGGATTATGTATCGCTGAAATTCTATGATATTCTCGGAAATGAAGTGGGTTCATATCTGAACAATTACTATCTGACACCGGGCGTTTACAGTGCGGAATTCGACGGCTCGAAATTATCATCAGGAGTTTATTTCTATACATTGACATCAAAGAATTTCACCGATACGAAGAAAATGCTTCTGGTCAAATAAGAAGTATTAAGCATTTATGATTATAGTTCCCGTTTACTCAGGTAAACGGGATTTTTTTTTATATTAGGAGTAATTATACCTCGTCCGATGAGCGGAGTTCATCGGATGAGTAAACTTTCCCGCAGTTTTTCCCGATTTATTGGTAAATACGTGAACCTGTTTTTAAACGTTTTAACGGTTTTTATTTTGTAACAATCAACTTGAGTAATTAATTGAATTGTAACCTGCTCGTCTTATTTTTTTTAATTTTTTCTATTGACTTCCCGTTTTATCTGTGTTATTTTTGTAATGCCATAAATATTTATGGTATATAATAAACGGAGAAATTTTAATATGTACTCGGATAAACAAAAATATGAACTCGCTTTGCAAGAACTGAATATAAATCTGATAAAATTGCATAGTTTTTGCATATTTTTGAGCATTTTTAAAATTATATCTTATTGTTTTATCAATTACTTAAATTTTCATATATGACATTCTGTATTGCTCTTTGAAATAATAATATTATACGCTCTATTTAATGTTTCTTCTGCATCCTGCTTGCGTGCCTTCTAATGCCTCATGTTTTTCGTTGCGTTCATTGCGACGTTGCGGTTATTTTATATCTGTATCTGTGTTATTCCGTGTTTTATCCGTGTTCATCAGTGTATCGGATCCTTCCGGTTGGTATGATTTCTAAGTTTGCTCAACGATTCACTATCTTGAAAGTGCAATATTTATAGACTGTGAGTGGATTTATAATTTGACATTTTTAAAAATGTTAACTAAATTTATATGGTAATAATATAAAGAAACAATAATTACGCGGGATAAAAGGATGGGAAAGCGGAGGACACCTACTTTAAATTAAACAGCGTTACAAAATTAAATTAAAGGGAAATGAAAAATTTAATTTTCTTTTTAATCTTTGCTTTCGGGGGATTGGTATATTCACAGCAAACTGGAACGCAACTGATTTACCAGTCGGGTAATTTTGGAATTGCTTTCTGCAATTCGGTTAAACTCAATACCGGCGGTATAAAGCAACTCTACATTCAGCACGGACTCTATAATTATACAAGCGGAATAAATGAAAGCGGAAGATATTTATTGCTCAATAAATCCGGTGGCAACTGGATTATTCCGCATAACGGATTTATAAATGCAGGATGGGGAGTTTATTATCCGTATCCGGAATATTCCTGTACACCGATACCCTTTTTCGCAATTTCTCCGGTTGATACAAATAAGTTGATTAAATTTTTTGTGACTCCCGCCGCTGAATGTCCTGATGCTAAAACATTTTATACAACTAATGGAGGAATAAGTGCATCAATGGCACCATTTGCTTGCGGAGGTGTTTTAATATTTCCTACGGGCTCTGATTATAATCCAAAGTCAGGTTCCACATTACTATTCGGATACGAGGATTTATATAATTTTGGTGTTTACGGAATATACAGGAGTTCAAATTCAGGAGTAAACTGGACGAAGATAACTGAACTGGACAGTTTAAGAGAAAGCACAGGTTGTTATAACTGGGTATATTTTAAAAATTACGGATTCCTGAAATACAATCCGTTCGATACCGCATTTGTTTATGCAAATGCAACAACAAGCGTTTACATTTCAACAAACGGCGGATATAATTTTTTCAGAAGTAACGTCAACTGGTTCAGGGACATTGTATTCAGTTATAAAGATTCAATGCTCTACGGCTTTAACGATTACAGAATTTACAGGTCATCGAATAAGGGAATATCGTGGGATTCGGTTGTGATTTTACGGAAATTTAATGCACTGGAGGTGAATCCCGATTTTCCGAATATTCTATACGGCGGCGACAGCCTCGGGGTTTACCGCTCTACAAATTACGGGAGCAACTGGCAATTATATAATAACGCATTTTCTCCGACAAGGGAAGTAATCGGCGTGTCGAAAGATGCCGGCTCGCTCGATACATTCTATGTGGTTACAAAAAAGAATGTCTATAAAGTGTGGGCATCTTTCATAATGGATGCAAAAAACACCGGCGGGGAAATCCCTTCTGAATATTCACTGGAGCAGAATTACCCGAACCCCTTCAACTCAATTACAAATGTTAAATTTCAAATTCCAAATGTAGGACAGTCTTCACAGACTGTCACAATTAAAGTATTTGACATTTCAGGCAAAGAAGTATCCACTCTGGTCAACGAAAAACTTAACCCCGGCACATACGAGGTAAAATTCGATTCCGGTAATCTGCCGTCAGGAATTTATTTCTACAGAATGGAATCAGAAAATTTCACATCAACAAAAAAATTAATCCTGCTAAAATGAAAAATCTAACAAATTTTAAAAAACAATCCGTAAAGTTTTATACTCCGTTTATAATAATAATTTTTGCATTCGCCTTTTTACAGAATGCTTACACCGGCACGGGCTGGTATCTCCAGAACAGCGGAATAAATTATAATCTGAATTCGGTTTATTTTGTAAATGCTTTAACCGGTTATGCAGTCGGTGACACGGGTAAAATCATAATGACAACTAACGGCGGAATAAACTGGATTCAGCAAAGTTCGCCCTGCAATATTGAATTACTCAGTGTCCATTTTATTAACGAAAATACGGGTTGGGCTGCAGGAGGAAAATATTATAATAATCCTTTGTTTTCTGACTATGAATCTGTCATACGCACTACGAATGGAGGACAGAACTGGATTTCTGTAATATGCACATCCAACGGAATAATTTGTTACGATATATATACAGTTGATGCAAACTCTGCTTTTATTTCAACTTCCGGCATGGACTATTTTGGCCATTCAACAGGTTGTTTATTTAAAACAACAAATAGCGGAGTTAACTGGCAGATTTCTATTTCTGACGCCTGCCGGACATTCCATTTCCTGAATGCAAATACCGGCTGGGCAGTATGCATGTACCTAACGGATGTCCTTAATATGTGCAAAAGAAAATTTTTTATGACGACAAACGCAGGTGCCAACTGGTTTGTTACAAAAATTGACAGCGGGTACAGTAATTTTAATCCTTATTACGGCAGTATCAGATTTCTGAACGGAACAACGGGATACTTCAATGACGGCTTTTTAAAGAAAACCACCAACAGCGGTTATAACTGGACTAACTGCGATTCAACTTACAACATTAAATCATTTTATTTTGTAAATCCAAATACAGGCTGGGTAACGGGATGGTATAATTCGCAGATAAGAAAAACCACAAACGGCGGTTCGAACTGGACTATTCAGCAGTCGCAAAATACTAATCATCTTTATTCGGTATATATGGTGGACGCTTTAACGGGATATGCCGTCGGTGCAAACGGCACAATCGTTAAAACTGTGACGGGAGGTGTAACATCCGCTGAAAAAATCGGCAGCGAAATTCCTGCGGAATTTGAACTTAAGCAGAACTATCCCAACCCCTTCAATTCAATTACAAATATTAAATTTCAAATTCCAAATGTAGGACAGTCTTCACAGACTGTCACAATTAAAGTATTTGACATTTCAGGCAAAGAAGTAGTCACCCTTGTCAACGAAAAACTAAACCCCGGTACATACGAGGTAAAATTCGATTCCGGTAATCTGCCGTCAGGAATTTATTTCTACAGAATGGAGACAGAAAAATTTTCTGAAACTAAGAAATTAATTCTACTCAAATGAAAAATATAAAATTAGTAAATATCGTGAGAAATATTGTTCTCTTAGTTTTTAAAAAAACCTCCGGCTTGCTTCGCGTCCGCAGCGCCTTTGCGGTTGTATCATTTTACATTTTACATTTAACAAATAATAATAAATTTTAATCAGCATGTATGAATATGAAAACATGGAAAATAAGTTTTTTAACCGTAATGCTAATACTGTTTGTAATTGGTGTTAGCAGTTCTTCCGGACAGTTGCCGCCTAAATATTTCTGGAAGCAGTTGCAATCGCCGGTTACATCGAACTTGAAGGGAATGAGTTTATATTACATAGTCGGTGAGAATGGTACATTCCTGAGAAAACAATCGAATTATGTTTACACTATCATTCCCGGAATTCCGAATTACACTTTAAACAGTGTTTCCGCTTTGAATGAAACTAATCAAATTACGGTAGTCGGGGACAACGGCGTTATATATTATGCCCAGAATTATCAGACAACCTGGTCACAGCAAACAAGCGGTACTACTTTTAATCTTAATTCGGTAGCAACAGTATTTACGAGAACTCCTACGGCTACAAGAATTACAGTGGGAGACGGCGGAACTATACTGAAATCTGTTTTCACCGGTTCACCTTTGAACTGGACACAATGGTCACAAGTTACATCCGGTTCCGCACAAAATCTTAACTGCATCGCTTTTGATACTAATGTTGCGCTGATAGCAGGTAATAACGGTACAATTCTCCGTTCAACCGATAAGGGAAATAACTGGTCGGTAATTAATCCGGGTGTTACAAATAATCTGAATTTCGTTTACATGGACAGGTATTATTTCCAGAAGTGCTGGATAACGGGTGACAACGGATTAATACTCAAATCAACAAATGCAGGTCTGAACTGGATTCAGGTTCCAAGCGGAACGACCGCAAACCTGAAATCATTCAGTCCTTTTTTTGTCTGTGGTTCAAACGGAACGGCACTGAGAAGTCTTGATTCAGGACTGTCCTGGATTCCAACTCAGACTTATACAAATGTAAATTTGAATGCTTCGGGATTTTCCGAGTATTATAATTCCAATTCGTGTATCATCGCAGGAAATTCCGGAACCATATTGAGATGGGATATTGACAGTTCCTACATTTTACGAAAACTGGAAGAGAACAGCATATCAAGTTATTTTATAAAGTCCGGGATATTCAATAGCGGAACTATTATTCTGAATAATTCACCGGGATTCCAATGGCCTAAAGGTTCAAATAAATTTGCAATTTATTCTTCGGGTTTGTCAATGTCTGCTATGGTTCAGGGGCAGATTAGACAGTCAATGGCTTCTTATTATGGGGAAATGTTACCCGGATATTGCAATGACGGTATTCCTTATACAAATGACACCTTTAAATTTTACTCCGTAAAAAGAAGTGACAATCCCAATACAAATCCTGACTGGTTATACTGGGGACTAATGGTGCCCTACGGTGCACCTTACGTTGACGTTAATAATAACGGAAATTATGAACCGATGATTGATACACCGGGAGTTAAGAATGCATCCCAGACAATTTTCATTTGTATGACGGACGCTTTTACATCATCTCATACTGACATGGAAGGATTCGGCGGTGGAACACTTCCTCTTTATAACGAAGTTCATCTTACTGCATGGTGTTATTCACAACCCTCTTATGCGGATATGCAGTTTTTGAAATTTGAAATTATTAATAAAGGCAATGCTCCGTGGATGAGAACATATTTTACTTTTTATGTTGACCCTGATTTAGGTGATGCATATGATGATTATATCGGCTGTGACACGGTTCGGAAACTCGGATATTGCTACAATGGTGATAATGATGACCCTGTTTATGGATTAAGTCCGCCTGCGGTTGGAATTATTCTCCTGAAAGGGGCATACAGAAAATATGTTAATCCCGGGCAACTCGGAATGACGGCTTTTACTTCACATTATTGGCATGAGCCTCCTGTTATTTGTGAATGCCGAGCCTATTTTCCTTTGGGGGCATATTATTATATGATGGGATATAAGATTGATTCCACCTGCTGGCTTGACCCGACACAATCACCAAAGAAAAAAACAAAGTTTATATATCCGGGCGATCCTGAGACTAGTACCGGCTGGACGGAATATAAAGGTTCTGTTCAAAACTGCGACAATGATACATTAGGGCAGATATTATCAAGCAATCCTGCGGGAGACAGAAGATTTACGCTGAGTTCCGGCTCGGACGATTTAACGGTTATGCCGGGAGATACACAGCGGATTGTGATGTGCCAGTTAATAGCAAGAGGGAACAGCAATTTAAATTCCGTTACTAAACTAAAGCAACTTGCGGATGTGGCAACTGAATTTTATAACACCAATTTTACTATCGGCATTAAACAGGTCAGTACTAAAGTTCCGCAGTCTTACTCGCTGGGGCAGAATTATCCGAATCCGTTCAATTCAATTACAAATGTAAAATTTTCTATCCCCCTTTCGAGGGGGGTAGGGGGGAGGAATGTTTCAATTAAAGTATTCGATTTGCTCGGTCGTGAAATAAAAACGCTTGTCAACGAAAAACTTAAACCCGGCACTTATGAAGTACGATTCGATGCAAAAGACCTGCCGTCGGGAATATATTTCTACAGAATGGAAGCAGATAGGTTTATTGAAACAAAAAAACTTGTTTTAGTTAAATAAAATATTAAATTAGTAATTTAATTAATCCGAAATCTCTACTATTATTTTTTGTCGTAAACAATATTATATAAAAAACAAATTATGATTAAAGACTTTTTTGATTTTAAAACGGCAGCGGTGGCGGGAGTTTCAAGAACAGGCAAGGGTTTTGCTTACGACATCTTCAATGAAATGAAGAAAAGGGGATATGAAGTTTTTCCCGTAAATCCAAATACGGATGAAATTAATGGCGGAAAATGCTACAGAAATTTGAAATCAATTCCGGTAAAACCGGATGCAGTGTTTGCTATTACTCCGAAAACAGAAACCGTTAATGTAGTTAGGCAGACACTGGAAGCGGGAATAAATAAAATCTGGATTCAGCAGGGAAGTGAAACTGATGAAGCATTGAAACTGTGTTATGAAAATAAACTTAATGCGGTTACAAAGGAATGCATTTTCCTTTATCTGGAACCGGTTAAAGGATGTCACGCTTTTCACAGATGGATACTGAAAATTTTCGGAAAACTGAAGAATTAATTTCTAGCAGAGATCGCAAAGAAATATATTATTTACCTAAATTTCTCTAAAAAATTATATACTACACAATAACTTATTGAAATCATTGATTTTTATATAATATAATTATATATTGTAGTA
>JAFGII010000035.1 GCA_016929695.1 Ignavibacteria bacterium
AGAAATCAGAATTAAAATTATTAATATTGTTTTTTTCATTTGTACAGATTTTATTTCTTAAAGATACACATATTATTGCAATTTAAAACGGAAAGAATTTCATACCAATCTTAACGAACTTTATGAACTCTACAAACTTTACAACTTTCAACTTGTCACTTGTCACTATATTAAATATTAGTTATTTTTATTAAAAAATTATTGGCATGAGATATAAAATCGGAATCGGTTATGACGTGCATAAGTTTGTTAAAGGAAGAAAATTAATCCTCGGAGGGATTAATATACCTCATACAAAAGGTCTGGAAGGTCATTCTGATGCAGATGTGCTTCTGCATTCAATCTGCGATGCACTGCTCGGTGCCGCGGGATTCAGGGATATCGGAAATCAGTTCCCCAATACCGACCCGTCATATAAAAATATTTCGAGTTTGATTTTACTTGATAAAACATATAAACTTCTGAAATCAAAAAGATATAAAATAGAAAACATCGACTCGATGCTTATTCTTGAAGAACCGAAAATTAATAAATATATTGATGCGATGAAAAAAAATATTACGCGAACAGTAAAATCAGAAAATATATCAATAAAAGCAACTACTTCAGAAGGACTCGGCTTCACGGGGCAAAAGAAAGGTTGCGTTGCATACTCAGTCGCATTAATTTATAAATAATTTATGTTGGAATTTCTTCAGACGATAGATACAAATCTATTTTATTTTATTAATGTAACTCTTGCAAATCCGGTTACGGATGCGTTAACACCGTTTATTACCGAACGGGAACACTGGTTTATCTTTTTCGGTATTATGTGGCTTGTTATGCTGTTTAAAGGAGGTAAAAGGGGGAAAATTGCTGCAATACTTATTCTAATTACAATCACCGTAAGTGACCAGACAAGCAGTTTTTTACTTAAAGATTTATTTGCAAGAATTCGTCCCTGTAATGTTCTTGACGGAGTTCATCTGATTGTTAACTGTACGGGTTCATATTCTTTCCCCTCTTCCCACGCGGTTAATCATTTCGCAGGAGCATCAATGCTCGGACATTTTTTTCCTGAATATAGAGTAGCTCTGTACGGAGGTGGATTTCTGGTTGCAATATCAAGAGTTTTTAACGGTGTTCATTATCCTTTTGATGTACTCGGAGGAATAATTGTTGGAATGTTAATCGGTTATATAATTGTTTATTTATGGTTATTATTAAACAGATATCTCAAAATTGAGTACAAGAAAGTATGAAGAAAATATGAAAACACCGTCAGTTCGGAAGACTGTCCTGCTTTGTTTGTTTACGGGGATTGTACTTGGACTGGCTTTTCCCCCGTTTAATCTGAGTTACCTTATTATTGCGGGATATGCAATATTTATAGGTATTATCCATAATTCAAAAAACTACAAATCGTTATTCATAAGAGCATATATTGTTTTCCTTTTTTATGATTTAGTTGCTCTTTCCTGGATTGCATTGAGCGGAATGCGGGAGAATGCTGACAGGTTTCTCGTTCTCGGCGGCTCGCTTACAATCCTCATTCACTGCGTTTTAAATCAGATACCTGTTTTCATATATTATTTTATTTACCAAAAAGGCAGGACAGCCTTCCGGACTGTCAATCAACCAATCAGCCGGTCAGCCAGTCAGCCGGTTAACTTTTCTTTAATATTTTTCCCCTTTATTTTTACTGCTTACGAATATTTTATGTCACTTACAGAAGTAAGTTTCCCGTGGCTTACAACAGGTAATGCATTTACAAATCAACTTGTAAAAATTCAATATGCGGATATCACGGGAGTATTTGGAATTTCCGTCTGGGCTTTATCTTTAAGTGTTTTGTTTTATTATTTGTTTTCTGTGCTACGGTATTCCAGAAATAATGTTAAAAATATTTTCTCACGCAAATCCCTGACGGTTGCTATTCTGATTATAATTTTATTTGTATCACCGAATTTCTACACATATTTTGCAAGGTCCGAAAAAAACTATGCAAGAAATGAAATTTGTGATACGGTTAAAATCGGTATAATTCAGCCGAATATTAATCCCTGGTATAAATGGAGCGCCGGGTCCTCCGACCTCGTTCAGACTTATATTCAATCTATCAGAGATATCGTCAATAAAGATTCAACAGTGGAATTGATTGTCCTTCCCGAAACCGCTGTTACATTTTATCTGCTTTATCCGTCTTTCAAGGACAGGTTTAAACCGTTAGAAAATATTGTTGACAGTATAGGAATACCTGTTCTTATAGGTTTCCCCGATATGGAGGTCCATGAAGATTTATCAAAAATCAGAGTTGATTCAAGACAATTGTCTAACGGTAAGTATTATGATATTTTTAATGCTGTCGCTCTGCTTGAAAAAAATAAACCTGTTTATCAGAAATATGCAAAGAACAAACTTGTTATAGGCAGCGAAAGAATGCCTTATCAGGAAAAATTGATTTTTCTCAAAAATTTGATAACGTGGGGAGTAGGTATAAGTTCGTATCAGATTGGTTTAGATACAACAATTTTTAATACAGGTAATCTGAAATTTAACACCGCTATATGTTATGAATCAATCTATCCGGAATTCTTTTCTAAATTTGTAAAAAAAGGTGCCGAATTCTGCGTTATTGTTACAAATGACGGATGGTGGGGAAAACTCCCGGGAACACATCAGCATAATCAGTTCGCTGTACTGAGAGCAATCGAAAACAGAAGATGGCTCGTCCGATGTGCCAACACGGGAATATCGGGAGTGATTGACCCGTACGGTAATTTACTGGAGCAAACAAAAATTAATGAAGAAGCAATAATTATTACGGCATTAGGACTGAGAGATGAAATCACATTCTATACAATGCACGGCGATTATGTTGGCAGATATTCTCTTTATTTGACAGTATTGATTTTTATCGGGGGAGTAATAATGAAATTCATTAACGGTTTAAAAAAGAAATGATCCGAGAACTACAAAATTTTCATAACCCATCAACCCATCAACCCATCAACCCATCAATCCATCAACCCATCAATCCATCAACCCATCAATTCCTTCTTCCAAATCTCCGGTTTTTAAAGAAAATCCGCTTCATTTAAAAAACCCTCTGAAGAAATATACTAAATCTCCTCATCTTTATCCGTTAAATCTTTCTTATCAAACTTCTTTTTTATGTCTTCAAAATAGTCGTCCATGCTTTTGGGAAAATCAATGTCATCAATCTTTTTAAACGGCGATGATTTATCGTCGGATTTTGAAATATCAGCCGAAGGAGATTCTTTTTTGTCAAATTTATCCAGAAAATCCTTAATGTCTTTTAGTGTTTCATCTGCGGAAGTCATTGAGGAACTTTCGTCAACCGGTTTGAAAGGAGTATCGGTAATTTTAAAATCCGGTTCTTTGTCGGGAATTTGTATTGCCGGTTTTTGTGTTTCTTCAGTCAGGATATCGTCATCAATTTTCATTGTAATTTCCTCGGGGTGAAAGTCTTCTGAATATTTTTTTAATAATTCTTCAAACTTGTGTTTCTTGTCTTCGTATGTAAGTCCCTCTTCAATATGCATATCCTCTTTAACGGAAAAATCTGTCTCGCTTTTAACGGGAGGGATTTCTTCCGGAATAACAGGTTTTTCCCGTGATGTTTCAGCAGGATGTTCGGGTATTTCCGGTTTCGGTGTAATAGTCCTGACAGGTTTTTCAATTTCCGGTGCGGCTGTATCAACAGGTTCGGTGGTTTTTTTCGGTTCCTGTTCTTCCGGAAAACCGTATCTTAATTTCTTATATATCTGACTTATGGGTATATCGTCTGCATCAGTAATGGTTTCCCCGGCTGCTCCCGCTTTGGAAGGAGGTTCTTTGGTAATCAATATATCTTTATCTTTCGTTACTTCTGTTGATATGATTTCGGGTTTTATTTCTTCTTCTTTAATAACGGTCTCGGTAATATCAGGAAAAGTCTCCTGTATGATTTTTTCCTCTTCTGCTTTCATTACGGTTAATTCAATGTCATCTTCATCATCTTTCATTATTTTATCAATTGTCTCTGCGAAGGAAATTTCCGGTCTGCCTTCCTGTTTTATTTCCTCAACCGGCGGTTTGGCTATACCGGTTAAATCGGCTATTGATTTTTCAGGAAATCCCTTTTGCTTGTCCAGTATTTTTTCGTAAGATTTACGCTCTTCCTCTTCCTTTTTACGGAACATTTTTATTTTTTCCTCAAAATCGGTAACTATCTTCTCGGTAATGGGTGATTCTTTTTCTTTTATCACGTAAGGTTGTTCTGCAGGTTCTTCTGTAATGGTCTCGGTTATATCTTCCGTGCTTTTTGTTATGACGGTTTCTTCAGGTTCTTTAATATCATAATCAGGTGATGTTTTTTCAGTTGTTTTTTTCGGACTTTCTTCTGCAGCTGTTTTTGCCTCAGATTCTTTTAGTTTTGTTTCCAGTGGTTCGGTAATTTCTTCGGGCTGTTCCTCAATTACTGCTTTTTCCTTAATTAATTCCTCAGCTTCTTCAAGTTCCTGTATTATTCGTATATCAAGTTCAGGTTCGGCCGCTTTTTCATCAGGTTCGGCCGAAACTTCTTCTTTCTCTTCAAATAATTCCTGGAGAACTCTAAAATCAGTGGAAATTTTTTCTTTTAGCTCGATATCTTCTTCCTCAATATCTTCCATCAGAATATTTTCTTTTAAAATCGTATCACCCGTAATTTCATACTCGTCGGGTTTCTTTTCTCCGGTTATAACAGGAATTTCAGTGTCTTTTTTATCTGCAATTTCGGGGATTCTTTCAGGTGCCTTGGGCATTTTATCCTCTTTCAGAACCTCGGCGGTTTCTTCCGGAAAATATTCTTCTTCTTTAAAATGCTTGCTTTCTTTATACAGTTTTTTTATCTCGTCCCTGTTTAGACTTCTGATAATCTGTGTTTTCAGATTATTAAAGTTATAATTTACTTTTTCGGAGAATTTTTTTGCAGGTGAAAAACTGATTTTGTCCTTTTTGTTAATTTTAAACTTACCGAATTCCGCAATGTTAACATTTCTTTTCCCTTCCAGATATTCCCTGATAACCTCAAAAAGAATATTATAAAATTCATAAACCGTTATTTCGTCAACTTTTGTATTTGCGGAAACCTGTGCAATAATTTTCTTTGACGGAAAATCTGCTTTTTCATATGCAGGAGTTTCTTTTTGTTCCGCTCCATTTTTAAATTCAAAAAGAATTTTATCTTTAGGAGGAAGAAGGACTACAACTTTCCTGTTGTAATCTATCATGGTCTGCATTTTTCTTCTTTCAACTCTGAACATTCCGAAGTTGTTAATCAGAACAGTTTCCCTGTTTATGACTGAACTCTTTATTGAATCAAATATCTGAGTAAATAAATCCGCACTGTTTTTTTTATTTAGAGTTGAATCTGCTGTTAGTTTGTTTAATAAACTCATAGCGTTGTTAACTGTAATAAATTATTAATTTATTTAATTTGCGAAGCAACGGAATCTGCTTCGCTTAATGTTTTAAAATTCCCGAGTCTGACTCTGTATAATATTTGCGAACTGTCTTTATCAAATCTGTATATATATGGTTTCAAGTTTTGTTCCGATAATTGTTCAACACGTTTTACCGCAAGCAGACTGTCTTTAAAAGAACCTGCCTGTAGAGAATAGCCCGTATCGTTCTCAATTAGTATGAGCCCTTTTAATACAAGCATCTCTTCAAAAGATTTCTCAAGAACTGCTGATGCTGTATCACTGCTTTGTTTCTCGCTGATGAATACACTGATTTTCGGGGTATCCTGCATTGCTGCCGTTTCCTGTGTCTCTTTCTCGTCAAATACACCCGATGATATCAAAGCCATGATAATTACCGCGATAATTAAAACTATTATTACGATATACAGCCATAAATAATTCGTTGTTTTTTTCTGTTTCTGAACGGGAGAAATATATTTTGACGCAGGTATTTTTTGTGTGGTTTCCTGAACGGTTTCCCGGATAATAGGTTCTTTGTCTTCTGTTTTTTCTGCAGGAGGAGGAGGAAATGAAACAATTTCTTCGTGAAGTTTCTTAAGTTCATCGGACATTTTTACTTCCGGTAAGGTATCGGCTGTTTTCTCTTCTTTCTCTTTTATAAACTCTTCAAGGTCAGGAAATTTCTCCCCGCTATCGGGAGTAATTTTCCCCTCCTTGATTTCTTTTTTTTCAACTTCAATAAATGAATCGGAAAAACTCCCGGTTGTTTCATATTCTTTCAGAAACTCGTCAATATAATCAGGTGGTTTTTTTTCCTCGGGAGGTCCGGCAGGAATTATTTCGTCTTTTATAACATTTCTGTCAAATTCCAGTATGGATGATTCCTCTTTTGGTCTGAGACTTTCTATCCCCTCGCTTAAATAATCAGCATCCTTTATAGATATATTTTTTTCGGATTCCGTATCGGCTGTTCTTGTAACAGGCGGCGGAATGAATTTATCTTTTTCGGGTTCCGGTTTTTTTTCATACGAGGGCTCGGATTTTTTTTCCAAAGCCAGTTTTTCATAAGCTTCGTTAATTGCCTTTATTTTTTCCCTGACTTCAGTTTCATAAGAAGGTTTGAGAGAAATTGCTTTTTCCCAGTCGAGTTTTGCTCCGAGGTAATCCTTTTTCAAATAGAAATATGCCGCACCTCTGTTGAAGTATGCTACAGCATAACTGGGTTTTATTTTTATTGCTTTCGTGAAATCATCAATGCATTCGTCCGTCTTGGATAAATTGAAATAAGCACTGCCCCTGTTGTTATATGCTTCGGCTAAGTCCGGTTTTAAAATTACCGCTCTCGTTGCATCAAGTATGGCATCTTCAAGTTCGCCTGAAAGTCTTAATGCCTTTGACTTGTTATTGTATGCTTTAAAATTCTCGGGATTGTACTTCACCGACTTTCTGAAATCCTCAGCGGCAGCTTTATAATTTTTTTGCTTTAAATTACTTATGCCTTTCTTGTTGTACAGTTGGGATGTGTATTTACGGTCTCTCGACTTTGCAAGCTCTGCGGCATCATTGTAATTAATTTGTGCCTGCTCAAAGTTTTTCATGTGATAATAACAGTCACCGCGCAGTTCAAAACCCTCCGGATTGGCAGGCTCTTCAGCAATTATCTTATTACTGATTTCAATTGCTTTAGTGAAATTACCTTTTGCAATTTCGTTTAATGCAATATCTATGTATTTTTTCATTTTATTAAAGCAATTATAATATAATTTTTGGAATTTAAAAATTATAACCGTAATTTAAAAGGTTTAAAATATTAGATTAAAAATTTTTTTATTTGAGCTCCGACCGTAAAATAATATTAAATCTCGCCTTGCCTGCTGTTTTTCAGACTGTCTTAAGGTCTTTTTTTATTTTGATTGACGCTTTCTGGATTGGGAAAATGGGAAGTACAGAACTTGCAGCACTGACAGCAGCCGCTTTCATCGTATGGGGAGCACTGGAACTTGGAGACCTGATATCCACGGGAAACAGTTCTCTTGTTGCCCAGTCTGTCGGTGCAAAAGATTTTGTTTTATCAAAAAAAATTGGTATTCAGAATTTAGTAAATTCATTTTTTTATTCTCTTGCTCTCGGATTTCTTATTATACCCCTGCTGCCCATACTATTCGGTATTATGAAACTGAGTGCGGAGCATTCAGTACTGTCCCGTGAATACCTTACTGTATTGTTTTTTGGACTTCCCTGCGTGATTTTACTGTCCACGGTTAATTCCGTCTTCAGAGGACACGGTGATACAAAAACTCCTTTCTGGCTTTTACTTATTGCGCTTGTTCTGAACTTTTTTCTTAATCCGCTTTTAATTTTCGGTGTTGACGGATTTCTTCTTTTCGGAATGAAAGGGGCTGCACTTGCAACTTTAATTTCATATTCTGTTTCCGTTATAATCGGAATTATCATCGCCTACCGGAGAAAACTGATTCTTCCTTTCTTAAAATACAAACCGGATTTTATAATAATTAAAGAAACTGTAAAAATTGGTTTGCCTGTGTCTCTTAACGGTTTGGCGTTTTCATTTATTTATATTATTCTCTCAAGATTTATTTCAGATTACGGAACTGTCGGTTTTGCATCGGTTGGAATTAGTCACCGCTCGGAATCGCTGTCATATCAGATAACTGTCGGCTTCTCTCTCGCAGCGGCAATATTAACAGGTCAATATGTAGGAGCAAATGATACAGCCCGTGCGGAAAAACTTGCAATGAAAACACTTGGTTTTGGTAGTATGGTCATTATTATTTATGCACTGCTTTTGTTTATTTTTAGCAGTGAAGTAGCGGCTATTTTTACTGCCGATACTGACGTAATTAAAACCGCTTCCGTATTTAATAAAATTACTGCCTGTGTAATAATTTTTTCTGCTGCTGAGGTAATTCTCACGGGTGCTTTTGCAGGAGCAGGGGATTCTCTGCCTCCCTCTGTCATAAGTGCTTCTATTAATGTTATGAGAATTCCGCTCGCGGGTATATTATCGGTTTATTTTGGTCTAATCGGTATCTGGATTGGAATATCTCTCACCGTTTTTCTTAAAGGTGTTCTGATTTTTATCTGGTTCAAACGGGGTAAGTGGAAAAACAAAAAAACAAATCTCCTAAAAAAAGAACCACCTGTTCACCTCTTCGATTAACCGGATTTACCCGCTTCATTATCCTATGAACTCCTTCATCTGTTAATAAAAACAACTTCGTTGTATAAACGTTAAGCAGGAAATGCTTCCGGACTGTCTTTCAAGTCTGAAGGATTTGACTACTGATAGTTACGCAAAAATCAATTGATGTCAAAATTTCTTATTTCGTTAGTACCTGATACAATTTATTGTTAATGCTCCCGTTCTATAACGGAAAAGACTTTACTATAAAGATATAACTGATTACATTTATATATGACTCCGGTTTCTTTAATAATAGCAGGTGCTTTTATACTTTCGTTTTCACTTTCAACATTTATTGGCTATATGATAGATTTGTACAGATTAATTTCAATAAGGGCAAACGGTTTCGAAAGCAAGGGTCTTGTAAAGGGATTGATTTATGATGATAATGAAAAACTCGCCTGCCGGTTGCTGGTCGAATACAGGGCTATTAACGGAAAAACATATCAGGTCGAAACATCTGTGGGAACTGCCTTCTGGAGTAAATATGAAAATCAGTATATTGATATAATTTATAATCAGAATAATCCGGAGATAGTCTTTATTAAAAAAGAAATGAAATTCCGTTTTGGTTTCTTATTAATATTTAATTTTTTATGGACTTTAACCGGGGTTTTTTGTTTGTTCTACGGATTGTATAAATTACTATTAGAGTAAAGAATTATTGTATTAAGTTTGATGGTTCTTAATATTTATAACCGCAGGTAAAATCCGCGAAAAGGTTTAATCGGAAACAATGTAGCAAATTTAAAAAATTATTTTAGAATGAAGTGGAAAGAGGTTTTCCTCTACTCTTTTCAGTGTCTAATATCGGTATCCGTGTGCGAAAGCCGGCGGACTTCATTACCCGGCATAGCCAAAACCAAACATAAAGTATTTCATCCGCTGTGGCGGATAAAGTAGGAAAAGCCGAAAAGAAAACATATAATAAAAAAACTTAGTGCATTTTATATAAATTTTTAACTTTTGTTTTTTAAAATGAGTAATCAGGATTTATTAGACAATAATATAATTTTCTTGTCCCCTTAGACACGGGACACAGAATTTGAGGATTAACTGAATAAAGTAAAAAAAAGCGGTTTAACACTCTTGTATTAAACCACTTTAAAAAAAACCGGAAAATTCTTAATAATTCAGGTTCGGGTCAATATCGCATTTTACTTTTAAAGTAACTTCCATGTTATTTGGGTCATTAGTAAATACAACTATTCCTTTTTCCTGATGTCCTATCCTGCCCTGTGTGTGAAATTCTACTTTTATTTCACCTTTTTCATTTTTTTCATACTCTGTTTTAGTACCTACTGTAGCACCTGTGCATCCGCAGGTTGTTTGAATTCTCTCAATTCTTAAGGTGCTGTTACCTTTATTAGTAAATTTGAAATTATACTGTAATGATGGACCTTGCGGAACTTTTCCAAAATCATGAACGGTTTCTTTAAAGATTATTTTCGGTCCTTTCTGATAAGCAGATACATTTGAATTATTTATCGCAAAAACCATTATTACCGCAATAATCGCAAGACCGATGATAAAATATCCTATTTTTGCTGTTTTACTGTTGATTAATTCTTTCATTTTGAATCTCATTTGTTTTAGTTTTATTAACCGCAGAACCTATAAATATTAATACCGCTGCGATTAACATTAAAATATCTTCTATCATACGAACTAAAATATCGCTTGTTGAACTTGAATTTTCAAGGGAAAAACAACCGCAGTTTATATCCAGCCCCCGGGCATATGCCTGCCCCAGACCTATTAGGAAAAATACCAGCATTATTATTATTAAAGCCGAACTGCCCCTTTTCCATAATCCGATAATTAAGAATAGTCCCGTGAAAAATTCCAGATAAGGTATTATTATTGCGGGAAAATTCACGAGTGAAATAGGAAGGAAATCATAGTTTTTTATTACTTTAGCAAATTCGGTCGGGTCAAATATTTTGTCAACTGAAGCAAAAATAAAAAGTCCGCCTATAACAAGTCTCAAAATAAACTGAAAATTTTTATTTTTTATAAATTCCATAATTTTTTACCTTTCAACGGGATAACCCGCACTTTCCCATTCTAAAAAACCGCCGAGATATATATTAACACTGTTAAATCCGATTTTCGCAAGTTCATACGCAAGGTCAATACTCGTGTCACATCCGCCGCCGTCACAGTAACATACAATTATTCCTTCTTTGTTGAATTTCCTCATCATTTCAATTTTTTCTTCCTGCGGTTTTTCCCTGAATTCCTCGTAAGAAATGTTTATCGCTCCTTTAATTCGTCCCGCCGTAAAGTCCACCGGTTTTCGTCCGTCTATGAAAAGTCCGTTAATGTCAAATAATGATTTTGCCTGCGACAGCGTTATGTTCTGGGGTTTTATATATCCTTCTTTTGTCTTTTCTGTAGTGGAAAAAAGATTTGGTTTCCTTGTCGTCGTATCATAAGGGTCATTCATAATATTTGATACATCCAATGTTTTATTCGAGTCAACTTCAAATAAACTTGCATCGGCAATTAATGATACGCCGTTCGGATTTATAGCGTTAATTATTAATGCAATTATAAGCGCAATAAAAAAAATGATTAGTATTTCTTTTAATATTTTATTCATACTTAATTATTAAACAACGGATTATCGTCTTTTGTTCTCTTTTTTGTTACTCCCAGCCTTTTAAAGGCTAGTGGGGTTGCTTCCCTGCCTTTTGGAGTTCTTTTTATAAAACCTTCGATTATTAGAAAAGGTTCATATACTTCTTCGATTGTCCCGGGGTCTTCGGAAAGTGATGCTGATATTGTTGACAGTCCTACGGGACCGCCGTTGTGCTTGTGTATTATTACTTCGAGGATTTTTATGTCGGTCTTGTCCAGTCCATAATCATCAACACCAAGCGATTCCAGTGCATATTGGGCAATTTCTTTTTCGATTACTCCCGTCCCTTTAACAATTGCAAAATCCCTTGTTCTTCTCAGTAAACGGTTTGCAATTCTCGGAGTTGCTCGGCTGCGCTTTGCTATCTCCGCTGCACCGGATTCATCTATTTTTATTTTCATTAATCTTGCCGAACGCTTAACAATGTCAATTAAATTGTTAATCGTGTAATAATCGAGGTGTGAAGTTATACCGAACCTGTCAAGCATCGGAGAGGACAATAACCCCTGACGGGTTGTGGCTCCTATCAATGTGAATTTTTCAAGTTTTATGGGAATACTTCTTGTTGAAGGTCCTTGATCTATCATAATATCCAATCTATATTCCTCCATTGCCGAATATAAAAATTCTTCGACTACTTTCGGAATTCTGTGTATCTCGTCAATAAATAATACTTGCCCCCGTGACATTTTTGTCAGCATTCCTGCAAGGTCACCGGGTTTTTCAATCACGGGGCCTGAAGTCGTTACTATCGAAGCACCCAGTTCATTTGCAATTATGTGTGCCAGTGTGGTTTTCCCTAAGCCGGGAGGTCCGGTAAATAAGATATGGTCCAGCGGCTCTGATAATATTTTTGAACTTTGTATGAAAACCGACAAATTTTCTTTAACTTTTTCCTGACCTACAAATTCTTTAAATAATTTTGGTCTTATTAATGAGATAAAATCTTTATCGTCTTCCGGTATCTTTTCGGGAGTATTTATTGACGTTCTGGTCTTCATTATTAACAAAAATAATATTAAATTTGTTAATAGACAATTTAAAGAATAATCCCTTGTTTTTTATTTGTTTATTATTTTTTTTATTAAAAATATGCTCTTTAATAATACAATATCAAAATGAATACTAATTACAAAAGTGAAATTCCCCTCAAAATTCAGATAGAATTTGAATTCGTTTCAAAAAGAATACGGATACTTGCAATTGCAATTATTGCCGGAATAGTTATTATTTTTGCCGCAGGACTTTTTACTGCTAAAATGAGTATATATCCGATAAAAGAAATTTATAATATTTTTGCTGTAATTATCAGCCTCGGACTTTGTATTTTATCGTATCCCGTAAAAAGAATAATGCTGAAAAGAAGAATTGATGAAAAGAAATTTATGCCATTTTATTTTAATGCTCTTATTATTCCGCTTGCTCTCTGTGATGTCGGAGGATTGTTCGGCATTGTAACAAATTTTTTTATCAGTGTAAATATTATTTACGCAATTGTCTGTTTTGTAATTTCAGTGTTCTGCATTTATCTTGTCTTTCCCAGAATGAAAGACCTTGACCTGATTAATTTTGAAAAAGATAAGGTAAAAGTGGTTTAATAATTAAAAGTTTTTGATTTTTAAGAATTATACTTAAGTATTCTGCATCTCCGCGGGAAAAAAAACATTGCAACCTTTGCGTGAAATAACACTGCTGTATTTTTCTTTTGAGACTTTACAAACTTGAGAAGTGCTTCAGCAACAGCGTCAGTGTAAATCCGTCCTTAATCTCCCCTTTTTCGATTAATTTCATTATCTCATCCCTTGAAAACCATTTAACATCAAGTATTTCATTCGTGTCGAACCGTTCCGTAATTTGCGTAACGCCTTTTGCGTAATAACAATGAAATAACTGTGAACTTGAACCAATTGACGGATAATAACTCCCGTTATATATTAAATTCTCACGAGGGATTTCACAACCTGCTTCTTCTTTTAATTCCTGCACTATACAGTCGGAGTGATGCTGGTCGGGCGGAACCGTACCGGCAGGAACTTCCCACCCTGTATAATCATTAATGTATCTATAACTTTTTACCAGTATGATTTTTCCCTCATCATTTTCTGCTACAATACCCGCCCCCGCTCTGTGATAATACAATGCCTCGTAATTAATAATCTTCCCGTCCGGAAGTTCTATTTTATCAACATTAAGGTTTATCCAGTCTCCTATAAATCCTTTTTTCGTATCAATTACTTTCCAATGTTTCTTCTCTTCCATTAATAATATTTTTTTAAATTTCTCCTGCAAAATGTTTTTTTTCTCCATCCTTAACGACTAAACACTAAGAACTAACCACTAACCAGCAACAATTAATCACTGACAACCAACCGCTAACAACTAAGCACTAACGGCCAACCACTAATTTCTCCAGTAAATCGCATACGTCCGCGATATATTTCTCACATTTAACTCCGGAAATATTTTCCTCGTGTTTTTTTTTCATTCCTTCTTCTGTAGAAAAATCCAGTTCTGTTAAATCTCTGCATCTTATACTGCCGTAAACAGATTCGAACTTTTTGAGTAAAGTTTGTATTTGCTTGTTAATAAAGTTTTTTGATTCAGTCGGGTTTTTCTCGTCATAGTATTTATATCCTATTACCATTACTGCACCCGATAATGCGCCGCAAACTTCCTGCATTTTTCCGATACCGCCTCCGAATCCTGCTGCAATTTTTGCTGCTGCCGAATCATTTAAACCGGTAATATCACTGAATGCTATTAATACCGACTGGGCACAATTATTGTCACCCCGAAAAAGTTTAATTGCCTTATTTTTTCTTTCCATTTTGATAATATTTTATACTGTATGTCAAAAATAACTTTTATAAAAATTTCTATAAATGCATTTAATAAAATATTTAATGGATTTATTATTAGATTTTTATTATTATAATATAGAACATTAATAAATTTATTAATTTAACTATATAAAAATGGGACAAAAAATATTTTCACCGGAATACTGGTCGGATTTTCTGAATAATTCTTTAGACTGGTTAATTCAATTTTTTCCAAAATTAATTGTGCTGGTTATTCTGTTTATTGTGATTCTAAAAATTTTTCGCTTTATCATAAAAAAAATCAGGGTGTTCATGATTTCAAGAGCGGATAATTCCTCCGACAGTATTGAATCTGAAAAGAGAATTAAAACACTAATGGGAATTATAAGTAAAACAGGAACAATATCACTCTGGATAATTTTTATTATGATGCTTTTAAATGCTGTCGGGATTGATATTGCTCCAATTCTTGCCGGTGCCGGTATTATAGGACTTGCTGTCGGTTTCGGTGCTCAGACGCTTGTTAAGGATGTTATTACGGGATTCTTTATTTTGCTGGAAAATCAGATTCGTGTCGGTGACGTAGCAACTATCAACGATGTCACTGGTAAAGTTGAAGAAATTCAGTTAAGAACAATCATTTTACGTGATTTTTCCGGAATTGTTCATATCTTTGAAAACGGACAGGTTAATACTCTGGCAAATATAACAAAGGAATGGTCAGGTGCCGTCGTAGATATAGGTGTGGCTTACAAGGAAGATACTGACAATGTTACAAATGTTATACGTGAAGTAGCCGATAATTTATTTAACGATGAAAATTATAAAAAGAAATTTATCGAGCCGATAGAAATACTTGGTGTGGATAATTTTGATGATTCTGCCGTTGTTATCAGAACAAGATTAAAAACAATTCCTCACGAACAATGGACAATAAGCAGAGAATTTAGAAGAAGAATTAAATATGCATTTGATGATAAAGGAATCGAAATTCCGTTCCCGCACACTTCCCTGTACTGGGGAGAAGCCAGTAAACCTATGAAAATGGAACTGATAAACCGGACAAACTAATCGGCAATTGACTTTTCGCCAAACGCCCGGATGTGTAAATTATTTCAAAGATGTATTTTTTGTCTTTAAAATATTCAATCAGTCTGATATGTGTCATTAGTGTTCCCGATACGTAATACTTAACCAAAATTCCTTGCTCTCATGGACACGAAATTTAAAATTTCAGGACTAAATGTATAATAATAAATTCTTTCGTGTTCTTCTGCTTTTTTCCGGGCTCAGAGTGGTGAAAATATGTTATGTATGTTTTTCTGTTCTCAATAACGACAGTCCCGAAAACTGCTTTGCTGTTACTATTATATTTTTGAAATAAATCAAGTATTTTTTTGTTTCATTCGCTTTTGACGGGTTTGTGATAATTTAATCTTGATTTCAGGTGCTTCAACCAGATGGAAGGTTGCCGATGCAAACTTCACTTTTCCTTTCGTTGCCTCAACGGAATTTAAAATTTCCTCGGAAAGAAGGTCTTTTGTTGTTCGGCGGGCTTTGTAATTAACAACATATCGTAATGTATATTCAACCCAGTTATCGTTAATTATCATTGTAATCATCGGCTCTGTTTTTGCATTTTCTATCATATACTTTTTTACAATTTCTTCCCATGCTTTTTTGGATTTTTGACCATACTCACCGACAGTTTTTTCTGCGGTATTTTTTATTATTTCTCTGGCAAGTTTATAGTCACTACCGTATTGTATCGGAATTTTAATTTCGTCCCACAGGAAAGGATAATCGCCTGAATAATTATAAACCGGCTCTTTGAAAACAAAACTGTTTGCCACAAAAACAATTCTTCCGTTGTAATTATCGCCGTTAACCCACTGACCGAGCTCCATTAGAGTTGTTCTTAATATCCCGATATCAATTACATCTCCCATTATACCGCCGAGTTGTACACGGTCTCCTGTTCTGTAAAAATTATTTGACAATAATGCAAGCCAGCCCGCAAAACTTACTATTACTTCCTGAAGCGCAAAGGCAATTCCCGCACCCGCTACGCCGAGTGCTACCGTCAGACCTCCGAGTTTATTGCTGTATATTACCGTTGCCAGTAATATGATTAATATATAACTGATAAATGTGATGAATTTCCTCGTGCGGTATCTATTCTGAATATCGGATATGTGCTTTGAGACCTGACGTCTGATAAATCCGGCGACGACCAGAATTATTACTATCCCTATAATAAGATATATAATATTTCTTATAATAGGATTTGAAATGATTTCATTATAGATGTTTTCCATATAAAAATTTTATTTATCCTTATTTATTTTTAAATTTATTTCAGGTGCCTTGTAATCTTTCGGCAGATAATCAGGAGGTAATGTTACTGTACTTCCGTCGCGAATAGCCCCGTAATGCGGTGACATGATTTCAACTCCCGCTTCGTTGAATTTATCCTGTATTTGCTGATGTAGTCTCGAATATAACTGTGCCATCTGATTCGGAAGATTTGTATATGCGTTGAGCTGATAAGACACGTAAAAATCATCGAGACTTGTTTGAAGAACAAATGGTTTCTTCGTCTTGTCAATACCTTCAGTGTCAAGAGCGGCATTTATCAGCAGTTCCTGAACCTTTTGCCAGGGAACATCATAACCTATTGTTACGGTTGTGTATAAAATCAAACCGAGAGTATCGCTCGAACTTGAATAATTAATTGTATGTCCTGTTAATATAGATGCATTGGGAATTGATATATCTTCATTTTTTGTTGTGCGGACTCTTGTTACAAGGATACTTTTTTCAATTACATCGCCCAAAACATCGCCAATTTTTACCCGGTCACCTACTTTAAAAGGTCTCATATAAGTTATGACAATACCGGCAACGGCATTCGCAACTGCTGACGTGGAACCCAGCGATATCAGCAAACCGATAAATACCGAAACCCCCTGAAATATGGGTGAATCGCTTCCGGGTAAATATGGAAAAATTGCCACGAACATAAGTGCATATAAAACAAACCTTACAATATTTGCGGTAGGTTTTGCCCAGTCGGGATAAAAACCTGAAATAGTAAGTTTACCTTTTTCAATTTCACCTGCAAGAAAAAGTACAAATTTTACCAGATACTTTGTAATAATAACAATTACAAGAATCGCAAATAAATTTGGTATAAAATCAATAAAACCGGTTAAAATTACCATAAACGGTTTAATTATATAATCCAGAAGAGTATCCGCAATATACCTGGTACCCGGAAAAACTCCGAATAGCATCAGCAGAGCAAAATAAATTAAGAGTAAAACCAGAAACCATTTAAACAATTTTGCCAGAAATAAAACTGCTTTTACCTGTTTGTCTGCATCCCATAACTCGTAAGATTTAATTTTCAGTCCTTTTAGAACTGTACCTTTAAGAGAAAAGATTTTTTTGTTAATCAAAATAAATAATTTTGAGAGCCCTTTTAAAAGTCCGGCTAAAGCAATTATTATTAGCAGAGCTTTTCCCAGTCTTATAAGCCAGGAAGTCAAGCTTGTGTCCTCCTTGTGCTTAAAAACTGCATTGTTTATAATAGTTTTGTATTTTTCGGCAAGTAATTCGGAAGTAGATTCATTCCATATCGCATCTTCCTCAGTAATTGTAATAATAATTATATTGTCATATATTATTTCAGGTCTGTCTGAAATTCTCAAAGTTAATTTTGAACTATCGTAATCATGTCTTTCTGCAATTTGTAATATTTTATTTGATATGGATTCGGCTCTCTGGGCAATAGTAAAGGAACCTATTCTTGTATAGACAACGAATAGAGTATCATAACCTAAAATTACGGGAAATCCGGGTGTCTCGTCCTTCCTTAACTGAATTTTTTGCCGGAGTTCTTCTTTTCTTAATGAATCCTGCTTTCTAACACTGTCAATTTGCTGAAGAAGTCTTTGCTTGGATAAGTTATCAGTGGACTTTAATTTTTCAATTTCTGCCTGTAAAAGGGATAATTTTACGGAATCCGCTGCCCTTAAAGAATCCACGGTTAATAATTCCTCTGTCCCTTCGTCCAGCATTTGAGTTCTTAAAGAATCCTCTTCTTTTTTCAGTGAATCTTTATCCTGCATTTTCTTTATCTGCGTAAAGGAAACTGAAGTAAGCAGAAATACTGAAAATATTATTCCGAGTAATAATTTTTTACACATATTATTTGAATTTATTAAAAATAATATATTAAATACTATAAATAAAGGTACGGTAATAAACCGTTGCTGAACAATAAAAGAATAAAGATATAAGTACAAAAAGTAAGTGGACAGGGCCGGAATCGAACCGGCGACACATGGATTTTCAGTCCATTGCTCTACCAACTGAGCTACCTGTCCGTCAGAAGCAAATTAATGATTTTATATAAATTATTCAATTTATTTTCATTACCCTGTTATCAGAGAAGTATTTAATAAAACGGGTGAACAAAATGGTTTTTTCTTATTGTATAGTTCTCAGTCAGGAGCGCAAAATTTATTGCAAAATATTGTATTTCTCCTTTCATTACCTGTAAGGTTGTGAATTTATCAAAAATTTTGATAATGATATTCCGGGAATAATATTTCAATATTGTAATCCTGTTTGTCCGTTTAAATAATTTTTGAAACATTGCCTTTTTAGTATATTATATAAAGTTGGAATGGCAAAATTAATATACATTAAGTATATTGATAAATAAAAATTTATTAAATGACTGCTTTTTTAATAATTATACTGTCAATATTAATACTATTGGCATATATTTTTGATATAACTTCAGATAAAACTAAAATTCCGTCTGTTATTTTGCTTTTGTTATCCGGTTGGCTTATCCGGCAGGGAATAGAAGCTTCCAAATTAAATATACCCGATTTAAATCCTGTGCTGCCGGTTATAGGTACTATTGGATTAATATTAATAGTCCTTGAGGGCAGCCTTGAACTTGAATTTAGCAAAAATAAAATTAAAATAATCAAATCTTCTTTTTTAACAGCTTTTATTCCGATGATTGTTCTGGGAATTGTTTTGACTATGTTGTTTCTTTCAAAAGGAGAAAAATTGCAGCCCTCAATTGCTAACGTAATTCCTCTTTGTGTAATAAGCAGTGCGGTTGCAATTTCTACTGCTCGCCATCTCTCTTCTTATATAAATGAATTTATAGTATATGAAAGCAGCTTTTCGGATATTCTTGGCATTATTTTATTTAATCTGTTTGTGTTAAGCGGAGGTCTTTCAGTAACGGTTGCAATGATATTTTTTCTGCAGCTTCTCGCAATTGCTGCCATTTCTTTCGTTACTACGGGATTACTTTCTCTTCTGCTCAGCAAGGTCAAACACAAAGTCAAATATGTCCCGATTATATTTATTTTAATACTTATATATGAAATTTCCAAAATATATAATTTACCTGCATTGATTTTTATAATGGTATTCGGACTTTTCCTTGGTAACCTTGACGAATTTACAAAATTTAAAATAATCAAATCATTAAAACCTGAAAATCTTGATATGGAAGTTCATAAGTTTAAGGAAATGGTTATTGAAGCAACTTTTGTTGCAAAGGTTTTATTTTTTGTGTTATTCGGTTTTCTAATGAAAACTTCGGATATTATTAATCTTGAAAGTCTGCTTCTTTCATTAATAATTGTGTTGCTAATATACACTGTCAGATATATATATCTGAAAATTTCAAAAACTGCAATATTTCCGTATTTTTTTATCGCACCCAGAGGTTTAATAACTATATTGCTCTTTATTTCTATTCCTTCTTCATTATCAATTCCAATGGTTAATAATGCAATTATAATAAAGATTATCGTAATTACATCGTTAATCATGATGTTGGGCACAATGTTCGGAGAAAAAAATGAAAATGATGTTAATTTACCCGGCTGTAAATAGTTCTTAGTCAGCCTGCCTGATTATCTTTTCAACTGTTTTTATTCAGCAAACTTTTTGCTAAGTTCTTCTTTTTCTAATTCAATTACGGCATTAAGTTCATAGGGTGCATCATATCTTATATCGCTTGAAAAAAAGACCGAACCGTTTACGGATGCTTTCAGACTAACCAGATTAGATTCATATACCAGTTCCGATATTGTCAGTGTGAAATATTTAAATTCAATTTTTTCCGGTGTTAATATGTTTATGTCCGTTCTTGTGTATTTTTCGAGATTAATTTTCGGTTGTACGTATTTCTGAAGTCTTTGACTGTAAATGTTGTTAAAATCATCATTGTTTAAAATCAGAGGTAACCCTTCATTTTCAAGAACGTACTTATTTTTTCCGTCTTCACTGACACTTACAAATTTAAGTTTATTTATTTCAGGCAGTTCAATTACAAATCGATAAAATTCCTGCTTGCTCTCATCTTCCGAGAAAACCAGTTCTATTCCCGAATATGCCCCTCTGATAACAGAAATTAATTTAAACGGAATTGAATAATCGAACATCTGATATTTCGGCTTCACCGGACCGGCAAGCGGACTGTCAATTGAAAACACAATCTTACTCTGCGGATACAGTTCTGATGACAGAAGAAGTAAAGTAATTATTATTAAATATTTTTTCATAATTTCAATTTATAAATTTTTTATTTATAATTAAATAAAAAAGTTCAATTAAAATTTTTAATTTTGTATAAAAAACCGCTCCGGCGGGGAACCGGAACGGCTTAAGGAAGGTTAATGAGAAAAACACTTATTCGGAATAAAATTTTATCATATCAATTATTGCATTCCTGCATACAGGACAAAAATAATTGTATTTTATAGACTTCATTGTGCAGTCCTGATACGGACGGTAAACTCCTTTTGCCACATATCCGCCGCCTTCAAACGCTCCGACTGTGTTTTTGTATTCTATTGTCGGAGGAGTCGGTATCGGTGTACCTTCTTCTACAAGAGCAGACCACTTTTTACCAAAATCCTTTAAAGTTGTAATGTTTGGTTCATAGGGTTCAACATTTAAATCATAATAATCCTCTGTTGCAACATCGGATGTATAATATTCATCAGCTAGACCGGCAAAGCCGTGCCCGAATTCGTGAACAAGTACGTAATCTGTATATTCGTTATCCACACTTGTAAGAGAATAATAATTGTATATTCCGCCGCCGCCGTAAACATCTGTATTTACTAGAATGTATATCTGGTCATATGGAACATGACCTGCAAGGTCGCGAACTGCTTTTATGTCTTTTGTTGTTAAATATCTTTCAATATCGAATGTATAAAATGACGAATTGATTATCGTGTTTTTGTAAATTCTCTTACCGGGGAAATCAGTTCCGGATTCTTCTGAATTAGCATATACTATCCAGAAATTAAAACTGTTTTTATATTCACCAAAAGGTTCACATCCGTAAAAATAGCCGACCATTCTTTTTGCATCATTTTCAAATTTTTCCATTTCCGCTTCGGTATAACCGTCGGGTAAAAAAACAATATCAATCTTGGATTCGGGCTCACCGTTATAAACTAGTTTTCCCGAATTAAATTTGGGTTTTGATTCCGGCTGAATAAAATAATCATCGGGATTAACCGTCATTGAAAACATTTTTTTGAAATCCGGTTTCCTCATTCTGCCGTATATTTCTATACGTACAGGATTTTTAGGAAACGGGATTCTAACTGATTCATAAAAACTTTTCGGCAGAACCCTTGCTTCCTCTGTGGCTTTCCATTCCTGAAAGAGGGTTGCATAGCCCCGTGAATAAATAAGATTTCCTGATGCGGAATCATATACCTCAACTTTATTTTCGCCGTATCCGAATTTGTCTATGAGATTCTTCTTCGAACCGCCCCAGTAAGGCTCCGTGAGCATGTTTTCAAGGAAATAATTTTCCTCCTGAAAATTACCCGCGTGAATGAAATCCAGTCTTAACGACTTTGAAACGAAATAGTCGTCAAAATTTATATTTTGCGAATTTAAGGGGGAAATTACAAATAAGACTAAAATTAACGTTAAAAATAAAAATGTTGTTTTTTTCATAATAAGTAAATTTAAATTTTCCCGAATAGTTTTTCAAGTTTATTATAACGGTATTTAAAAATAAACTTAAGTTTCTTTCTTATAAATAATTTGTTCATTAAATCTCCCAAGGGTCCGAAGGGAATTTTGTAATGGACTGTGTCAAACATTTCAACTCCGCCCTGAATCTCTTTCAAAAAGTGCTTGTGATGCCAGAATTTGTAAGGTCCGAACCGCTGCTCGTCAACAAAATAAAACGGCTCCTGTACGTGTGTGATTTCAGTCACCCATTTTATTGGAAGATTCAGCATCGGCTTTACAATGTAAGCGATTATCATCCCGGGATACATTTTTGAAAATATCGCATTATCTGGGGCGCTGCCGTCAAATCCCGTTGTAATCTGAAATTCCATACCTTCCGGAGTAATTTTCTTCAGGTTCCCGGGCGATGAAAGAAAATCCCAAGCCTCCGTAATTGATATCGGAAGACGCTGCGATGTATTAAATATATGTAAACTCATAATTCATATTTTGTTTTCTGAATTTAATTAAAATAATTAATGTTATTAATACAAAATAAAATACTGAAAAATATGAAAAAATTAATGTTTGCTTTACTAATTTCAGTTATGTTTGCAGTAACGGCATATAGTTGTTCAAAAGAAAATTTAAAAAATAAATCAATTGATATGAATAATAATCCTGATCCGATTAATATCTACGATGTAACAGTTAAAAATATAAACGGCGAAGAAATCTCTTTGTCTGATTATAAAGGAAGAGTCCTATTAATCGTAAATGTCGCCTCAAAATGTGGATTTACACCTCAGTATGAGGGTCTTGAGGCAATATATAATAAATATAAGAATCAGGGATTTGAAATTCTTGCATTTCCCTGTAATGATTTCAAAGGTCAGGAGCCCGGAACAAATGAAGAGATAGTTGAATTTTGTAAAACTAATTACGGTGTTACGTTCAACTTGTTCGATAAAATAAAAGTTATCGGTGACGAAAAATCGTCTCTGTATTCAAAGTTAATCCGGTACGAACCTGCAGGAAATATCAGCTGGAACTTTGAAAAATTTGTAATTGATAAGCAGGGAAATGTCGTCGGCAGATTTAAAAGCAAAGTAAAACCCGATTCGGGAGAACTGATATCCCTTATCAAATCCGAACTTGAAAAACAATCTACCGAAGATTCCGATGCAACCGATTCTTGATAACTTATCGTAGAGACAGGGCATGACTTGTTTTTACTTCTGATTTTTCCCTTTCTTCAATTAATAATTTCTAATATTGTATTTTTTCTTTGCGTATTCTGTGACGTTGCTGTTTCTGCACCTCATCCATTAAAGCTCATCGGATGAGAAAATTAATATATTCAATACTATGATTTAAAATGAATTTTTATCTGAACTTTATTATATTAATTTCCGTATAAAAAATAACTATATTACTAAAAAAATCACATATTTATGGACAAAAAAATGTATTTAAAGGCTTTATTCGTAATGCTGTTAGTTGTATTACCGTTATCACTCGGGTTTACGCAGAATAAATCAGAGAAAATTTGGATAACTACAATTTTGAAAGAAAAATTTCTTGATAAAGAGGGGAACCCGCTCACAGGAAAGGGAGTCGTTGTTGGAGATGTTGATTCGGGAATAGATATTTTTCACCCGATGTTTTTCTTTGCTGATGGCGGAGAATTTAACTGGATAGATGTTGATAAAGACGGAAAATTTTCTCCGGGTATTGATGCTGTGGATTTTAACAAAAACGGAAAAGCCGGAGTTGATGAAATCCTCCAATTCCTTGAAATAAAAAATAATACTTACACCTTAATTAGCACCAAAAAAAATATGTACGAACCCGATATGGATTTCCTTTATATGGATGTGAACGGAAATGAAATAAGGGATTATGGTGAGAAAAACGGATTTACCGAACGGGATGCAACCTATGGTGAACAGTTGTTTATCTCACTTGATAAAAATAAAAATAATAAACTCGATGTGAATGAAAAACTCGTCGCTTTGAAAACATCGAAAGTTAAAGCAATCAGAGAGAAAAACGGAAATATCAGAAGAAGAGGACTTGATTTGATAAAAGCAGAACCTGATTCCATCGGACATGGAACAGGTGTTTGCGGTATTATTTGCGGAGGTCATTGCGGAGTTCAGAAACTGCACGGTTTCGCACCCGATGCCGAAATAGTTATGGCAAATATTAAGTATGATTACACTCCGAGATTTGTAAGAAATTTTCCTGATATGCTGAAATTTCTCAGAAATGAGAATATTAATATATTATTATTTGAAGACGGAGAATGGATGTGGGAATTTATGGACGGTTCAACAGAAGAAGAGCAATTATCGGATGAAATGGCGAGAGACGGAATAACAGTTGTTGGCGGTGCAGGAAATCTTGCAGACGGTAATATGCACATTAAGGACAATATCAAAGCAGGTCAGGAATATACTTATGTATTCACATCACCTAAAGAAGCAGAGGGCAAGAAAAATGACGGCTCGTTTGTTTCTTTCCTGTGGACACAGCCCGATAATTTTATCACATTTAAGGTTACAGACCCTGACGGAAAAACAACAAAAGAATTAAAATCCGGCAGTAAATTTTTCAATAACGGCAATTATAATATTTTCTATCAGAGAGAAGTTTCACCGAGAGGAACTGTTATGTTCAAATTTGGTTTTTCTGAAGTTGATTCAGGCGCGGTTGACGGAAAATGGAAAATAACCGTTAAACCCGAAAAGGATGTTACAATAGACGGATTCATCGTTGATGTAACTCAATCCTGGTCGGGTTCCACGAGATGGATTGGAAACAAAATTACTTCGGAAGGAACAGTAACATTCCCGAGTACATCGGACAGTATTATTGCGGTCGGTGCATACACTGTAAATTATGAATGGCCCGGGTTCGGTGCTTTGAATGATTTATGCTCATACAGCGGTGTAGGTTATAATATTTCAGGAAAAATGGGAACAGATATTTGTGCTCCCGGACACACAACTTTTACGAGTGCAACAAATTTTGAATACAGTATTTTCAGCGGTACCAGTGCCGCCGCACCGCACGTGGTCGGTACTGTGGCATTAATGCTCCAGTATGACCCGACTCTGACACACGGACAAATTCGCAGGATTCTCTGGCAGACTGCCTCAACAGATAGTTTTACGGGAACAGTTCCTAACACTAATTGGGGTTACGGTAAACTTAATCCCGAGGCTGCGCTGAAATATATAATAAAAAAATAAAATATAATTTTTAGTATTTTGTAAAGACAGGGCATGCCCTGCCCTTACTATAAGATAATAGATTTTATCAAACCTATGAACAAAATATCAGGCAACATAATAGACGTATTTAATAAAAGAATTTTTCCGGGAACATTAACTGTTGAAAATCAGAGGATAACCGAAATTATTGAGGATAATGCCAAATATAATTCTTACATTCTGCCGGGACTTATTGATTCGCATATACACATTGAAAGTTCAATGCTGGTTCCTTCTGAATTTGCCAAACTTGCGGTTATACACGGAACAGTTGCGACTGTATCAGACCCGCACGAAATTGCAAATGTTCTCGGGATGAAGGGGATAAAATTTATGCTTGATAATGCAGCACAGGTTCCTTTTAAAATTTACTTTGGTGCTCCATCCTGCGTACCCGCTACATCATTTGAAACTGCAGGTGCGGAAATAACCGCTGAAGATATTGAAAAATTATTTACGGATTATGATTTGAAATATTTAAGCGAAATGATGAATTTTCCGGGGGTTGTTTTCGGCGATAAAACCGTTATGGAAAAATTATCGATTGCAATAAAATTCGATAAACCTGTTGACGGGCATTCCCCGGGACTTAAAGGTGAACAGTTAAAAACTTATGTTTTTGCAGGAATATCCACCGACCACGAATGCTATATGCTTGAAGAAGCCCAGCAGAAAATTTCCCTCGGAATGAAAGTATTAATCCGTGAAGGGTCTGCCGCAAAGAACTACGAAACCCTGAAATCTTTGATTGATTCACACACCGATATGGTGATGCTCTGCAGTGATGATAAGCATCCGGATGACCTTGTTGAAGGACATATTAATCTTTTAATAAAACGCGGACTGAAAGACGGATTTGATTTGTTTAAACTCCTGAGGTGCTGCTGCATAAACCCGGTTGTTCATTATAATCTTGATGTGGGATTATTAAGAAAAAATGATTTTGCGGACTTTATTGTAATAGATAATATCGAAAATTTTAACATATATCAAACCTATATAAATGGTGAACTCGTTGCCGAAAAAGGAAAGTCTTTTATCGCTTCTCCCCGTGTAATTCCCGTAAATAATTTTAAAACGGATTACAAGAAACCCGGAGATTTTATTGTAAAAGTTTTTGACGGTGAAGTTAAAATAATCGAGGCACTCGACGGTGAACTGATTACAAGGGAAACACACGGGAAACCAAAAATTAAGAATGATGATTTCGTTTCAGATGTTGAAAATGATATTTTGAAAATCGCCGTTGTGAATCGCTATGCGGATGTAAAACCTATGGTGAGTTTTATTAAAAATTTCGGAATAAAAAGGGGAGCTCTCGCTTCAAGCGTTGCGCACGACTCACATAATATAATCGCAATCGGAACATCCGATGAGGAATTGTGCGAAGCAGTTAATACACTGATAGAAACAAAAGGCGGAATAACCGTTGTTTACGACGGAAAAAAAGAAGTGTTGCCTCTTCCCGTCGCCGGAATTATGTCCGATAAAAACGGTTATGAGGTTGCAAAGTTATATTCGGAAATAAGCAATAAGGTTAAAGAACTCGGAAGTAGTTTGCACTCCCCGTTTATGACATTGTCTTTCATGGCTTTGCTGGTAATACCCGCATTAAAGTTAAGTGACAAAGGATTATTCGACGGAAACAAGTTCGAGTTTACATCAACTAATGTTTGATTGCTCTGCACGCAGATAAAACTGATACGACAGATATCACAGATAAATATATTTTCAACGAATCAGTGTAAATCTGTTTAGTCTGTGTCATCAGTGTGCTTAACCGTAAATTAAAACTGCAGTTCCATTCCGAAATTCAGACGATTGTTGATATCATTCAGTATTTTATCGTTTCCTGAACCGATTGAAGTTGCCCCGTCTATGTAGGTTTCCGCATATTTTGCCGATAATTCAAGAAAGTCAAACGGTTTATATTTTAATACAATATACCATCTTCTGCCTTCTCCGTATAATGCGAGGTTTGTTAAAATTCCTTTGATATCATTTTCAAATTCGTACAGACGGCTGTCGTAACTGTCTGTCCTGAAATATATCAGCCGCGTATTTATTGTAAAACCTTTAAAAGGTATTGCTCTTAAATCCGAATAAAACATCATTCCTTTATTGTTTCCTCCGAAATTCTCATAATCAACAAATACATAATCAAATCTTCCCTTTACTCTGACTTTGTCGGAAATATCATATTCAAACCCCGTTCTTACGTTTAATTGATTTCTTGAATCCACTTTTTTTACATCACGGTTAAATTCATCTTTTACTGTCCGTGTTTCTTCTTTTGTTTCATTTTTATATCTTAAAAATAATGTAAGATTTCTTGTTGCTTTCCATTCAACATAAGTGAGAAAATCATTTCCTGTCAGCGGGACGGGTTCAAAATATGAGCGGTATGGAAACTTGTACTGGTCAAAATATGAATTGATTAACAAACTTTTTAGTGGTCTCAATTTTATCCCCGCATAAAATCCTCTTTCGTTTTTCGTTGCCCCGCTTTTCTCTCCGAAACCGAATGAATGAACAGGAGCAAAATCTTCGGGGTAATTTCTGTATATGAAAATCAAATCCGCAATTTTGTAAAATGTAAACTGAAGTCCGTTGACATTTGCAACGGCTCCCGACTGTGAACGGGCAAATTCACCGTATAAATTCATGTTTCTGTAAATAACATCATAATCAACACTTAGCATATCCGCCTTGTTTCCTGAAAAATTGTATAACTGTGTCGTGCTGTCTGCACCTATATTTTTCGAAAATTTCGATGTCCAGAATGTTGTGCCGAATCTCATTCCCGGACTCGTGTAAGCAAACCTGCTGCCAAAAAGTTTTTCTTTCACTGCATTTGTACGGTCTTTCTCCGATACGGTTCTGTGATATCCGTCAAAATAAAAACTCGTGAATTCATTCAGTGTCGTATCAATTGAACCATCGTAGTAATTATCGGAATAAAAAACACTTAAATCGAAATTTTTGTAGTTCAACTGCGTTGCCGCACCGCGGAAAAATTGAGACTCGTTAACGGATGTATAACCTCTCATCGGAACACCGGAGCGTTTCATCCCGTCAACTGCCGTGGTGCTTTTTGAAAATGCAAGTGATGTCCACATCCCCAGACCTTGTCCGAAATTCAGTAAGTAATCTCCGACTATTGCCTGCCTGATAAATTTATAATCCTTCAGTGCAATGAAACCGGATGTGAAATCAGACAGACTTTCTTCTCCCGGGTCTTTTTCAATTGTTGCGTTTCCCTCCAGCAAAAACTGACTGTATTCGTAATTTAACCTCGCCTGATTATATACTTTAGGTTTCGTACCGAGATATTTCCCGTTGAAAAATCCTTCCCTTGTCTGTAAATCCTGAAGAAATCTTGAACGGATTTTTATTCCGAAATTATTGAATAGTATAGTTTTACTTTTTGAAGATTCCCTGATGATTTCACCCGATTCCGTTCTTATAAAATCCGAAGTTGAACCTTTTACATATAAAAATGATTTTATGTTATCATAAACGTCCTCAGAAATACCTTTAACCTCAAGTAATTCTCGCTTTGTGCTGAAGCCGTATTTGTTTCTGTATTCTATTATATTTCGTATTACTACGGAATTTAATGCCGGAATCTGTTCAAGTTGTTCAAATGTTACAGAATTTAAATCGTATGGATTATCTTCAATGTATTCAAGCAGTTCCAGCAGTTCGGAATCTTCTTTTTCGTCCTGTAAGTTTTCAAGAAGTTTTTCTTTCTGTTTAATTTCTCCCTTAATAGTGGTATCACCGGGCTGAATTATTGTATCGGATTGTATAGGATAAAATACAGTATAGGATGCAGTTAAATATATAGAACAGGGTATGGAACAGGGTGTAAGACAGGCTTCAAGCCTGTCACATTTTAAAAATAAAACCGCTGTCGAAATAAAAATCAATATTAAAATCCTGCTTTTCAACTCTTGTCTGAATTATTTCATTATATTCAGTAAAAACTATTGTTTCCGATGAATTGTCAACCTTCCAAAACCTGAAAAATTTAATTTATTAATTTTATACTTTCAACTCCGAATACTTCCTTGCTCGAAAGACTTTGTACAAAAATTACAAGTTTGCAATTTGCCAGTTCCAGTCTGCTGTCTACAGTATATTCTTTTATTAAATTAATTGACTGACCGGGAATAATGTTAATACTTTGTCCTGAACCAGGAGTAATTAATGCTCTCATTACATTGTTGAATTCTGTTTCTCCGTTTGGAGCATTGTAATGCAAATTGCTTTCAGTAACGGCAATAAGCAGTTTCAGGTCATTTATCTGGGAACCGCTGAATTGTCCGATTTGTAAATTTAGTGTTCCTGTTCTTGAGGTCGAATCAAATGTGTTTGTTGCATTGATTCCGAATGAGTTAAGTATGTTTAAATATTGATTAATCTGAGAAGCCCATCCGTTCTGGTCAAAGGGAATCGGCATTATTGAACCATTCGTATAGGCAACCGGATTGAATGAACCCGCATTGTAATATTGCTGGCGGCATAAATTATCAACAGGATTGAAGAGATGAAACGGGTCACCTGGAAACATTGTAGTGTGTACTGTCAGAATTACAACGTTTGTGTCATTTATTGTTACACCCAGTAAATTATTAATCCTGTTGAGAAAATTTCCCGCTGCCGGACAGCCGATACAACTTGTGTTGGTAAAGAATTCTACAAGCACCTTGCTTTTGGATGTTAAATTGCTTGTTCCCTGTGGTATAATACCGTCGTTGCTTTCACAGGAAAAAGTGATAAATGATGCAACAACTAACAAAAAAATTACGAATAGTTTATTTAATTTCATTTTGGTTTCTTTTATGAACTTAGAAAGTTGTTTTTTCGGTTATAAAAAGTCTAAAATCTCGATTGTACCGTTAATCTGAATCCGTTAAACGGATTTACATATCTGCAGATTCCGCTTGTGCATCTTAGTCCGCCTCTTTCTGAACCGTAGGATACCGTTACTATGTTTGCCGGATTGATGTTATAGGATATTTCTCCCTGTACCCACGATTTTTTCCCGGTTGCTTCATCTTCGTCATTTGTAAATTCTGCATTGAGTGTTAACGTTAAATTCGGGGATTTAATAAAACTTAACGCTATGAACTGATTCATGTATTCCTTTTCACCTATTCTGATTGAATTATTCATCCACTGCTGTTCAAGTATTAATTTTGCTGTTAAATCTTTTGCAAATGTATATTTAAATTCGGCAGGAATTGTAGTAGCAAAAATTCGCTCTACTGAATATGGATAAGTAAATGTTACGGAACTCTGTCTTGATAATGCAAGTTTTGCATAAATATTTTTCGTAACATAGTATTCCGATTCAAGATATACTTCCCAGAATGGATTTAACTCGTTATCAAAAGCCGGAATAAAATCATCGCTTCTGTCTATTCTTGAATACATATCGGTTGTATCGTTGTAGAGATATTTGTAATGTCTGGAAGCCACGCTTGCATTGAGCAAAAATGTTAAATCATCAATCGGGACAAAATTCACTTCAAGTTGTGCTCCGACTTCGTCATTAAAATCAACTACATGCGGATTTCTTGAAATTAAAGTTGATGTGTGCTCCTTTATTACCGTAGGCGGATTCTGGAACGGAAGCATTTTTGTTGGCCGCTCAGTGCTCTGATTGTTCGGATTGGTTACGTCAAATCTGTAATTCTTGTATTCAAGTGTTAACCCCCATCCTGCGGTTGAATAGGAAGCAGATGAATAAAAAGCATCTCCGTCTGCAGATAAAGAAACAGGATATCTTAAATTTGCTTCTGTTATTGTGTGCTTGTGCGCATAAGATGAAAATATCTGCAGCCCTTTGTAATTGAAATCAAAATATGCTTCCGGAATGTCGGCTTTAATGTCTGTTGCTACGTTTCCGGAAGGTACTGTTCCTTTTGCGTGAATATAGTTACTTCCAAGTGTCAGGAACTTTACCGGAGATATTTCAAAATTCGCATCACGGATTTTATATGTTTCAATTCTGTCGGTATTAGGATAATCTACAAATTCAATGTCTCCGCCCAGTACTTCCGCTTTTATTTTAACAGGTCTTTTTTTACCGAACGTATACTTAAATATTATTCTTGCACCGTCTATATCGGTATCATAAGCCAGTGGTCTCTGCTCGAAAGTATTTAAGGTTAAACCCCTGCCGATTACCTCATAAAAATTACCGCCTCTTACTGATATCATATCACTGCCGGTATATTCAACGTATCTTTTACGTATGCCTTTGAAATTTCGTCCGAATTCTATCGGCTCGCTTATTTCATACCGCATTCCAAATACGATATCGTTAACGGATAATCGAGCATCGCTCAGGTTTTCAAAGTATTCTTTTGTTACGTCCTGACCGTTCAGGAATTCCGTTCCGCTTCCGTATCTGAGAGTGTTATTCAGCGATGCTTTTACGTTCAGTTTAATCTGTGAAAAGACGTCATCAGTTATCGTAAAAGCAAATAATAAAATTAACATCGATAAATAAATTTTTCTCATATTGTATGCTTTTAATTTGTGTGAATTTTGCAGGTGTTCAATTATGAATTATTAATTATGAATGAAAATATATACGTAAAACTTAACCGTCAATCAGAATCTAAATCTCTTATTAGTTAATCCAAATTAATATCAGGTTGTGTTTCAGGTTTTGTTTCGGATTTGGGTTCACACTCTGTACTTTCACCAAGTGCCGATGTAATTTCCGCTTCAATCTTGCTTTCGTCTCCTGTCTTAAATCCAAGGTGTGTTGCCAATATTTCCTTGTCTTTACTTATTAATACGGAATAAGGTATTTCATCGGGTTTGCCTCCGTATGCTTCTATTACTTTTTTATCAATGTCAAGAAGTACTACAAACGAATAATCCTGTGAAGTAATATAAGATTTTACTTTCGAAATCGATTTTTGATTGTCCTGATTAATTGCTATGTAGGTAAATCCTTTGTCTTTGTATTTATCATATATAACCTGCAGTTTTTTTAATTCTTCCTTGCAGGGTGTACACCATAATGCCCAGAATCCCATTAATACGGGTCCTTTCTCAAGGTATGTGCTTAATTTAATATCGTTGTTCTCAAGGTCGGGAAGAGTAAAATCATAATATATCTGCGCATTCAATAATCCTGTCATTGCAATTAAAATCAAAAATGTGAGTAAGATTGTCTTTTTCATTTTTATTTTATTATTTTAATAATGTTACTATAATAGCTGTTATTGTTAAGTTTGCCAGTGCAAGCGGAAGCATTACCTTCCAGCCGAGAACCATCAGCTGGTCGTAACGGAATCGCGGGACTGTCCACCGTATCCATATAAAGAAAAATACTATTATAAATATTTTTATAAGAAATGTTATTATCTGTAAAATACTTACAAGAACGGGTGATAATCCGAAAGTCTGAAGATACGGAAATTGATAACCGCCAAGGTATAATGTCGTAATTACACAGGCGGAAACTATTACATTTGCATATTCGGAAAGAAAGAATAATGCAAATTTCAGACTGGAATATTCCGTGTGATAACCACCTACAAGTTCCTGCTCCGCTTCCGGTAAATCAAAAGGGGTTCTGTTAGTCTCGGCAAAAGCCGCTGTGAGGAAAATTAAAAATCCTACCGGCTGTAATATTATATTCCATTTCCATCCTGCCTGATTCTGGACTATTGTATCAAGTTCAAATGTCCCGTTAACAAGTATGATTCCCAGTACTGCTACACCCATTGATAATTCATAACTTATCATCTGTGCAGACGACCTTAACCCTCCGAGCAGTGAATACTTATTATTCGATGCCCAGCCGCTTAATGTAACTCCGTAAACACCAAGAGACACCATCGCTAAAATGTATAAAATACCTATGTTAACATCCGCAATCTGAAGTTTAAATTCCGAACCAAATAATTGTATCGGGTCTGCAAAAGGAATAACGGCTATTGTGGATAATGCTATCGTTACCGATATTGCAGGTGCCAGAGAATGTATGAATTTGTTTGCTTTCTCCGGTACGATGTCTTCTTTCATAAAAAGTTTTACTACATCGGCAACAGGCTGAAGTAATCCGAAAGGTCCTACTCTGTTCGGTCCATATCGGTCCTGTATAAAACCGGCAGTCCTCCGCTCTAACCAGACAGTAAGGGCAACTCCTATCAGGAGGGTTATCTGAATAAGCACAACTTTTACTAATGGTATAATTATGTATTGTACTGCTGCAGGCATTTTATGATAATTTTTCTTTCAAATATGTTATTGCATCTACGGGAGTAGGGTCAACATTATTTAATATCGCAAGATGATAACTAATCCAGTCTCCCAGATATATTAAATTGAAAATTCTTTCGAGCCTTGAATTGCCTTCGCCGTAAATGGAAATCACAGAATCGGTATATTTCCTGTAAATTTTCTCGGTGATTTCCATTCTCATTTTTATTCTGTTATTGTCATCAATATCTTTTAAAAATACAACTATTATCTTATTTAAAATATCCCTGTTTTTTTCCCATCCGACAAGTTCATTGTGATTCATTTCGGGATATACGTTTCCGTATGATAATTGTTTGGCGTTTTCTTCTATTTGCCCCCTCCATCTCAAATTAACAACATCAAGAATATCAGTAGATGAATAAATTATCGGTAACCTGTTCTGCATCATTTTTGCAATTTTTAAAGCATTGTTATTTTCGTTGTTTATAGCGGAAAACAGGTCTGCGTTTTCTCTTATGTTTTCTTTTACTTTGTTTAATTCACTGTCCTTTACCTGAAAAAAACCGAATTTCGATAAAATTATCAACAGAATAAAAAATGAGTATCCGATTGCACATCTGGGCTGAAGTCCACCGGGAATTTTAACAAATAAATTTTTATTTTTTATAGCCATTTTTTCTACGTTCCCGCCGCTGCTTATGCATATTATTCGGCATCCTTTATTTATAGACTCACTGTATGCCGAATTTGTTTCCTCTGTGTTTCCTGAATAACTTGAAATTATTGAAAGAGTATTTTTCCCTGCAAATCCCGGAAGATGATAATTACGGTTTATATTTATCGGTATAGAAGTATTATAATGTGTGAAACTTCTGACTAAATCACCCCCTATTGCCGAGCCGCCGAGCCCGTTTATTATGATATTCTTAATGCTTTTTATACCGAAACCGCTGAAATAAAAATTCTTCCCTATATCTATTGCTTCTGAAATCTGTTTGTGAAAATTTTTCAGTACATTATACATATTGCTTTTGTCAATCTCGTTAATCATACTGTTATTTTAGATAAGGTTTAACATTTTCATTGTAAAAATTAATGACTTCTTTTCTTATTTCTGTCTCGGTTGTATAGGTGGTTATTTTTTCAATCAGTTCTTTTGCTTCCGAATATCTTATTGCACGTATTATTTGTTTAATTTCAGGATACTTCCCGGGAGTAACGCTCAGTTCGTCAATATCAAGACCGAGTAAGACCGGCACGGCAATTGAATTGGAGGCCATTTCACCGCAGATACTGACTTTAATATTGCTCTTATGACCTGAAGTTACAATGCTCTGCAAGGTTCTTATAACTGCAGGATGAAATTCCTGATATAAATCCGCAACAAGTTCGTTATTCCTGTCAACTGCAAGCAGATATTGAATTAGGTCGTTTGTCCCGATACTGAAAAAATCAACTTCTTTGGCAAGTTCATCAGCAAGCATACAGGCAGACGGTACTTCTATCATAATTCCAAAAGGCGTTGGCTTATGATATTTGATTTTTTTTCGGTCAAGTTCCTTTCTTACATCATTGAAAATTATTTTTGCTTGTTTGACTTCCTCTATGGAAGATATCATCGGAAGCATAATTTTCATATTCTTTTTAACTGAAGCAATTAATAATGCGCGGATTTGTTCCCTGAATATGTCTTCCCTGTCCAGACAAATTCTTATTCCCCGCCAGCCGAGAAAAGGATTTGGTTCTCTTTCTGAACTTGGCAGAAGTTTATCACCACCTATATCGTATGTCCTTATTGTTGCCTGTTTTGGATATGCTATTGCACATATTTTGGAATATTCTTCTATTTGTTCTGCCTCTGTCGGGAAATCACCTCTGTCAATAAAAAGACGCTCGCTTCTGTATAATCCGATTCCGCATTCCTTTAGATTTCTCATTAATTCCATTTCATCGTCAACGTTAATATTCACGGTGAGTTCGAGAGGTTTACCGTCAAGCGTTACGTTTGGAAGATATACAAATTTAATTAATTTTTTCTCCTGCTCTCTGTAAGCCCTTAATTTCTCTTCGTAATTGTCAATTGTCTTTTCTTCCGGATTCAATATAATAATTCCTTCAAATCCGTCTATAATTATTGTTTGTCCGGGAATAACAAACTTCGATATTACTTTCATACCTACAACTGCGGGTATTCGTAATGCCCTCGAAATAATGGCTGCGTGTGAGTTTATCCCCCCTACATCGGTTGCATAACCCTGAACTTTCCTGCGGCTGAATAATATCGTGTCGCTTGGTGAAAGTTCGTGTGCTACTATTATTGAATTTTCTTCAACTTTTGATACAAGTTTTTCCCTGTTCATATTTCTCACAACTCTGTTCTTAACGTCGTTTATGTCGGCAAATCTTTCACGCATATAATCATCGTCAGAAGTCAGTAGCGTTCCTCCTAGTTTATTTATTTCATCATTAAAAACATAACTTGCCGAACGCTTTTCTCTTTTTATTCGGCTTAGAACGTTATTAAAAAAATAATTGTCGTTTAAAATTTCTATCTGGGCTTCAAATATTTTTGAATTCTTTTCTCCTATTCGCTCTATTGCTATGTTGTGGATTTTTGTTAATTCAGTCCTTGATATTTCAATTGCATTTTTGAATTCTGACAATTCCGCTTCTATTTCATCTTCGGAAAGAACTTTTGTGTTGATAAAAATCTGCTTTCGTGTATATAAATATGCCTGCCCTATTGATATTCCGGGTGATGCCGCGATACCTTTATATATCTTTTCTTCTGACAATATCTGTTTTCTATATTTTCCTGTAAAATAAGATTAAATTTCTATGATAAAAAGGAATTAACACTATCTTATTTTCCTTAGATTTTTCGATTAATTTTTGTGTTCTTGTTATTATTTCATTGTAAATTTATTTCATCGAATGAACTTGTAAAAGAGTTCGTATGAACGAAATGAATCAGGGTTCATTTAGAGAGATAATTATTTTCACCCAAAATCATTAAAACCTATCTAACCTCATTATTGTAATTTATAATTTTTAATTTTGTGTTCTTAGATTTTTTTTCGTGTGATTAGTGTTAAAAAACACCCTGTTATTTATCACTTGTTTTTCTCTTTTGAATTGAGTTAATAATTAAATAAGACTAATTTATGCAGAAAGGAAAGGAAAAACTTGGCACTTGATACATTTTTAAAAGCTATTCAGTTAATGCTGGCACCTGCGGTGATGATTTCCGCTTGCGGGCTCTTATTACTTAGTATTAACAATAAACACTCGTCAATTACTAATAGGATTCGCCTTTTAAACGAAGAGAAAAGAAGATTTTTATTTAAAATGAAAGACGAAAAGGACCTTGAACTCTTTGAAACCATACGATATCAGAGCATAGGAAAACAACTCGACGATATGCTGTACCGTCTGAAACTCGTCAGAAATGTAATAATTTTTTTCGTCAGCGGCATATTTCTCTTTATATTAACATCCCTGATAATTGGTCTTGAAATGTTTTTGAAAATAAATGAAATGGAATATTTGAAAGTAATTTGCTTTATTCTCGGTATGATTTCCGTTGCGATAGGAATGATATACTCCCTTACTGAAACTCTTAAGGGTTATAAAATTGTTTTTCTTGACGTAAAAGCGGATGAATAAAATAATTATATGAAACCGGCGGATATAGGATTCGGGTGTTATCGTATTGATTACAGGGTTGAAGAGCATTATAAATCTCTTTATAAGGCAATCCTCGGCGGAATAGCTCTAATAGATACATCGGCAAATTATTCCGACGGAGGCAGTGAAATTCTGGTTGGTAATGTAATAACAGACCTGATTAACGAAAATAAAATTACTAGGAAAGATGTAATAATTGTCACAAAAGCAGGTTATATTCAGGGAAAAAATTTCAAGTTTGCAATGGACAAAAAAAAGTCCGGGAATCCTTATCCGGATGTTGTCGAATATTCCGGTAATTTATGGCACTGTATAAATCCCATCTTCTTGGAAGACCAGTTTAAATTACAACTTGAACGGCTGAAACAAAATAATGCAGGTGGATATATTGATGTGTATTTACTCCATAACCCCGAGTATTTTTTCGGTTGGGCTAAAAATAATAATGAATATATTGCGGAAGAGAATGTTCAAAAAGAGTTTTATTCAAGAATAAAAAAAGCATTTGTATTTCTTGAAGAAAAAGTCAGAAGCGGAATTATTAAATATTATGGAATTTCATCCAATACTTTTCCCGTAAATTCTAAAATTTATGATTTTGTTTCGCTTGAAAAAATTATACAAATAGCAAATGAAATATCTCCTGAAAATCATTTCAATTATGTGCAGTTGCCGTTTAATTTGCTTGAGTCAGGAGCCATGCTTGAAAAAAATCAAAGGAAAAATTTTGCTTCCGTCTTAGATATTACAAGAAAAAATAATATTTTCGTTCTTGTTAATAGACCTCTGAATTCTATTACTCCTAAAGGATTGATAAGACTTGCAGATTTCTCTGTTGAGGATTACTCCGTTTCTGATTTTCAAAATCAGCTTTCTCTTACCATTGATTTGGAAAATGATTTAATAAACAGGGAACTTGAACAGTTTAATATAGAAGAAAATTCCCGAACTAAACTTAATGCAATTCTTCAGATTGCAAATTTAATTAAGGAAAACTGGAATAATTTTACTTCGATTGAACATTTGAATGATGTTATTGAAAATTATTTCATTCCTAGAATAAATTATCTTACGGATTTGTTTCATTCGGGACAATTTGATAGTGACACGGAAGATTATTTTGATAATTATATGTTCGAATTGAAGAAATTAATAAGAATACTTACTAATATTTATAAAATTAAAGCAAACAAACGTAATAATTCTATTAAATCTATTGTTGACTCGCATTTGAAAAAAGATTTACACGGTTTAACCCTGTCACAAAAAGCAGTGCATATATTGCGTTCGGTTGAAGGAGTTGGGTGTGTCCTTGTCGGTGCTAAAAAACAAAATTATGTTGAGGAAATGATTAATATTATGAAAGTTAATAGGGTCACAAATCCCCTTAAGATATTTAAAAAATTGCAAAAAGATATATTCAAATAAAAATTTAAGTATCCTTTGCCTTTGAAAAGTCTGAAAATAAAAATTTTAATTTTACTTGTACTCTTAATTACTGTTGTAATTTTGCTTATCTTCAGACAGAAAGAAAACAATTATGATTATGGTGATAATATTTCAAAATCAGTTAAGACAAAGGAAGAAATAAAAATATCCTTGTCGAATGAATTGGATTCCGTTATGTTTTCGTTCGGAATACAAAAAGAATGGATTAAAAATACATCCGCGCAGAATCCTTCCGGATGGTTTTCAAAAGAAATATCCCTGCCCAACGATGTTTATGCTGGTGCTGTAGTAAGTGATTTAATAAAACATATTTTGCAATACAGTTTAATAATAGAATCAAAAGAAGACTTCAATCCGAATCATCTGGTCCCTGTAAATTTATTCGCGGAAATTAAAGATGCAGGAGGCAAATCTGAATTTATTATTGCTAATTTAGATTTTATTTACAATGAAAATCTGAAAAGAGATGCAGGCAAAGTTTGTATTATCCTGAATGACTTTGAAAACTTTGAACGGGAAAAGGCAGAGGAAATAATTAATAATCAGAAAAATCTTTCTTTTGTTATGCCTAATTCATTTGATTTGATAGATATTCAGGCAATTATGATTAATTCTGAATGCGATTACATAAACTGTTTTGAAATAGGCGAAGCAAATAATTATCAGGCTGATTTCAGAAACCAGAAGGATAATATGGTTAACCGTAGCAATAATAAAAAAAGAATGTACAAGATATGTAATGATTACGATAAAGAAAAATATCTCATACTGCTTAATCCTCTCAAATTAAATGAAACTCAAACGGAGATTATAAATGATTTATCAAAATGCAGAGGAAATATTTTTGTTGATACTGTGTTAATAAAAATTGATTTAAGAAATGAGGGAAATATTGATGAATCTGATTTTGAAAAACTTATTAAAGAAAAAACAAATTACGGTCTTATGAAGAAAGCAATTCTCCTCGGTATTAACGGCGGAGATTATTCTGCTTTAATGAATTGTATCTCGCGGATGGAAAAATCAGGATATAAATTTTATTCTTTTAAAGAATTTGTTAAACGGCAAATGATTGAATGATAACCGACTCTCATAAATTATGGATGAATTTTGCGTTAAAGGAATCAGTAATTGCATACGATAACGGGGAAGTTCCGGTCGGCTGTGTAATAATATATAATAATAAATTAATTGCCAAGACGCATAATCAGGTTGAAAAACTTAAAGACCCTACCGCACATGCGGAAATTCTTGCTATAACATCTGCTGCAAATTATTTAGGAAAAAAATTCCTTGAAAATTGTTTAATGTATGTTACCCTTGAACCGTGTTCAATGTGTTCCGGTGCAATTGTTCATGCAAGAATTTCACATCTTTATTTTGGTTGTTATGATATAAAAGCAGGTGCTTGCGGAAGTGTTATGAATATTCCTGAATCGGATAAATTAAATCACAAAGTAAAAGTTTTTGGTGGCATTATGGACGCCGAATGCTCCCAACTCCTGAAAGAATTCTTCCTCAAAAAACGATAACAATTTTTCGATGTACTGATATGTTTTTGCCTGCATGCTTTGGGAATTCCGCCCATTCCGCCATTATGACTAACTTTGATTTTTATTCCTAATAATTGACACTATCAAGCCGGAACAAAAGAGTTTTTATATTTAAAAAAATCTTTGTAATTCCGTGTTATTTGTGTTACGAATGCATAATCTTTGATTCACTATCGAACATTGAATATTAAATATGCTTTGCGTCCTTTGCATCGTAGCGGGTTTATTTAAATTCATAATACTTTTTATCCGTATAAATCAGTCTAATCTGTGTCGTCAGTTTTCTCATGCATAATATCGGTGTTCAGCTATATTACGCTATTCTATGTATTTGGCATTATAATAGAGTTTGTTATTTAACGCAGAATTTTAAATCCAAAGAATTAATTGATATTCACCTGTCTGAAACAACCGCATCTGTTACTAAAATCTCTTTATTATTTCCACCTTTATAAACCTGCTGCAGAAATAATGCTTAATTTTATACACACCTTGCCTTAAAAAATTTAAGTCCAGTAAAAATATATTCCGGTTATTTTTATACACACCTGAATAAAGCGTTGCTACATTAATTCCCATATCGTTGTATATCTCTGATTTTAAAACAACGGGTTTGTAGGTATAAAAATTAAATTTATAAATGTTACTGCCGTCAAAACTTGTTATGATTTTTCCGTATTTTTTAAAATAATTTTCAATGTATAATTTACGGCTTTCGGTTTTTTCATAGCCGGTTATAATATTATTTTGCTTTTCTACTTTTATATGCATCTCATTGGAAATTTCCACAAGATTATTAACCAGTTCTTTATTATGCCAGAGTGAATTATCCTGAAGATGGATATGAATATTTCCGCGTCCCCCGTGCTGCATAAATTTTAAACCGATTTTTTCACATTCTTCTTCTATAATTTTTCTCTCTGTACCGAAATATCTTCCCATATCGGATGCAATTCCGGCCATGTGCGGAGATTTATCTACTGTTGACCACCCCCTGCGGTTATATTTCATTTGGTCTTTATATGTTCTTAAGGCATCAGTTAAAAAAGTTCTGAACTTTACGAGGTCATATAAATGAATTACTTTGATTAAATATATTCCGTTAAGATAAGGAACTATATTTTCTTTTCTGTTTAAAAAAGGAAAATTGATGTTTACCAGCGTATAATTTTTATTTTTATAAACAACAGGAATAATCTGATTTTCACCTGCTGGATATAAAAATGAGTCGATGTTTGTTGCAAAATAAAAATTTGGATTGGTGCTTGTATTAAATTCTGCATAAAACGAAAAGTTGTCCTGAGTCGGTATTTCAATACTGTACTTGTGAAAGTTTCTGGTATAATTCCACTCTGTTAATTTTCTTTTGACAGGTTCGTTTTCATTACTGGAATTATTACAGTTATATACAAAAATTATATAAGAAATTCCCACCGCTATTAAAAGAGGAATTAAAATTAATATCAACCTCAGTGTCCGCCATTTAAATCTCATCAAACCCCCTGTTAAAAAAATTTACTATTTCATCGGAAAATTCTTCTTCATCCGGTCCGTCAAATTTTAAAGTCAGGACAGCACCCTTTTCTGCTGCCAGAGTCATTACTCCTATTATGCTTTTACCGTTCACTTCGTAATCATCTCTGGATATTGTAAATCCGGATTTATATTTTGCTGCTATTTTAACAATTGCTGACGCAGGTCTTGTGTGCATTCCGGCTTTATTTATTATTGTCACTTTTTTTTCTATCATTTTTCCTGTCAGTGACTTCTGTTTAATATTATTTCTGAAAACCAGTATAATAATTCTTTCCCCTCTTTTGTCTTAATATTATTAAGAGCAGAGACTGCTTTTTCTGTATATTCTTTCACAACTTTATTCGCTTCGTTAATTACTCCGTATTTTAAATATATTTCTCTAACGAGATTAACAAAGTTGTCTTCGGAAATAACATCATCTTTATTTATAACTGATATAAGTACGTTTCTGTCTTTGTCATCACCTGCAAGTTCGATTGCCTTTAAAAGCAAAAATGTTTTTTTACCTTCTCTTATATCACCGCCTGTTTTTTTACCGAAATTTTCTTCTTCTCCCATTATATCAAGCAAATCATCCTGCATCTGAAATGCTAACCCGAGGTTCTCTGCATATATCTCTGCCGATTTAATTTCGTTATCACTCGCTTCGGCTATAATTCCCCCTATTGCTGTGCAGGATTCCAGAAGCTTTGATGTTTTTTTCCGGCACATCATTATGTAATCGTTAATCGAAACATTTCTGTCTTTTTCAAATGCCTTGTCGTATATCTGTCCTTCACATACTTCCGATAAACTGTTTATGTAATAATCGTATATTCTCTTCATATTATTTGAAGAGGTCATATTCAATGCTTTTAAGGATAATGCGATTAAATGGTCGCCTGCAAGTATTGCGGTATCCCTGTCCCATTTTTTATGAATGGTGATTTTTCCTCTCCTTGTGTCTGCATTGTCCATTATATCGTCGTGTACAAGCGTGAAGTTATGAAGTAATTCAATTGCCGTTGCTGCATATAAAGCATTTCTGTAATCACTTCCGAATGCCTCGCAGGAAAAAAGAGTTAATACGGGCCTTAATCTTTTTCCGCCGCCTGATAATATGTATCTTATAGGGTCGTATAAATTACGGGGCTCTGTTTTTATGACTAAAGATTTTATCAGATTATTTATTTCTGTTTTGTAACTGTTGTATTTATCCGAATAATCTTTCACTGTAAAATAATTTTTTGGTCAAGTAAATTATAATATTTAAGTATATAATATATAAAAAGGTCCTGTATAGAGTCATAATTTTGCGGATGCAGACCATCTGTGCTCATCTCTAGACCGTTTTCCTTCTGAATTTCTATTTCACTGTAAAGGTCAATTATCTGGATTTCAGGATATTTTTTCCCTATATCCAATAGCCATTCGTTCATTATTGCAATGACTTCTTCTGCAGGCTTGTAATTGGCAATGTTGCATATAAAAATTACCGGTACTTTAGATAATGATACGTTAAAAAATTCCGCAAAGTCATTTGCTATAACCTGTGGAGAATTTCTGTAGTCATTTATTCCCGAAAGGAGAAATATTGCATCGTATTCGTTTGTGTCGGAAATTTCTTTTGCTTTATTTGTTGCCCATTGAAGAGATGTCCCAAGATTACTTTCTTGGTCTATGATTATTCCGTATTGCCAGAAGAATTCTTCGTATCCTTCAAAAGCACCAACCGCCCAGGAATGTCCTATTATTTTAATGTATGGTATAAAAGATTCGGAATTTCTTTTTATTTTTAGTAAACTGTCTGTGTATAAATTGGTATCCCTGATAATAATATCCGCTCCTGCCCTGCCGGCAATTAAAAGTGTCAGTAGTAAAACAAAAAAAAATTTTCTTGTCATTAAATAATATTTCTGTTCAGAAATTCGTTAAAATTAGTCATTATTTAATTCTAAATAAATGCAGTAACACATTAAAAAGTTTTACTTTACAACGCCTCGCGGTTTCCTTCCTCCCTGTAATATCCCGCTCCGTCTTAGACTTTTCTTTCTGTCTAATAAATTTTGAATATTTTTATTATATTTGAGTTTTATAAATTTATATTGAACTTGAAAGGAAAATTTTTTATACCATTCGCTGCTGCATTTCTTATTTTAACTCCGCTGTTTTCTTTTATTGAATATAATTATTCCAGTCTCCGGGGCAGTATTATAGAAAACTCACCGGTTGTTAGTTCTGATGAAACTGTCGTCAAAACGGAAAATAAAATTGATACTGCCGAGCATACAATTTTGATTACCGGTGACTCTATGGCTGACGGAATTAAAATGTTCCTGACAAATTATTGTAAATATAACGGACACAAATTGGTAGGAAACGGTTTAATTAGTTCAACTACGGGCGTTTGGAGTCAAAAAAAGAAACTAAAATCCTTCATAGAAAAATATAAACCGACGTATATAATTATTGCACTTGGTTCAAATGAACTTTTTTCCCGTGACCTCGAAAAAAGAGAGCAATATGTGAAAGATATAATGGAACAAACAGAAGGTATTAAATATATATGGATTGGTCCCCCCAACTGGAAGGAAGACAGGGGATTTAACGATATGCTGAAAAAAGTTCTTGGTGAAAAAAAATTTTTTGCATCTAAAGAAATATTCCTGAAAGACCCCTTATTAAATAAAAGGTCATCTGATAAACGCCATCCTAATATGGAAGGTTACAGAATATGGATGGATAATATTGCCGAATGGGTAATGAAAAAAAGCGATTATCCGATTAAACTGAATAAACCCGTGCAATGAGGTTCGTTTGAAGAAAACCGTCTATCTTGTTATTACTGCTGTATTACTTCTTATAATTACTTCTTTTATAATTTCCGATTTTATTTTTCTGGGGCTTAATATAAAAAAAATTAATCTCTTTTCTGATTTCTTGCCCGCCTTTGAAATTAACCCTGTAGATACTGCGGTTGAAAAGTATGAGAATAATTTTCTGATGATGCTTTCCGATTCTCTTGATTTTGAAAGTGACAGTAATTTTTTTTCGGGTAATAATCAAGACTTTCTCGAATTTTACGGACAGGATTCTTCTTTATTTCTTTTAAATTTCTTTGAGTCACTGAAAAAAACGGAAAGGGACGGAACAAAAACAAGAGTTGCTTTCCTCGGAGATTCTATGATTGAAGGTGATTTGGTTTCTCAAACGTTTCGGTATAAATTGCAGAAGAAATTTGGAGGAAGCGGTGTGGGTTATGTCCCGTTAACAAGTACTGTCTCGGGATTTAGAAAATCAATTAAGCATTCTTTCTCCCGTAACTGGCGTACTTATTCCCTTATTTCGGATGGTTATTTTAAAAAATTTGGATTGTCAGGTTATGTCTTTGTCCCGCAGATTGTAAGTAAAAAATCACTTGCTGATTCCGCTTCAACTGATAATCAAAGCTGGGTGTACTTTGAGTCTCCTCAGAATAGTTATGATAATTTAAAAGAATTTTATACGATAAAATTATATTACTCTTCTACGGATAATTTTAATTACGTGAATTTTATTGGAAAAACAAATAAATATTTTATTCTTGGGGGTGAAGATATTGTTAATGAACTTGTTCTGAATGATTCAAATACAATTAGTGAATTAAAACTGTATTTTAATACCGCCTCCCGTACCGATTTTCACGGAATAAGTTTTGAAAGTGCGTCAGGGATATTTGTAGATAATTACGCACTGCGTGGTAATACTGGTCTCCCGCTCGTTAATCTTGATAAGGACGTTTTAAAAGCACAGAATAAATATTTTAATTATAGTCTTATTATTCTTCAGTACGGGCTAAATGTCGTTGCACCTGAATCTAAATACTTTGACTGGTATAAAAATGATATGGTTAAAACGGTTTCCTTTTTTAAAGAATGTTTCCCGCAAGCGGATATTATTATTATGAGTGTCAGCGATAAATGCTACAGAAAAAACGGATGTTTTCTTACAGAGCCGAGTATTCCAATAATGGTGGGTCTCCAGCAGGAAACGGCAAAGGAAAGTGGTGTTGTTTTTTGGAATCTTTTTGAATCTATGGGCGGAGTGAATTCTATGTATAAGTGGGTAAATGCTAATCCTCCGCTTGCTAATAAAGATTTTACACATTTTAATAGCCTGGGTGCAGAAAAAATCGGAACTTTTTTCTACAAGCAACTTCTCAGGTCTTATATCAAATTCAGAAATAAAAAATAATTTTTATAGGTTTTGTTGAATTTTGATTATATAATAAATTTATTAAAATTTAATCCGGAAGAACCAATTATATTTATTACTGGGTTTTTCCTGTGGTTTTTTGTTATTTTTATTTTTTTCTATTCTGTTTTTTCAAAAGTTCATATCGCAAGACTGCTGGTCCTTGTTTCTTTTTCTTATTATTTTTATTATAAAGCTGGTGGTGATTTTATTGCCCTTTTGTTTATTTCTTCACTTGCTGAATATTTTCTCTCACGGGCAATTTATAAATCAGAGAAGAAATCTTTTCGTGGAACTTTGTTCGCACTGATATTGCTGCTCAATATCGGAGTGCTTGTTTATTTTAAATATTCAAATTTCTTTGCGGGAATTTATAACGATATTTTTAACGGCTCTGTGAACTTGCTTAAGGTTTCGATTCCTGTTGGAATTTCTTTCTTTACTTTTCAGAAACTCGGTTATTCAATTGATATATTCAGAAAAAATGGAATACCGGCAAATAGTATTCTGGAATTTTTTGCTTTTGTTTCGTTTTTCCCGTCGGTGCAGTCGGGTCCCATTCTAAGAACAAATAATTTTATTCCGCAGTTAAGTAAAAAAAAAGTTTTAGTTACAACTGAAGATACGGGCAAGGCTGTTTTCCTGATTATTTCAGGAATGATTAAAAAAATTGTTATCTCCGATTATATAAGTCTGAATTTTGTTGACAGAGTGTTTGATAATCCGGCATTGTATTCGGGATTTGAAAATCTTACCGCGGTTTACGGTTACGCATTGCAGATTTACTGCGATTTCTCTGGATATTCTGATATTGCAATCGGTATTGCTCTGCTGATTGGGTTTAAAGTCCCTCCCAACTTTAATGCACCCTATAAATCGATTAGTATTAAAGAATTCTGGCAGAGATGGCATATTTCTCTTTCTTTCTGGCTGCGTGATTATGTGTTCTTCCCGCTTGCATATAAGGTATTAAGACTTTTTAAAAATAAAAAATTTCTGTCGCTCAGGGCTGAAATCTGGAGTTATCATACGGGAATGCTGGTTACAATGTTTGTGTGTGGATTGTGGCACGGTGCAAGCTGGACATTTGTTGTATGGGGAGTACTTCACGGGATTGGTATTTCTCTCGAAAGAATTATTAAAACATCTCTCAAATTTAAATCAAATATTTTCTCTAAAGCAATAGGCGCTTTTATTACTTTTAACTTCGTTGTGTTTGCTTGGATTCTCTTCAGAGTAGAAGACTTTGCAAAATTTAATGAAATACTTACCCGCATTTTTAGTGCTTTTGACTTCTTTATTATTCCCGGGATATTAGCAGGGTATAAAGAGGTCTTTGTAATAATTTTAATTGGATATGCGCTTCATTTTCTGCCCGATAAAATCGGTACTTTTACTGAAAATTTCTTTATAAAATCACCTCTCTTTTTTAAAGCATTGTATCTTGTCTTTGCAATCTGGGTAATAGTTCAGATAAAATCTGCGGATATTCAGCCTTTCATTTATTTTAATTTTTGAATTTCAAGTTATCACAATTTAATATAAATTTATTGATTATTTTTAAAATTAAACTCAGGAGTAAAAAATGAAAAAACTTTTTACAATGATATTTGTTCTTTTAATTGCAGTCAGTTTTGCATATGGACAAAATCAGTGGACTTATGTCTCGGGTTTCCCGACTCCGAATCCTCCCGCAAGTTCTCTTTCAGTCATTAATGCAACTACAATGTGGGTAGTTTGTTCGGCAACAGGAGGTGCAGCTCGTGTATATAAAACTACAAATGCAGGATTGAATTGGACACTCGCAAATGGCGGACTTTCTTCACAGGATCTTTATGGAGTTTGTGGACTTGATGACCAGAATTGCTGGATTGGTACTGTAGGAGGCAGTATATATCGTACCTCAAACGGCGGCGCAAACTGGACTCTCCAGATTGCTGTTTCAGGCAGCTTTATAAACGGAATAAAAATGTTTACTCCAAACTACGGTGTTTATATAGGCGACCCTACAGGTGCAGGTCAGCCGTATCAGTTCAGATACACAACTAACGGAGGAACGAACTGGACTCTCTCTCCAAGTGCACCAATAGCAGGTAGTGAGTGGGGTGTTATTAATGCATGGGATTGGACAGATTCTCTTCATTTCTGGACCGGCTCTGTTAACACTATCCCGAATTCCACAACCACAAAAATTTATTATACTACAACAGGTTTTGAAGGTACCTGGTTGAATACTGTCGTTACGGGAACAGGTGGAACTCAAGGATTGTATTATCAGGCAGTTGCCTTCGTTGATAATAATAATGGACTTATTGGTTCGAGCGGCTCTAATATAATAAAAACTACAAACGGAGGTTTAACATTTACAAATGTAACCGCCCCTCCTATTCTTGGAAGTTCTTTTGCGGTTATGAATATGACTTCTGTTAAATCTGCCGGTATTATCAGAATGGCTGTAGATACGGGTGGAGGTTCTATAATGATGAGAACGTCAAATCTCGGCACCAGTTGGATTCAGGAAACATTGCCAATAACTGCAGCTGTAAATATTGTCGCAGATATGGAATTCTTAAATGAAAATCTTGGATTCGCTGTTATTGGCTCTCCTACCGTTCCGCTCGGCGGCTTTCTCAAATACGGACCCGCAAGCAGTATTAATCCGATTAACTCCGAAGTACCGGATGGATTCAAACTTGAACAGAATTACCCGAACCCGTTCAATCCCGGAACAACTATTAAATTCTCGATTCCGAAAGCACAATATGTAACTCTAAAAGTATATGACGCTCTCGGAAAAGAACTTGATGTTCTTGTAAGTGAATTTATGGGTACCGGTAACTATTCGGTATTTTATGATGCAGCAAAACTGCCCTCCGGAGTATATTTCTATAAGTTAACAACCGATTCTTATTCAGATATCAAGAAAATGATGCTCGTGAAATAAGGACGTCTGTTTTCACCAAATAATTAAATTTTTTACAAAAAAGCCCGTTTCAATAATGAAACGGGCTTTTCGATATGAACTTATTGTTTTCTTCTTCCGGAATATTTATCTCTGTTATTTGTTTTTTTCTTCCACACTGCCGTCCCTGTGCCTCGCAAATCTTCCTCTTTCCCGCGGATGAACATTATCGGAACGTTCCCATTGCCATCCGCCGAATTGTGTTCTGCGGTAATCGGCAAATGCCTGTCTTATCTCTTCTTCTGTATTCATAACAAACGGACCGTATTGAACAACAGGTTCTTTAATCGGGTTGCCCTGTAATAAAAGCAAATAACCGTCTGTATCTCCGTTTAAAATTATAACTTCCTCATCGCTTTTTAATTTAATCGCATTGTAATTCTTAATTTCCGTTTCATCAATAAATATAGATGAGCCTCTGTAAAAATACAGACTTCTTTCAATGTCTTTTCCTGCACCGTGTAAAGTCCACTCCGCTCCTGCTTCCATTTTAACGGTTAAAATCAGAACTTCGTTTTCCTCTTCCGCCGCCCAGGAATCCGGTGCGGGAGCAGGTGCTGCTTTTCCTTCAATATTACCTGCAATTACATTTGCTGTTGTAAGTTTTCCGTTTCTGTCTTTTGATTTATAAGCAGGAATATTTTCAGACCAAAGCATTTTGAAATGAGGCTCTGCAAATTTTTTTCTTCGCGGAAGATTAATCCAGACCTGAAATAATTCTAGAGGATTTTTTTCGTTTTGTTTTAAAAGCGGAAACATTTCACTGTGCTGAAGCCCTGAACCCGCAGTCATCCACTGTACATCCCCTTCGCCGTATCTGCCTGCCTGCCCGTGTGAATCGGAATGGTCAACAAAACCTTCAAGTACAATTGTGACTGTTTCAAATCCTCTGTGCGGATGAACGGGAAAACCGGGGATGGTATCTCCGTGATACATCCGCCATCCGTCTTTAATCGTAAAATCCTGTCCTATATTACGACCTGTTAACGGTGCTGCGGGACCCATTTCTTCGTTACCTTCGGGATATTTGTCAAGATGATGAGCACAAAACAAAAAAGGTTCGCCTACGGGATATAAAAATCCGAGTGATTGAATGCTGATTATTGATTCGTTTTTCATATTAAATTTATTTTATAAAAAAATTCCTCATCCTGTTAACAGTTTTATATATCTGATATTTGTTTCCTGGATGAGGAAAATTTAATTTGAAATTTCCATTTAATTATTCCTTTTTCCCGAATAATCCGCCTAATAAATCACCTATGTTTCCAAGGTCAATGCCTCCTTCGTTTGCATCGGGTAATTTTCCTTCGGGAGTAACTTTGTCAATTGCTTTTGGAAGTATCTCGGATAATTGTCCGGTTATTTCTTCCTTATTCATACCGGTTTTGTTTGCCATTTCTTCTATACCTTCTTCGCCAAAAACATCTTTTACTTGTTCGGGAGTAACCGGGGCATTATCTCCCTTTCCTATCCAGGAAGAAACAACATCTCCTAATCCGTTTTCCGTAAATTTTTTAACTAATTCGCCTAATCCGGCTCCGCCTTGACCGCCGATTAAGCCTGTTATTATTGACATTAAGTCGAGTTTTCCGCTTCCTTCACTGCTGCTGCCCTCGCCGCTGCCGCCGAGAACCGATTTTAAAATATTGCCTAAATTCATTTTTCACCTCTTTTTTTAAATTTATATTGTTGGGATTGTTTATAATGTAACAATAATTACTGAAATTAAAAACTTAATAAATATTATTAATTTCATATATTTTCTTCTTTTATCTTTGATTCGTTTGCCGAAAGGTACAGGTTTATATTTTAATTCAAAATTATTTAGTGTTTTTTAGTGTAAGTTTTAGTGTTTTTAGTGGTAAAATACAAACTCCTTGTTTTTTTTTAAAATTGAATTGTAACATTTTCTTTTGTTTATACGTCTAAAAAATATATGATGCGTAATATGAAACATTTTTACATATATTTTCTGTCTATTTGCTGCTTGATTTATACTATTTCCTTCTCACAGAATAAAACAACAGAAATTATTATTTCCGTTTCAGATACAACAAAAACTCTTACCCCTTCCGACTCGACGGCAATAAAAGATACTTCCTCTGTCTCATTTGTCCCGAATGAAAATCCCGAAGTCACTATTACAAGAATTCCAAATGAAAAAATTGTAATTGACGGAGAACTTAATGAAGAAGAATGGAAAAATGCCGTAAAAATTACAAATTTCTGTGAAGTTGACCCGGGTGATAATGTAAAACCTCCCGTAAATACTGATGTCCTGATTTGTTACGATGAAGATAATTTGTACTTTGGATTTATCTGCTACGAAGATAATGTTAATGAAATAAGAAAAACATTAACAAGACGCGATGCAATGTACAGTGATGATTTTGCGGATGTACTTATAGATACTTACGGAGAAGGAAAACAGGCGTATGAGTTTGTTGTAAATCCTCTCGGCATACAGGGGGATTTATTATGGACTAATCCCGGGAATGAGGATGACAGTTATGATGCTGTCTGGTATTCGGAAGCAAAAATTGAAAAAGACAGGTGGACAGCGGAATTTGCAATACCATTTAAAAGTATAAGATTTCCGGACAAAAATATTAATAACTGGAAAATTCACTTTATCAGAAACAGACCTCGTGAAAATAGACGTCAGTTTAGTTGGGCGGCAATTTCAAGAGATGCTCCGACTCTGTTTACTAAAAGTGGTACACTGAAAGGAATCGAAAATGTGAAATCCGGAAAAAATCTTGAAATTCTTCCTTCGTTTGTAAGTTCTCAATCAGGTAGTATTTCCGATTATTCCAATGCAAATTCCGGTTTTGTCAACGATAAAATAAAAGGTGATTTCGGACTTAATGTTAAATACGGAATTTCGTCGACTCTCACATCGGATATCACTTATAATCCCGATTTCTCACAGATTGAAGCCGATGCGGGTATTATTAATGTTAACAATCCTTATGCATACTTTTATACCGAAAAACGACCTTTCTTTATTGAGGGCGCAAATATTTTCAGCACAGCATTTAATGTGGTTTATACACGAACAATTAATAATCCGTTAATTGCATCAAAACTTACCGGAAAAATCGGGAAATTTGATGTTGGCTACCTTGTTGCTTACGACCGGAAAACTCCGTTTATTATACCGTTCGAATATAACAGCGATTATTTAAATACTGACAGAAAATCTCTTTCGAATATTTTAAGAATGAAATACACTATTAAGGATGAAACTTATTTAGGTTTTATTTTCACAGATCGCGAAGTAAATAAACAGGGTAATGATTTTCTAAATATTGACGGTTATAACAGAGTTTTCGGGTTTGACGGTAATTTTAAACTCGGTGAAAATTATTTTCTGGATTTTCAAACACTCTATTACGCATCAAAAGAAATTACCGAACCCGCATATAACAAAACCGGGACTTTTTACAACGGAAAATATACAAAAGCCCTTGACGGTGAAATTTTTTCCGGATTCGGAACTCATCTTAAATTACTTAGAAGCGCCAAACATCTAAACTTTGAACTATCTTATAATGATGCTTCCCCGGAAGCAAGAAGAGATAACGGTTATATATCCTACAATAATTACAGAGCACTCTCTCTTTGGTCGGGATATATGTTCTATCCCGAAACGGATTTTTTGAAAAGAATTCAGTTAAGTTCTTATAGCCTTGTAAGACATACATACAATGGTAATTTGAGGGAACTTTTTTTTCAACCAGAAATTTATTTAAGACTTAAACATCAGTTATCTGCTTCGGCAGGGTTATATCTTATTAACAACGAAAAATTCAATGATGTTTATCATAAAGGGGCAAGAAGGTTCTATTTAAATTTTAATGCAAGTACTTTCAGTTTTTTACGGGGTGGGTTTTATGCTACAATGGGAAAATATATTATTCGTTCTCAGAATTCATTTGTCGGGTATGGCGGAGAATTTGATTTTTGGTTTACAATAACTCCTCTTGAAAACCTTATTCTATCTCCGGAATATATTTATTTCGAGCTTTCAAATAACTACGGTGGTGAAAAATTATTTGCCGGATATATTCTGAGGAACACCGTTAATTATCAGATATTGAAAGACCTTTCATTAAGAATAATAACGGAATACAGTTCTGCCGATAAATATTTTTATGTCAATCCGCTTGTAAGTTACAGACCTAATCCGTTTACAATATTTTACTTCGGTATTACACATCAGTACGACAATCTTAATCTTTTGCCTTCCGACCCTAATTATTACCGGAATACTTCAAAATATGTTCTCAGTAACCGCCAGTTCTTTCTTAAATGTCAGTATCTCTTCCGCTTATAAGTATCAAGTTTATAAAGTTTTTAACGTCCGAAATGTAATTTATCATTTGTTTTTGTACTTATTAGTAAGAATTTTGGTGTTTTTAGTGTTAGAACCTCTCCCCATGTTTTTTTAAATTAATAATTTTCTCGCGTTCGTTACGCCCCACCGTGATGAACGATTATATTTTAGTTTAAATTCATAAGTGATACCACTGTTTGTTTTATTGTTTCTTAGTGTAAATTTTAGTGTTTTTATTGGTAAAACCTCACACCGCAGTTTTTTCAATTCATAATTAAAAATTGACATTCTATGCTAAACTTCTTCCTTTTTCTTAAAGTAAAAAATTTACTAACTTGCAACATTACATTATCAAAATCATGTATATGAAATTTATTTTTGTAAGTTTGTTTTTCATTCTTCCGCTGATTGCCGTCTCGCAGAATACTGACTCCGTTACGTCAAAAGATACATTAAAAAATGTTTCACCCGAAGTTACAATATCAAAAATTCCTAACGACAAAATCGAAATAGACGGCATACTCAGCGAAGAAGAATGGCAAACCGCAGAAAAAATAACCGACTTTTATGAAGTTGAACCCGGAGATAATGTTAAGCCCGCCGTAAATACAGAGGTTCTTATGTGCTATGATGAAAATAATCTTTATGTCGGTTTTATCTGCTATGAAGATGACATAAACAAAATCAGAAAAACTCTAACACAACGCGACGCAACCTATGATGATGATTATGCCGGTGTAATAATTGATACCTACGGCGAAGGTAAACAGGCATATGAACTTTTTGTTAATCCCTACGGTGTTCAGGGTGATTTATTATGGACTACTCCGGGAAATGAAGATGTAAGTTTCGACGCAGTCTGGTATTCAGAAGCAAAAATTAACGAAGATAACTGGACTGCCGAAATTGCCGTTCCCTTTAAAAGTTTAAGATTTCCAAAAAAAAATATACAGGAATGGAAAATCCACGTTTACAGAAATAGACCGCGTAAAAATAGACAGGAAATCAGTTGGGCGGCTGTTTCAAGGAACGCCCCGACTTTATTCACAAACAGTGGGACGCTTAAAGGTATTAATAACGTTAAATCCGGTAATAATCTCGAAATACTTCCTTCTTTCGTGAGTTCCCAGTCGGGAAATATTTCTGATTATTCAAATGCATACTCCGAATTTCTTAATGAGAAAATTAAAGGACAGTTTGGATTAAATATCAAATATGGAATTTCCTCAACTCTCACAGCCGATCTAACTTATAATCCTGATTTCTCTCAGATTGAAGCCGATGCAGGTATTATAAATATTAATAATCCGTATGCATATTCATATATCGAAAAAAGACCTTTTTTTATCGAAGGCGCTAATATTTTCAGCACTCCGTTTAATGTGGTTTATACAAGGATGATTAATAACCCTTTAACTGCATTTAAACTTTCCGGGAAAATCGGGAAAACTGAAATTGGTTATCTTGCCGCTTATGATAAAAAAACTCCGTTTATTATCCCTTTTGAAGATAATAGCAGTTTTTTAAGCACGGAAAGAAAATCTCTTTCTAATATTTTTAGAATAAAACAGACTATTAAAGACGAAACTTATATAGGATTTATCTTGACTGACCGTGAAGTTAATAACGACGGAAAGAATTTTTTAAATGTTGATGGTTATAACCGTGTCTTTGGTTTTGACGGTAATATTAAACTGTTTTCAAATTATTTTCTTGAATTTCAGATTTTAAGATATGTTTCAAAGGAAATTACCGATACAAATTATAAAAATCCAGGGTCTTTCAATAACGGAATATATACAAACGCACTTGACGGTGAATTTTTTTCCGGAATCGGCACCCATCTGGAGTTGCTAAGGAGTGCCAAGCATTGGAATTTTAATCTTTCTTATGATGATGCTTCCCCCGTTGCAAGAAGAGATAACGGATACATTACTAATAATAATTACAGAACTCTTTTTCTTAGACAGTCTTATATGTTTTATCCCGAAAAAGATTTTTTGAAAAGAATCCAGACCGGCTGTATGGGCATTGTACGACACACCTATGACGGTAAATTGAAAGAACTATTTTTAGATGTAGAAATCTGGTTCAGATTTAAACATCAGATCTCTGCATCCGCATCATTTTTTCTCGTTAATGACGAAGAATTCAAAGGCGTGTATCATAAAGATGCACGAAGATTTTCTTTCAATGTTGATGCAAATACTTTTAGTTTTTTACGGGGCGGACTCGGTTTAACAACAGGAAAATATATCATCCGTTTTGGAAATCCTTATGTCGGATACGGAAGTGAGTTTGACGGGTGGCTTACCTTTATTCCTTTCGAAAAACTGACGCTTAATACGGAATATTCTTATTTTGAACTGGCGAAAAATTACGGCGGGGAAAATTTATTTGCCGGTTATATTCTTAGAAATACTCTCAATTATCACCCTGTTAAAGACCTTTCACTGCGTATAATAACGGAATACGGTTCTTCCGATAAATACTTCTATATCAACCCTCTGATTAGTTACAGACCAAATCCTTTTACTATTTTCTATTTTGGATTCACTCATCAGTATAACAATCTTGAACTTCAACCTTCCGACCCTGAATACTACCGCAATACCTCAAAATATACCCTTTCTACTCGTCAGTTCTTTCTTAAACTCCAGTATCTCTTCCGCCTCTAAGTACAAAGTTCTTAAAGTTTCTATAATTTCATCTATTATTCGTGATTTTTTTTTAAAAGTGTAAATTTTAGTGCATTAAGTGTTAAAGCATTACCCCGTTTATGTATTTATAATTTTTAATTGCCATTTGTGGTTAAACTCACCCAATCTTATAAAAAACAAAAAGCCCGGGTTACATTAATCCGGGCTTTTGTTCAAAAATATCTTCAGTCTACTCTTCTATGACTAACTTCTGTTATTTTATCACCATCATCTTTTTTGTCTCAATGTAATTTCCCGCAAACAATCTGTAGAAATAAATTCCGGAAGAAAGATTCGACGCATCAAACCTTAATTCGTATGTTCCCGGTGATTTTACACCTTCTGATAATACTTTTACTTCCTCACCGAGTGAATTGTAAACTACAAGTCTTACATCAGTTGTCTTCGGAATATCAAAACGGATATTGGTTACAGGATTGAATGGATTTGGATAGTTTTGTTTAAGTTCAAATTTTGTTGGAACTCCATTTCCAATTTGAGTTACGCTAGTCGGAACTCCGACAAAAACGTCATCTACAAATACGCAGAACCCGTTAAGCGAGCAGTCCATGTAATACCTGAATGCCACATAAAAATTTGTTGCTCCAGCAAATTGGGCTAAACTGTAAGAGTACTGTGTCCAGACGCCCCATGTTGTTCCCACCGGCCAATGAATCGAAGCAATTTTATCCAGGAATGAATATGTATTTGAATCTAACGTACTTACCCATACCTGCATACTGTCCGAATAAGATGGTGAACCGCCGAATGCCCAGAACTTAAGGTAATCGTCTGTGGTAATACTTCCTGCATTTTTGGTTATTAACCATGCATCAGCTGTTCCGTATGGATTTGGGGGATTTGTATCAATTCCCGCATACCAGGTTGTCATTACTGATTTATAACCTGTGTGTGCTTTTGTTGTTAAAGCACTTATACCTGGGATTGCAACACCCGTATCACGGACTGTCCAGTTACCTTCCGGATATATGGGAAATGGTGCGTTATTAACAATCGACCAACCTGCAGGTGGGGTTAAAGAATCCGCTGTTTCAAATCCTTCTTGAATTTTAACTTGCGGAAAAACTGATAACGCAAAAACAAAAACGAATAAAAGAAGTATTAGATTTTTCATTTGTACCTCCGTACTAAATTTAATTAATATAAAAGTTTCTTTTGAATTTAATAAATATTTTTGAATAATGAAACTTATATCTTATTTCCCCTCTTTTTTATTGCATAGATTGTCTTGAACCATCACTTTTGAAAAAGTTAAAAAATTTTATAACTTCTATGACTATATCTTGTATCTTTAACTCCTGCATCCTTTACTCTTGCATTCTGTCTCCTTTTTCTTTCTACGATTAACTTCTATAACTAACTTTTCTTTTATTTACTGTTTGTTTTTTGTTATTTATTAGTTGCCATTTCATATTTATCTCTAATTACCTTCTCATATGTTTCCGTCATTTCCACATCTCTCCGCTTCATAACCATTTTTGCGGTATCCAGTGCATCGTCAATCTTATATAATTTGGGCTTGCTCCCTGTTATATACCAGGAAAAATTATTAATAAACTTATCGGGAAAACCCCCGCCTGCTATCAGTGCAAATATACCTATCACTGAACCCGTATTCAGCATCGTGTTTATCCCTGTTTTTGTATGGTCGCCTATAATACTCCCAAGAAACTGCATTCCTGTATTTATCTGTGGCATATCCGCCCTGTATCTCGTCTTAATTATCGAATAATTATTTTTCAGATTACTGGTTACTGTGTCCGCACCCAGATTTACAAACTCGCATACATAAGAATTCCCTATAAACCCGTCGTGTTGCTTGTTGACAAATGAATGGAAAATCGTTCCCGTTATTTCTCCCGCCAGCCGCGAATTAAATCCCGCCATTACTGGTCCGTAAATCTTTGTGCCTGATTTTATCAGAACTTTCTTCCCTATGTATGCAGGACCTTTGATAAATGTAAACGGTTCTATTACACTGCCTTCGTTTATATATATCTTTCCTTTCGTCGCATCCAGAACCACTCCGGGATAAACATCGGCTTTTCTGTCAATGTAAATGTCCTTCGGATTCCTGAAATAATCCCCGTCAGGCAGAGGAAAGTGTTTTTTTCTGAATATCGTATCTAAATCGCGCCTCAGAACTTCATCAAAATATCTCATCACATCCCACACATAATTTATTATAAAATAATCCTTGTTCTCTTCTAACCCGAGTGACGCGAGTTCGATTTCTTTGATACCTTTAAAATTTTTCTTATCAATTATAAATTTTTCTTCTTTTAGTTTTGGATTTTTAATGTATGCGGCAATTAATGTCTCCTGATGTATTAACATGCATTCGCTTTTTAACTCGAAAATTTTCTCTATTGCTTTCGGAAACAGTATTGCCCGACCGTTAATAAAAAGATAATCGGCTTTTTCAATTTTATTTACTTCTTTTTTCTTCTGCTCCGAAACAAGTCCGGAAAGTTCCTCTCTGCAGAAATAATTGATTTCTTCCGGCTCTTCCGTAAAATGCGTCAGCCTTTCAATATTGGAAAAAATTCCCGTTTTAATGTCATATATCGGTCTTAATATTGATACCGGCTCAAACTGTCGGTGTAAACTGTCTTCAAATATTGTTATTCTCATTTTTGAATAAATAAAAAAGCCGGCATTTTCTTTTCCGGCTTAAAATTTTGATAATGTTAAGGAAAATTTATTTTTTATCTGTTGTTTGTGTCTTGCCATATTTTTTAATGAACTTTTCAACTCTTCCTGCTGTATCAACTATTTTTTGAGTTCCGGTAAAGAATGGATGGCATTGTGAACAAATTTCAACCTTAATCTCTGGTACTGTTGAACGCGTTGTGAAAAGCACTCCGCGGTTCTCTCCACAGTTGCATATCACCTTACACTTGTAATATTTCGGATGAATATTCTTTTTCATTTAATCCTGTATTATTTCTAAAAAAATAAAATTAATGATTTTCCCCTCAAATTTCAATGCATCCAATCTCCCGATACGACAACTTTTTTTATGGTAATTTCTTATCACTTTTTACGGTTATCTCTCTTTTTGCGTTTACTATGCTCTGGCGTAGCAACTTTTTTTCTGTTACTCACTTCTACTAATATCTTCTATTCTTTACGTTCTCTGCGGTTGCTTTTTTGATTTGTTTTAAAATTTTACTGCCTTTGTTTTTCCAATTGAATACCGAATATTAAATTATGATATAATTCACATCTCAGGGCGCTTAGTATTAAAAATGCGTAATGTATGTATTTGCTTCTTTAATTGCATTTTGTATCCTCATTTACTTACCCAGTCTTTCTTTTCCCACAAAAATTCCGGCAATTCCCTGCCGAAATGTCCGTAAGCCGCTGTCTTTCTGAAAATAGGTGAATTTAACTTTAGTTTTTTAATAATCCCGCTTGGTGTTAAATCTATTATCTTTGTAATTTGCTTCTGTATCTCTGCTTCATCGTACCTGCTTGTCCCGTGAAAATCTAACATGAAAGAAACCGGATTCTCCTGCCCAATTGCATACGCGAGCTGTACCGTACACCTCTCCGCTATCCTCGTTGCAACAATATTTTTCGCAATGTACCTCGCTATGTACGCCGCCGACCTGTCAACCTTTGTTGCATCCTTTCCCGAAAATGCTCCGCCTCCGTGCGGACAACTGCCGCCGTATGTATCAACAATGATTTTCCTGCCCGTTAACCCCGTATCTGTTTTTGGTCCGCCTAAATTAAATGTCCCACCGGGATTTATTAAGTATTGAACGCCATTTAAGTTAAAATAGTTCTCAAGTACCGGTTTTATTATATCACTTCTTACAATTTTCCTCAAATTCTCTAATTTTATATCTTTTGAATGCTGTGTTGAAAATACAACTTTTTTAACAGCAATGGGCTTGTTGTCTTCATAAAGAATTGTTACCTGCGATTTCGCATCGGGATATAAAAATGAATATTTAGGTGTTTGCCTGATTTTTGCGTGATACTCAAGAAGTTTATGTGCAAGCAGTATTGGCATCGGCATTAATTCTTTCGTCTCGTTGCTCGCATACCCGAACATTAATCCCTGATCACCTGCTCCCGTTTTCTTCTTGCTCGTTACTGCCCTGTTAATCTCGTGACATTGCTGCTTGATTGAAAGTACGTATGTACACGCATCCGCATCAATTCCGTTTTCTTTGTTGTAGCCGATTTCTTTTATTACTGATTTTGCTATTTCCGGTATTTCAGTCTTTGGCAGTCTCTTCGAATTAAACTCGCCCGAAATTACCACCAGATTGTCTGATAATAATGTCTCGCATGCAACTTTTGCATTGTTGTCAACTTTAAGATATTCGTCAAGTATCGCATCCGATATTTGGTCTGCTACCTTGTCAGGATGTCCCTCCGAAACTGATTCCGATGAAAATAAATATTTTTTGCTCATTTTATATTTTTATTTATTTAAATTATTCAATAAAAAAACCGCGCACTGCATTTATCCTCAACTGTAGTAAGCGGTTCTTGAGCCAGAATATTTCGTGTTTTCACGCGTATTATTTTAGCACCGTGTTTCCGGCTTACCGGTTGCTGTTTCTTGTATAAAGAAATCTCTTAATACATAAACGTCTTCCTAAAGAACTGTAACAAAAATAAAACTATTAATCTACAAAATAAACTGATTAATTTTTCAAAAACTAACTCTTGCTTCCTTTGCTCCTTTGTGGTTTTTTATTCAATTTAAAATTCCTTTGCTTTCCTGAAATCAATACAGTTCTTAACTTAATTCAAAATTATTTAGTGTTTTTTATTACTGATTTATGTATTCTTAGTGGTAAAATATTACCGCGTAGTTTTTTCTATTCATAATTTATAATTTTATTGCATTCATAGCACCTTTGCGGTTATTTTTCCCTTTATTCATAGCCCGGACAAGCCGGAAGCTCTTCTGGATACCACGCGCTCCGGCGTGGTATCAAAATTTCTTTGCCGGTTCGTGCAGAATTTAAAAACTAATGGGCAAATTTAATCCGATTTTCTAATTCAGTGAATTCCACGTTATAATAATGAAAAATTTGTTGATTTTCTCCCTGTTTTTACTCATAAAACATAATTATTTTTCGTTAAATACTTGTATTATATATATTGAATTAAACTTTACCATTATGACACAAATAAGAAAAATTTTTCTCTCCTTCCTTATCCTCTTGTACCCTGCATATATATTTGCACAGGGTATACAACAGCATCAAAATAAAGATTTTTTCGACTTCCTGTTAACCCCCAGATATATAATTGTTTTCCTGATGACTGTGGTATTCATCATTTTACTTTTCACACAAAAAATTGATTCAAAAGGTAGGGTAATCGTTCTTGCGGTTTCATTTTTACTGTTCGGAGTAATCAGTTATTTCATAAATTCGTTTATGATTTCACCATCTCCGGTCTGCGCCACTACAAAACCATTTTGGATGGGTGCAAGACCTCAGTTCTTTGCAACTCTCGCTGTAATAGGAGTGCTTTCCATTATAGCTTCAAAAGGATTCTGCGGCATTGCCTGCCCAATCGGCGCGCTTCAGGAAATATTTTATAAAATTCCCGTTCTTAAAAAATTTAAAAGAAAAAAACTGCCTTTTATTATAAGTAATTCAATTAGAATAGGAATCGCGGTTTTATTTTTCATTGTTATTCTTGCCACCGGAAAATCAATATATGAATATATTAATATGTTCGACTTACTCCATTGGGAGTTTTCCTTGCCGTTAATTGATTTGATTGTACTAATCGCATTTCTTGTTATAATGCTCGGACTGAGTTTATTTATTTATAGACCGTTTTGCTATTTGATTTGTCCAATGGGGCTCTTAACCTGGATTCTCGAGCATATATCAATTTATAAAGTAAGACTAAAAAAGGAAAACTGCACTTACTGCAAAACTTGTGTAATTGAATCACCCTGCCCTTCAGTAGAAGGTATTATAGAAGGAAACAAACTCCGTGGCGATTGCCATCTGTGCAATATATGCATAGAATCCTGCCCGAATAAAGCATTATATTTTGGCACCAAATAATTTTTTCCTCATCCCGTGAACTTATCGAAGATTCTGTTTAAGCGGAGCAAAACGGAATCCATCGGATGAGGAAATACTGTTTCTCTTGTTATTATTTTAATTTGTGTTTTTCCGTGTCCATCCGTGAATCTGATGCGTAATACTATCATTCATAATTCAAAATTCATAATTTAACGTTGAATATGTTCTGTGTTACCCCGTATTTTTCTGTGTCCATCCGCATATCTAATACGTAATACTTGCATTCCGTTAAATTCATTGACGTTATTTGTTGCTTTCTTTTCTCAGTGCTCTGAGTGTCCTTTGTGGTAAAGAATATTCCCTCTTATATAAAAAAAACGTCCCCGGTAATTAGCCGGGGACGTTTATTACTAAAATCACGAACGTTTAAACTTTTGATACATTCGCTGCCTGTGGACCCTTGGGACCATCTTCAATTTCAAATTCAACTGTGTCGCCTTCGTTCAAGGTTTTATAACCTTTTGCATTTATCGCTTTGTAATAAACGAATACATCAGGTTCATTTTCTCTTGAAATGAAACCGAAACCTTTAGTAGCGTTGAACCATTTGACTGTTCCTTTTTCCATTAAGAAAATTTTTAATTAATAAAACAAATTTCAAAAAAGTTTTCTGTAATTTTGGCAATGTTGCTGCCTTTGAACTTGTCAAGGAGGCTCCTTCGGCTGAAGATTTTCAGGTGGAAAGTCTTACAGAAAAGGTAAATCTCAAAACAACTCAAAAAACAGATCACTTACAGCCACAAATATATGATAATAAGAAACTAAGTGCAATTCATTTTTTAAAATTTTTAATTTTTTGAAGTTAAGTAACTTCAGTATAAATTTTCTTTATGTTTTTTACGTTATTGCGGTTTTTAACTCAACCCATAATTTATTATTCATAACCCGTAAAAGCCGTAACCAAAACAGTATATAAGGTAGGACTGTCTTCCGGATTGTCAAATCGTGATGCCTGAATAAAATTATTATACATTAATAATACGTTTTAATCCGTTAAATCAGTGTGTTCCGTGTTTCGAATGCATACTGATGGTTTTTAATTCTTTGCCGTTTTATGCACAATTTGAAAACTAATGGAAAAAAAATAATTTGCATAGTTGCGGTTTTTAATTCAATTTATAGTTTACAGTTCATAATTCTGCTGCGTCATTACGAATATTTATCCAATTTATGATTCAAAATTCTTTAGTGGTTTTCCGGAATTTTTAATTTCATATTGACTTAAATATTTATAATGATTATTTTGTGCATATGCACAAAACAAAGTTTAATGGGACGCTGTAAAAAACAAAGATGCTGCCGCTTCCTCGAAGGGGAGCGCCTCTATAAACCAATCACCGTCCCAATCCAACACCTTGAACAAATCGAGCTCGAACCCGACGAATTTGAAGCCGTCAGAATCTCAGATTACGAAAATAAAAGCCAGATTGAAGGCGCCACTCTAATGGGTATTTCCCGAGGAACTTACCAGAGAATCCTCGAAAGCGGAAGAAAAAAAATTTTTTCATTTTTATTAAATAATCAATCACTAAAAATTAAGAACAGGAGTTAAAACAAATGAACATCGCAATTCCAACCTGCGGAAAAAATGGATTGACAGAAGAAGTATACGGACATTTTGGAAGTGCTCCGTATTTCACAATCTATAATACAGACACCAAAGAAATATCTGTAATAGATAATAATAATGACCATCACACTCATGGTCAGTGCACACCGGTAGATTATATCTCGGAACACAATGTTAAAGCAGTTCTGACCTGCGGAATGGGAAGAAAAGCAGTCTCCTTATTAAATGACAGTGGAATCAAGGTTTATCTCGCCGGTGGATTTACTGTAGCAGAAGCAATCAAAAATTTCGATTCCGGAAACCTTAAGGAATTATCACAAGATGACGCTTGTAGCGGACACGGAGGGGGTCACTAACACCGCCGGGATAATAATTAGTTAATTTTATAAAAAAAAATTAAATAAACCCGCTAAACAAATATAACGGATAAAATTATTTTTCAGTACCTCTTAAAAGGGCTGTTATTGCATTGTATATTTCTTCTTCTATATGTGAATAGTCATTATCACAAAGGAATAAATTTTTCATTTCTGCAAATAATTTCTCTTGTTCTTTTACTGTAGAATAATACTTTCTTTTGTATTTTAAAATCGTCTGAATAACATCATAATCCGACGATTTAGTGTAATAATCATGTATAATTTTGTAATCAGACTGAGAAACTTTGCTTCTTATATATTCCTTTTCTTTTTTTTTCAATTTACAATCTGCATAAGAACAGTAAATAAGTAACAACGCAAGAAACTGGTTATATGATAAATCTTTTTGTATATCCATATTCTTGTAATGGTTTAATAATTTATCAAAGTAAAAGATATTTAATTCTCACTTGAAAAAAAATACTTAAATACAAGATTTTTCAACTGTCTTCTCTCTTCTTTCTTATTTTTCTTTCATTTATTTTTTATCTGTAATTCTGCCTAACAGGCATTAATTTTATTACTTTTTCTAAATTTAAAAATTCCTGCATCTGCAAAATAAAACATCAAAACCCTCGTGTCAAATATTAAGAAAATCTTTAAAAACTATATTTTATTATATCTCATTTATTAGTTACTATTTACTGTCTGTTATTTCCTTTGGTTTTTTTCATTTTTTGTTATTTTCTCTGCATTGGTTGCGACTTTGTGTTATATTTTCTATGCGGTTCATCTATTCCATTTCATCTTGATTAACTCATTTTTCTTTATAATTTTTGAGTTATGCCTGATGTAAAAAATATTAAAAGTTCTGACTATACTTATCAACTTCCCAAAAACCGAATTGCATTATATCCTCTTGTTCATAGAGATGAATCAAAACTTCTAATTTATAAAAACCGACAAATATCAGAGGATATCTTCAAAAATATCTCAAATTACATTCCCTACAACTCTATCCTTATTTTAAATAAAACAAAAGTCGTCAACGCACGTATCTACTTTCGTAAAACTACCGGTGCCCGGATTGAAATTTTTTGTCTTGAACCCGAAAAAGGACTTTCCGCTCTCGAAACCGCATTTACGGAAAAAGGCAATTCAACCTGGAAATGTCTTATTGGTAAAGTAGGAAAATGGAAGACCGGTTCTCTTGAAAAAAAAATTCTCATAAATAATATTTCATATAAACTAAATGCAAGAATTACGGGAAAAGAAAAACATTATTTTCTTATTACATTTAATTGGGAACCTGCATACCTTTCTTTTTCCGATATTCTGAATCTCTGCGGTGTTACTCCCCTGCCGCCTTATATAAAAAGGGAAGCGGAAGATTCCGATGTTAAAACCTACCAGACTCTCTATGCCGAGCAAAATGGCTCTGTTGCTGCTCCCACCTCCGGATTTCATTTTACTCTTGCCGTAATAGACTCGCTGAAATCTAAAAATATCAATCTTCATTATCTTACTCTTCATATTGGTGCCGGTACTTTTAAACCTGTTACAACAGAAACTCTTCGCGAACATTATATGCATTCTGAAAAAACAATTTTTTCTAAGGAAATTATAACTTCATTATATCTCAATCTGAAAAATTACGGAACCGAAAATTATAAACTTCTTGTTGCAGGTGGCACTACCTCAACTAGGGCAATTGAATCCCTTTGGTGGTTTGCTTTGCAAATGCTGGACAATTATAAAGAAGATTTTTTAATTGGCGGTTTCTCAGTCCCGCAATGGATGCCCTATGAATTTCAAATGAAAAATATAAGATTTTATGAACCATTTGAATTTATTCTCGAAAAAATGGAGAAATTTGGTCTCACTGAAATTAAAGGCGAGACTTCCCTCATCATCGTCCCGGGTTATGACTATAAAATCACAGATGCGTTAATTACAAATTATCATTTGCCCGGAAGTACTTTGCTTCTGCTTGTTGCAGCGCTCGTCGGTAATGACTGGAAAAAAATTTATGACTATGCTTATAAAAATAATTTTCGTTTCTTAAGTTATGGTGATTCTTCGCTCTTGTTTAAAAATAAATCCAAATAATATGAAAGCACTAAGTTTAAATTACTCGATTCTTCCTACACCACTGCATAAACTTGAAAATTTATCATCATTGCTAAATATGAATATTTATTGCAAAAGAGATGATTTAACCGGATTTGCATTCGGCGGAAATAAAACCCGCAAACTCGATTACCTCATCGCTGAAGCAAAATTAAAAGATATGAACACGCTCGTGGCAGTAGGTGGTTTTCAATCGAATTTTTGCAGACTTGCAGCCGCTTATGGTGCAAAGGAAAATATAGAGGTTCATCTTATTCTCGGCGGTAAAAAGAAACCCTTGAAATTAACCGCTAATTTAATGCTTGATAAAATGCTCGGTGCAAAAATTTTTTTTGTAGAATCGGAAAACTGGAATCTCTGGGAAAAAACCGCACTAAAAAAAGCAAATGAGTTAAAGCGAAAAGGAAAAAAAGTTTACTGGATGCCTATCGGCGGCTCAAACTCTACTGGTGTTCTTGGTTATGTAGATTGTATGAAAGAAATTAAAGATTATGAAATAAATAAGAAAATTTGCTTCGATTACATTATTCACGCAACCGCATCTGCAGGAACTCAGTCGGGTCTTATTATCGGAAAACAGCTGTATAAATGGAGTGGAACAATTATAGGCATAGCCGTTACTAAAAATACAAATCAGCTTTTTGATGAGGTCTGGAATCTCTCAACTCAAACTGCACCTAAATTTAATCTGTCAGTTAATCCTTTTCATATAAAGGTTGATTCAAATTTTATCGGAAAAGGTTATGCACATAATACCACCGCCGCTAAAGAAGCAATAAAACTCTTCCTGAAATATGAGGGTATTCCTCTCGACAATGTCTACTCCGGAAAAGCTGCCTCTGCCCTCATCCACTACGCCCGAAATAACTTTTTCCCTCCCGGCAAAAACATCCTTTTCCTTCACACGGGCGGCTCCACCCACCTCTTCAGGTAACCTTAAATAATCTATCCAATTGCGTATATTTTGTTTAATTTTTCTTTCCAAGGGGCAAAAAAAGAAAAGCCATTAGTCGTGAAAATAAACGTGACAATAGTAAAGTAAGGGTTTCAGGCTTACAAGTAAGTCGTTAAAAAATTTAAAAGAAACTAAGTTTCAAAACTGAAAGTGAGCCTCAAAAAGTCAATAAGCAAAATTTTTTGCAGGGGCATATCTAAATCCTTGATTTTTTTGTTCAAAGTCAAAATTCATAGAAAAGTAATTTACTTTGTTATTTAATTATAAAAATTTTATTTTATATTTTAATAATGTAAGTCTTAAAAATATGTCTATACCATCACCCGGAGAATATCCTGAGTACAAATTCATATATTTAAACCTGCTTGAAGATGACGATATTGTAAACATTCTTAGCCGGCAGTCTAATGAATTGCGGGATATGCTCTCGAATGTTCCGGAAGAAATTGCTGATAAAAGTTATGCCTTCGGTAAATGGACGTTGAAAGAGGTTATAGGGCATTTGCTGGATAATGAACGGGTTTTTATTGCACGTGCACTGCGTATTGCACGGGGTGATAAACAACGTCTTCCTGGTTATGAACCCGATGATTATATTAAAAATGCAAAATGGTTTGATAGAACTCTGAAAAGTCTTCTTGAAGAAATGTTACTCCTTAGAGCAGCCGATATTCTCTTGATAAAAAGTTTTGACGTAAATGATTTACAGCGGCGTGGCTTTGTCGAGGATGATGAATATACCGTCAATTCAATCCTTTATGTTATCGCGGGACACGAAAAACACCACATAAATTTTATAAAAGAAAATTACCTGAAATAATTACTTCTTGTTTTTTCTCGTCTCCCTTTGTTTCTTCCGTGTGCTTCGGTATCTATCCGTGTCCTTCCGTGTATCGAAAGCATCACGTATGTATTCCGCAAGATTCTGCCATTCTGAAGTAAATTTTCTCCTGTCTCCTTACTCCTGTCTCCTGTCTTCTATAATCTCTCTCCAGTTCCCCCAGTTTAACCTCTTCTTATCGGTAATATCCCTGTTATACGGCTTATCAAACAGTATGTGCTCCCAACTCGGCACGGCTGCTCCGATAATCTCCGGTTTATCGTCTATCAGTATATCACTCTTAATTAAAGTTTTATCCCGCGTTAAAATTAACTTCTCAACCCATTTTGCACCCAGATGTTTCTCAATCCATTCATATTTTTCCTTCACACAGTTGTGATATTTTATTAAAGGCGTTGTGCAGATAAACACTGTGTGTCCCATATTTTTCATTTCATTTATTGCCTTTGTACCACCTTTTATTAATGGAAGACTTCTTATGAAACCCGGCGATGTGTTAATTTCGGTTATTAAAGGTTGATAGTCTTCTGGTGATTCGTCCCTTATATAAAAATGTTTCCGTGCTTTAGGTGGTGTTATTGGTTTTTCCGGGTGCAATATTTTCCAGACTCTGTAAAACTCGCCGTCAAAATCAGCAAGAACATCATCCATATCAACAAGAATAATCATTTGTAATTTGTTTAATTTCCTTAAAATACTCATCATTTAATAATTATTCAATTACTTCTCAATTTTTCTTTGTTTTTTTGTTCCCTTTGCCACTTTTCCTGAAAATTATATCTTCTCCACAGAAAATTTGATGTTTGTTGTTTGTTTATTGTCTTTTATTTATAGTTTATATTTAATAATTTGATGTAAATTCTTACCAAAAATTTATATTTATTATGAGTACAAATACACCAACACCGACCGGGAAGACGCGTAAGATTAAGGGAAAAACTGTGATTGATATTGAGAAATGCAAGGGCTGTGAATTATGTACAACAGCGTGTAATGAAAATGCTATTCATATGTCAGAAGGTATTAATAATATGGGCTATCGTTATGCGGTGGTTGTAAATGATTTGTGTACCGGCTGTACAAATTGTGCGATTGTTTGTCCGGACGGAGTTATAAAAGTTTACCGCGAGGACAGGAAGAAAAAGAATTTGGTTGCGACTATTTCGAATGTTCAGTCTTCGATGAAGGTGAATATTGATAATCCGTCCAAGGAAGACCTTTCTAAGATGGATTACCTCTAACAATTTAAAATCAAGATTTAATAACGTCATAAATCAAATATTTAGATTTGGCAGATGGACATTTGAAGGTTTAAATGAATTTTAAATAATTTAAATTATATAGTTTATGAAAGATGCTGACATTAGATTAATGAAGGGGAATGAAGCAATGGCTGAAGCGGCTATTCAAGCTGGCTGTGATGCGTATTTTGGTTATCCGATTACTCCCCAGTCTGAAGTGCCGGAATATCTCTCCCGTGAGATGCCGAATAGAGGCGGAATTTTTCTTCAGGCGGAAAGTGAAGTTGCATCCATTAATATGGTCTATGGTGCTGCAGGTGCCGGAGCAAGGGTTATGACATCTTCGTCATCTCCCGGTATCAGTTTGATGCAGGAGGGTATTTCTTATATTGCCTGTGCTGAACTGCCGTGCCTGATTGTTAATGTTAATAGGGGCGGTCCCGGACTGGGTACGATTCAGCCGTCGCAGGGCGATTATTTCCAATCTACAAAAGGAGGCGGACATGGAGATTATAGACTTATTGTTTTGGCTCCTTCTTCTGTTCAGGAAATGGCTGATTTTGTTTTCCTCGGTTTTGAACTGGCAGATAAATACCGTAATCCTGTTTTGATGCTGTCGGACGGCGCTATTGGTCAGATGATGGAGAAGGTAGTTTTTAAGAAAAGAGATATTACAAGGATTGCAAAACCATGGGCAACTCAGGGTAAAACACCTGATAGAGAAAGGAATATTGTTACTTCTCTGTTTATTAAACCGGAGGTGATGGAAAAAGTGAATTTGAGGTTGCAAAAGAAATATGATGATATTAGAAGGAATGAAGTGAGATTTGATGAAATTATGACTGATGATGCCGATTATTTGCTGGTTGCTTACGGTTTGTCATCAAGAATTGGTCATAAAACGATTCAACTTGCACGGGCAAAAGGCTTGAATTGGGGATTGCTTAGACCGATAACTTTGTTTCCTTTCCCTTATGAAAGAATTTCCGAACTCGCAAACCAGTTAAAGGGTGCGGCTACAGTTGAACTAAATTCAGGCCAGATGGTTGAGGATGTTAGACTCGCTGTTAATGGAAAAATTAAGGTTGGACATTATGGCAGAATGGGCGGTATTATTCCAAGCCCTGAAGAAGTTCAAGAAAACCTTGAAAAAATTTTTAAAGAATTCTAATTAATTTTTTCTCATTCATTGAGCTTTGCTCATAGGATGAGGAGCTTTTTTATAAGAAAATTCAAATTATTGTAATATATGACAGAAGAAAAAGATTTATTAACGGAAAAACCTGGGTGTCTCGATGATACTGATTTTGAGGGATATGAACTTGTTTATGAAAGACCGTCAACACTTACAGATACAAAATTTCATTATTGCCCGGGCTGCGGTCACAGTACTGCTCATAAACTTCTCGCCGAAGTTATTCAGGAACTTGGTATTCAGGATAAGACTATCGGTATTGCTCCGGTCGGATGTTCTGTTTTTGCTTACGATTATGTTGATATTGACTGGCAGGAAGCGGCTCATGGACGCGCAACTGCAGTAGCAACAGGTATTAAAAGATTTTTACCGGATAAATATGTGTTTACGTATCAGGGTGACGGTGACCTTGCGGCAATCGGAACGGCTGAAACGGTTCATTGTGTTAATCGAGGCGAGAATATTCTGATAGTTTTTATTAATAATGGGGTATATGGAATGACAAGTGGACAGATGGCTCCTACTACTCTTAAGGATATGAAAACGACAACTTCCCCCTATGGACGTGATGTTGGACATGTTGGTTATCCGATTAAAGTATCGGAATTGATTGCTCCGCTTCCGGGTGCATTTTATGTGACTCGTGTTGCGGTTCATACACCCGCTCTGGCAAGGAAGGCAAAGAAAGCATTTATGAACGGTTTTAAATATCAAAAACTTGGTATGGGTACTTCTTTTGTGGAGGTTATCTCAAATTGCCCTTCAAACTGGAAGATGACACCGGTCCAGACAATGGATTTTATGAATGACAATATGATTAAATATTATCCGCTCGGTGATGTTAAACTGCCCCCAAAGGAAGCACTTGAAAATCTTAATAAGTAAAATTTAAATCAGTTGTTACGTTCGCTGCGGTACTTGCCGCAGTAACTCATTTTGTTAATATGAAAATTAAATTATTATGACAGAAGAAATTATTTTTGCAGGATTTGGAGGACAGGGAGTACTTTCAATGGGTCAGACTCTTGCTTACTCTGCAATGGTGGAGGGGAAGAATGTTTCCTGGATGCCTTCGTACGGTCCGGAAATGCGGGGCGGTACCGCAAACTGCATTACAATTGTATCGGATGAACAGATTAGTTCTCCGATAGTGTCAAAGTTTGATACAGCGGTGATTTTAAATCAGCCTTCTATGGAGAAGTTTGGAGTACAGGTGCAGCCTGGAGGGGTAATTGTATACGAATCAACAAATATTTTGAAGGCATCCGAGAGAAAAGATATTGAGATTTATGCAATTCCTGCGGCGGAAGAGGCAAATAAATTGAATAATACAAGGATTGCTAATATGGTGCTTCTGGGAGCATATCTTGAGCGAAAGCCTATTGTAAGCATAAATTCAATAATTGAAGCACTGAAGAAAGTGCTGCCGGAGCGTTATCATCATTTGCTCGGAGTGAATAGGCAGGCACTTGAAGTGGGTGCTGCGATTATGAAAAAATTATCTGTTAAGTAAATTTTATTTTTTATATATTTATATTAAATTTGTAACCGTCCTTTTTTAAGGTACGGTTATTTTTTTGTAATTAAATTTTGTTCCTATGTTAAGTAAAAACAGGGAAACTAAACAGTTTTCTTGGGAAGACCTCGGAAATATTCAAATTGGAAGACCTAATCTCGGAAATAATGTTCCGGTAGAAATATTCAGGCTCTATCTTTATTCGATAAGAGATGTACTTGTAAAAAAATACGGAGTTGAAAATGCATCGGATTTCTTTCGTGATGCAGGAAAACTTGCCGGTATTCACTTTTGTAAAAAATATTTAAACGTAAAATCCGATTTTGATGTTTTTATATCTGATTTACGCAAGATTTTTTTTGATTTGAAAATGGGGGATGTAAGAATTGAAAGTGTTGATTTGGAAAATTTCAATATTTTACTGACTATCGCTGAAGATCTTGATTGCTCGGGATTGCCGATTACTGAAGAAGAAATATGTGATTATGAAGAAGGATTTCTGGCGGGGGTTTTTAGGGAATATATGAAAAAAGAATTTATTGTTAGGGAAATTGATTGCTGGGCAAATGGTGGTAGGATATGCAGGTTTAGGATAAAATATAAAACAGAATCATAAAACAAACAAAATAATAAAATTTTTAATTCTTAATTGAGTATGTATGGATAAAAAAGATTCTGTTATTCTGGGTAAAATTTCAAAGACTCTTGAAGACCTGATGAAGGGGAAAAATCCTTCTAAAATTAGTGATATATCTTTAAGCGAACTGGATGAAGTAATCACTACTATTAATAAATTAATTGATTTTGCAGATCAAACTCAAAAGTTTCTCTTCACGCTTTCTAAAGGTATTCTTAATCAAAATATTCCACCGCCTGAAAATTTTCTTTCCTCACCCTTGAAGGAACTGAATTCAAGATTAATGCAGATAACTTATCAGGCTCAGCAGGTCGCAAAAGGAGATTACACCCAGAGAATTGATTTTATGGGTGATTTTACAAATGCTTTTAATAATATGGTTGCAGCTCTTGAAGAAAAGGAAATTTCTTTGAAGGAAAGTGAAAAGGAAGCAAGACTTAATAAACAAAGACTCGAACTTGCTATTCATGCTGCAAATCTTGCATGGTGGGAGTGGGAGGTAAAAACTGACCGGCTTGATTATGATTTCAGGAGAACTGACCTTGTAGGTTATAACCTTAATGAATATCCTAAATTCGAAAAAGATGTTTACGATACTATTCACCCGGATGATAAAGAAAAATTTGAAAAAGCTATTTCTGCACATTTAAAAGGTAAAAATCAAGAGTTCAATGTTGAATACAGAATGAAACATAAGAATGGCTATTATATCTGGGTTCACGATAGGGGAAAAGTTACTGAATTTGATTCTTTGGGAAATCCGGCAAAAGTATCTGGCTTGATTTTTGACATTACTGATAAAAAAGATTTCGAGGAAAAACTTATGGAATCGGAAAAAATCCTCCGGGACTCTAATACCGCTAAAGACAAATTGTTTTCTATTATCTCTCACGATTTAAGAGGTCCAATCGGTTCTATTTATCAGTTTCTTGACTATGTCTCGGTAAATCCTGAGCAGTTTTCTCAGGAAGAATTGCATGAAGTACTTTCAAATATGCGGAATACTTCAAAGGTAACTTATGAAATGCTCGATAACCTTTTACTCTGGGCAAGAAGTCAGAGTAGTAAGATTGAGTATAGACCGGATATTTTTAATTCCTTTGAAGTATTAGTTGATACAAAAAATTTTCTTGACGTTATTGCTAAAAATAAAGAGTTATCAATTAAAATTAAAGCTAAGCCCGATTTATTTGCATTCGCTGATAAAGAATCAATTAAAACCGTGTTGAGAAATTTGCTGTCTAATGCAATAAAATTCTCTCATAAAAACGGAGAAATAATCCTCGAAGCACGGAAACTTCAGGATGAAAATAAAGTATTGTTTTCTGTTAAAGATTTCGGTGTCGGAATCCCGGAAAAAACTTTCGCTCGAATTTTTACTGTGGATGTTAAATCCTCATCGCTCGGTACCTCCGGTGAAAAAGGCTCCGGGCTCGGTCTCCTTCTCTGTAAAGAATTTATTGATGCTAATAAAGGTTCTATTTGGGTTGAAAGTGAAAAAGATAAAGGCTCTGTCTTCTCATTCACTCTCCCCCTCCCTTGAGTATCGTTAAAAAATGTTTGTTCTCTGTTTGACAATTAACAATGTTCATCTAACATTTAAACTTGTGTCCCTTAGTATAATTCTCCCTGTTCTTAACGGTAAAATATATTTCTGCTTATTTTTCCTGATTTTTCCGTCTCAATCTGTATTTAATCAGTGTAGTCCGTATTTTTGACACATTATGTTTTTTTTATTACATTTCTTAAAAAGACAAATTCCCCTATCTTTGAATAAAAATAATGCGTAAAGAAGTACTCGACAAAGGATTTATCGAACTTATTGATCACCTCGGAAATGATTTAACAGTAGCAAACTCAGCCCGCGTGTCATTCGGAAAAAGAAAAACTGTTTATGACGAAAAAGATAGAATTCTCGTAAAATATCTTGCGGAAAATAAACATTATTCACCCTTCAGGCATCTTATCGTTCAGTTTCATATCAAAGCCCCCGAGTTTGTAATGCGTCAGTGGTATAAGCACGTAGTCGGCATCGAAACAACTTCAAGTTATCCCACAAAAGACCATGCTTGGAATGAAGTCAGTGGTAGATATGTTCCTGTAAATGATTTTTATATTCCCGCTAACTGGCGTAAACAATCCGAAGATAATAAACAGGCATCAGAAGGTCTTATAGAAAATCAGAATGAAGCAAATGAAATTTTTAATGAAACAATGAGTTCTCTTCTCGACTCATACAAAAAATTACTTGATCTCGGCATCGCAAAAGAACAAGCAAGAATATTCTTACCGTTAAATCAGTATTCCGAAATATATTGGACCGCTTCTTTTCAGGCAATTATGAATTTTATTTCTTTAAGAGATGATGTTCACGCCCAGTGGGAAATACGCGAATATTCACTCGCCATAAAAGATATTATGATGGAATTATACCCCGAAACTTCAAAAATCTGGTTCGATGTTACCTCTCATTTAAAACAATAAAACAAATATAGTTTACTTACAGAGTTACTACAAAATCTTAAAAATATAGTACTTGTCATCCCGAACTTGTTTCGGCATCTCCAATCAAAATTTAAAATTAATAATTATTTTTCGGTATTATTCTTTGTGTTCTTTATGTTGTTGCAGTAGTGTTTTATCTGTTATTTACTCTTTGTTATTTGTTGTTTACGTTGTGCCTTTATGGTTAATTTTTCATCGTATATCTCACATTTTATTCTATAACTATATTCCGCTTTTCTCATCGGTTGAAGAAACTGGTTATTACTGCACCTACTACATTTGGATTTTCCTTGAACCTTCTCATTGAATATTGATACCATCTCACGCCGAAAGGTATATAAACTCTCATTTTGTGTCCTTCGGCAACAATTTTATCTCTTAATTTTTCTGTAACTCCGAGTAGCATTTGAAATTCATATTTGTCCTTGCTTAAATTTAATTCTTTGATAAGTTTTAATGATTCATTTACAAGATATTTGTCGTGTGTGGCAATCCCGACATAAGAGTCTCTTTCAAACATAACTCTGAGTACTTTCATAAAGTTATCACGTACTTCCTGTTTTTTTTTAAATGCAATTTTTTCCGGTTCTATATAAATCCCCTTACATAAACGAAAGTTTGTTTTGACTTCGGTAAGTTTTAGTACATCTGATTCTGACCTTCGCATATAGGACTGTAATACAATTCCAACATTGTCAAATTTCTTTCTGCTTTCTTCAAATATTTTTATCGTTGCATCAGTAACCGATGAATCCTCCATATCAATTCTTACAAAATTATTTATTTTTTTTGCTTTCTCAAGAATTTCCATTACGAGTCCCAAACATAAATCATAATCAATCGTGAGTCCGAGCATTGTAAGTTTTATGGAGAGATTAGAGTTTAATTTGTGCTTATCAATGTATTCAAGAACTTCAAGTGATTCATTTTTTGATTGTATTGCTTCGTTTTTGTCTGCAATACTTTCCCCCAGCACATCCATTGAGGCCAAAATATTTTTTGTATTGAGTTCCTTAACTTTCTTAACTCCATCTTCAATGTTATCCCCTGCAATATATCTGTTCGCAAAAAGTCTAATAATCTTTTTTGGAAATATCGGTAGTATTGCTACAACTGCTTTGTTGAATGGATTCATATGTCGGTTTTTCTATAAAAATATCTATATTTATTATATTAAAAAGTGAAAAAAATTTTACGTATCTTTTTTCTATTTCCCCTTTTTTAACAAAACCCCATCCACCCATTAACCCATTAACCCATTAACCCATCCACCCATTAACCCATTAACCCATTCACTCATTAATCCATTCACCCGTTCTCCCATTTTCCCTTTCACCCATCCGCTCATCCTTCTATATGAATAAATTCTATAACTATATTCAAAAAAAAGCCCGTCCAAAAATATCGGGACAGGCTTTCAAAATAATGAGAAAAATAAACTTTACTTCGTAAGAATCATTTTCTTTGTTTCGCGGAAATTATCTGCGGTCAGTGTATAGTAATAAATTCCTGTTGAATAATTAGAAGCATCAAATGTAACTGCATGATTTCCTGCTTGTTTTTGTTCTGCAACAAGTGTTGTTACTTCTTCACCAAGAATATTATATACCTTTACTGTTACATAAGCTGTTTTTGGAGTAGAATATTCAATTGTAGTTGTAGGATTAAATGGATTCGGATAATTTTGCATCAATATAAAGTCAGATGGAATCTCATTGTTTGGGTCAATAATTCCTGTAATTTGTTCTGACAATTTATAAACCTGTCCCGTACCGGAACATGCATACCCTGTAACAAAACCTGTAACATTATCATAGTATATGTCAAAATGGTTTACACCCGTAGCAGCCGGAAAAGTCATACTTGTCCAGGTAACGCCGTTGTTAATGCTCTTAAAGCATTGTGTTGCCGACGTTGATGAAACAATTACATAACATATCGGTTGATTTGGTACCCACTTCATTGTGCAGTATCCGGATGTAACTGAACTTGGAATTGATTGGGAAACCCACGTAGTTCCTGCATTTGTTGTTCTTGAAATTGTATTTGAGGTCGTACTCCCGGCAGCTATACCGTTAAGTTTGTCCGTACTGAATGCAAACCCGCTGATGAATCCGCTTGAACTTACTGCTCCTACTAATGTCTGATATGTCCAGTTTAAACCTGCATTTGTCGTTAATCCTACTCTTGTCGGTGCAGCATTAAGCCCAAAACCGTAGAAAAATGAATCTACTACAATAATAGAATTCTGTGCTGAGGCAGCGCCTGAAAGAGGTGGGTTTGTCACATACCAGTTATTTCCTCCGTCATGCGTTTTTGCTATCCAGTATGTTGTTCCTGTTGGTGGGTCGCTTTCTACTACTCCAAAATTTGGATTCGTTCTTGAAAAAACAATTCCGTTAATAAATCCGGCTGTTCCGCCCGTTTGAAGAACTATTGTCCAGTTGGTCCCGCCGTTTGTCGTTTTATAAAATTTTGCATTTCCCCCGGCTCCGCCTGCCGCTCCGCCGTCACCTACAAATATTGTGTTCGCATCAACTCCCCATACACAATAAACTTCAAGAGATACGCCGCTTGTAGGTAATTGCGTAAAGGTTACACCTGCATTTGTGGAACGCCATATATATGGCACGCCGCTCGGTCCCCCGGCAACAAATACTATATTCGGTGAGGCAACCGATAAACTTGGGTAACTGCCAACACTTGAAACTGTTCCAACTGCTGTCCACTGTGAATAACAGAAACCCGCAAGTAATAAAACTAAAAGAATTGGTAAGAATTTTTTCATTATTTTCTCTCCTTGTTTAAAGTTATATATAGTTTAATAAAAATATTTATAAAAACAAAGTGTAATTTTCTTTCTTATTTTTCCAAAAATGACTGTGTTCGTTATTATAGTCTTTTTTTATAATTTCCATATTATCTGCTTCTTTAAAATTCCTTTTTTAATTTTTCAATTCTTTTTTATTATCGAAATGGAAATTTACAACAAAATAAATTATATTTATATAATTATGAAAAATGTTATTACCCTGATTTTAATATTTGCTTTTTCTGTTTCTTTATATCTAATATCTCAAAATATTACAGATAAACCCGGTAGTAAATTTCGCATTGCCCGTCTTAAATATCCGGGCGGCGGTGATTGGTACAACGACCCCTCCGCAGAGGTCAATATGATGGATTACTTGAAAAAAAATACTTTAATAGATATGGATGAGCCCGGTTTTTACAGTATTGATATTTCATCTGATGAAATTTATAAATATCCGTTTATTATTATGACCGGACATGGAAATATTGAACTGACAAATGAACAGGCGGCAAGATTACGAAAATATTGTGAATTAGGTGGTTTTCTTTTCGCTGATGATGATTATGGAATGGATGAATCTTTCAGAAGAGAAATAAAAAGTGTTTTTCCCGATAAAGAATTACAGGAACTACCTTTCACTCACGAAATATACAGTAGTCATTTTAACTTCCCAGCCGGCCTTCCTAAAATCCATGAACACGACCAGAAACCTGCACAGGGATTTGGAATTTACTCGCTCGATGGAAGATTATGTGTTTATTATTGTTATGAAACAAATATAACGGACGGTTGGGCTGATACACAGGAACATCAGGACCCACCCGAAAAAAAAGAAGAATCTTTCAAAATGGGAACGAATGTTATTGTTTATTCTTTGATGAATTAAACTTTGGTTTTCTTTTAACCAATCACTAAAAAACAATAACCAATCAACAATTACCAACAATCAGTCAACAACTACCAATCACTAATTACAATTGTTCCGAATATTGTACTTGTTAAAAGCAGTGTAAATAAAAAATGATTACGCGGACTTATTGTTGTTATGTCATATTTATCAGTATCAGCCTTTTTTATAAATCGATATGATAAAAATCCGGTGCCGGGAATTTTTATTCCCTTCTTCATATTAATATTATAAAGATTTTAATAAATTAAAATTTTATACGTAAAACAAATTTATATTCAATAAAGTGTTAAAATATGAAATCATATAGAAAAGAACTTTGGTTCGAAATAAAGAAAAGACGTGAACTGATTAATATAACCCCAGATATTAATCTGGCATTAAAAGAAAGTGAAATAAAAGAAGGTCTTGTCCTTGTAAATGCTATGCATATTACAGCAAGTGTTTTTATTAATGATGATGAATCCGGATTGCATCGGGATTTTGAAGACTGGCTTGAAAAACTTGCTCCGGAAAAACCATATTCGCAATATAGACACAATGGTTTTGAAGATAATGCCGATGCTCATCTTAAAAGAACTGTTATGGGCAGGGAGGTTGTTGTTGCAGTAACAAATGGTAAACTTGATTTTGGTCCGTGGGAACAAATCTTCTATGGTGAGTTCGACGGTAAAAGAAAAAAAAGAGTTCTCGTCAAAATCATCGGTGAATAGAATTATGTTCTGTCCCCTGTCTGCTCATCCTCCCGTTAACTCATTCTTTTCTATGACTATATTCTATTTTAGTAGTGTCATTTTTCTCGTCTGCACAAAATTACCCGCTTGTAATTTATAATAATAGATTCCGCTTGAATATCCCGCTCCGTTCCAGATTAATTCATAAATTCCTGTGCTTAAATAATCGTTGAATAATGTTTTTATTTCCTGACCTGTTAATGAAAATATAGTTACCTTTACGAAATAATTACCGTTGACGCTGAACCTGATTTTCGTATCGGGATTAAAAGGATTTGGATAATTCTGGTGTAAAACAATTCCTGTTGGAACTTCTCCTGAAAGATTTCTTATTCCCGTTAATAACCACTGGTCATATAAGACTTGTAGTGAATCTATGGGGTCTTTACTTCCCGTTGTATTTCCGACATTTAAATGAAGATGTAAATTACTTATTGTATCTCCCGGATTCGCTACTCGCAGAAATGCTGAAATGGAAGATTTATTATACTGTGTGCATCTTGTATCTGCTCCAATCATTTTTGCACCTTGTAATGCTGCCATTAGTTTATCTGCAAGTGTTCCGGAAGTATTTAAAAATCTTGCCTGCATTGAGTCTAATATTTTCTGGCCAAGTAATATATTTCCCTGTATGGTATATGTTGGACCAATAATATGATTTTTATAATTATTGCAGTTAACACCGGTATATGCGGCTGTTCTTCCTCCGTTAATCAAATCTACTATTCCGTATTGCCGGATTGTAGGATTGTTTTGAGCATCATGCGCAATAAGCGAATCTATTATTTGTTGCGGTGATAATCCCTGATTCATTAATGATTTTGCATAATTTTGATTCGTTGCGTTCCAGTATGCCTGCGTATGTATTATTCCTACACCGGGATGTACATCGCTTAATATTAAACAGTTCGCTATGCAGGAAGCACCTGCACTGCCTACCTGCCCTGTAACAGGGTCAACTGCTGTAATAGAAAATGTATCCTGTGAATATGTGTTTACTGCTGTACCAATAAATAAACTTAAAATAACTAGTAATTTAATTCTTAACATATTTATATTATTAAATTAATATTTTTTGTAATTTTTTATTTTTATTTAATCATTCACTCTCTCATCTACCCATCTACCCATCTACCCATCCCCCCATTCTCCCATCCTCCCATTCACCCATTCTCTCATCTACTCATCTTCCCATTTACCCATTCACCCATCCTCCCATTTACCCATTCGCCCATTTACCCATTCGCCCATCAACCCATCCTCTCATCAATCTTCTCTATCTAAAATATGTTTCTTTATCGTTGCGGTTCCATTCCATAATCTTTCCATTCTTCTTTAGATGGACCATAAATCCCCGGAACAAAAACTCCTGCAATACGCATATACACTGTCATCTGCCCTCTGTGGTGTATTTGGTGTTTTACAAGTGATTCCAGTGCTTCTCCCTTTTTCCACTTTTCTCCATACATTTCAACTTCTTCTGTTAATGATTTATCTGTCCAGTCTGATTGTATTTTTTCTGTTAATTCGTTAGATACTTTTTCGTATGCATCCATAATTTCTTTTACTTTATCCGGATTGTCTGATTCAGGGTCAAGAAAATAAATTTCCAATCCTGTTTTTCTTATCATCTCTGAAATTGATGTTGCAAGATGCCAGGCAAGATAACCGAGTGTTCTTCCTTCTTTGTATGCTTTCTTTTTTAACGAAGCATCCGTAAGTGAAGAAATTATTTTTATTGTTGCTTGACTTTCAAAGCCCCAGTCTTTAATAAATTCATCTATTGTTCTATACTGCATAATAAAATTTTTATTTTTGAATGTTCATATTACAGATTTTCAATTTAAAACAAAAGGAACAAATTTTAATATTATATTGTATAAAAATAAAAGTCTGTATGAAAAAATTATATTCTGTATTTATTTTATTTATAATAGTTCTTTTTTCCTGCTCTCATATTAACGAACTTGCAAATTACAATCTTGTAGGGAAGAAAGTGCTGTTAAAACAGCAGGTTAACCCTAGTGCTTCTGATGTTAAAGTTTTATTTAATTACGATTTTTTTAATAAAAATCTGCTCGAAGTTGTAATTAAAGGCATTGGTTCCGGTTATGTTGAATCTGAAATACAGGAAAAACTTCAGAAAGCATTAAATAAGGATTCAATTTCCAATTCTATCTCCTGGGGACTTCAGGAAGGTCTTCAAACATATTGTAATACAGTTAACGTATCAACGTTAGATAGTAATCCTGATTTTATTCTTGAAAGTATTTTTGAGAAGTTTCGCTTAAAATCTGATTCTTACGGAGTATATGCATCTATTTCAACAAGGGGTAGATTAATAGATAGAGCTTCGGCAAAATTAATCTGGCAGAATGACGAGACTTATATTTTGCCTCTTGGTTTTACAACTTTTTATTATTCCGGCGATAAAAAAATAACTACTACGACAGGTATAATTAATGCCGCAAGATTATTACAAATGACTGAAGAAGAAATCCGTGTTTCTGTAGAAGTTGTTGCTAAAGAGGTTGGTATGAGACAGAGTGAACAACTGCGGTATGATATTTCTGAAAGTAAAACATTATAATTCAACCTCTCATATATATGAGTATGGCAGTTATATCTGACGGATTAACACCTGCTATTCTCGATGCTTGTCCTATTGATTTGGGTTTTATTTTTTTTAATTTATCAATCGCTTCTGTAGAAAGAGATTTAATTTTATCATAATTAAAACTATCCGGAATTATTATGTTTTCGTTTTTTTTAAAATTCTCTATCTGTTCTTTTTGTCTTTTTATATATCCTTCATATTTTAATTCAATTTCAATTTGATTTATAACTTCAGGAAGAGATAAAATTTCATTTATTAAAATATTTTTATCCGGTAATATTTGTAAAAATTTCAATAAATTTATCTCATTTCTTTTTATAATGTTGGAATAAAACTCATTTTGTGAAATAGACGATGAATTGATTTTTTCAAGATAAGAATTTATTGTTAGTGGTGATACTGTATTTGTTTTAAAGTAATTAATGCCTGCATTTATCAAATCAACTTTTTTTCTTAATTTCTCAATATTTGAGTAACTGATTAATCCGAATTTGTATCCTTTTTCCATTAATCTTATGTCTGCGTTATCTTGCCTTAGAATCAATCGGTATTCCGCCGAAGATGTAAATATTCTGTATGGTTCTTCAGGACATTTATTTACAAGGTCATCAATAAGAACTCCTATATATGAATTATCTCTTTTTAAAATAAACTCTTCTTGATTTTTTATTTTTAATACGGCATTTATTCCTGCAATTATTCCCTGTCCGGCAGCTTCTTCATATCCCGATGTTCCGTTTATCTGACCTGCATTATATAATCCGGATACTATTTTAGTCTCTAGTGTAGGATAAATATGGTATGTCGGAAAGAAATCATATTCTACTGCATATCCCGGTCTTATCATTTTGATATTTTCAAGCCCGGGAATTGTTTTTGCCGCTCTTAATTGAATATCCGCAGGAAGTGATGAAGAAAAACCGTTGATGTAAATTGTTTGTCCGTTTAAAGTTTCCGGCTCTAAGAATATTTGATGACGTGGTTTATCTGAAAATCTGGCAATTTTATCCTCTATTGATGGGCAATATCTTGGTCCGATTCCCTTGATAACTCCCATAAATAAGGGCGATAAATCAAAACCGGTTCTTAGTATATTGTGTGTATGTTCGTTTGTGTGTGTTAAATGACAGTTTATTTGTTGTAAATATGGAAATTCCCCTAAAGGTGTTAAATGTGAAAATGGTTGAGGGTATGTATCCCCGGGTTGTATCTCTGTTTTTGAGAAATCTACTGTGTTTATATCTACTCGTGGAGGTGTTCCCGTTTTAAGTCTGCCTACATTAAAACCTAAACTATGTAAACATTCTGTAAGCCCTGTCGCCGCTCTCTCTCCAAACCTCCCTCCTTCCGTTTTGACAGAACCTGTATGCATTATAGCATTTAAAAAAGTACCTGAAGATAATATTACTGCTTTACATTTTAATTGAAGTTCGTTCTCTGTTTTTATTCCCTTTATTTTATATTTATATGGATTATTGTTTATATAATCTTCAACTACTACTTCTTTAACAATATCCTCAATAATATATAGATTTTCTGTGTTTTGTAATAACTCTTTTGCTAAAATTGTGTAAAGTTCTTTATCAGACTGACAACGGGGTGACCATATTGCAGGACCTTTAGACTTATTAAGTACTTTAAACTGTATTCCTGTTTTATCTGCTAAAAACCCAATTACTCCTCCTAATGCATCAATTTCTCTTACAAGATGACCTTTTGCGGTTCCCCCTATAGAAGGATTACAACTCATCCTTCCTGCTGCATTTATATCCATTGTAATAAGTCCTACGCTGCAGCCTAATTTAGCTCCGGCAACAGCAGCTTCTATTCCGGCATGACCTGCTCCCGCAATAATTATGTCAAAATAAGTCTTCATTAAGTTAATTGTTTCTTGAGAAACAATTTATAAATGTATGATTTAACAATGATTTACTGTTTTGTGTTTTCAATTAATTCCCTTGCTGTTTTTCTAAAAATATCCGTAACTTTTTCTCCTGATAAAAGTTTTGCTATTTCATCAACTTTTTCCTCTTTATTAATTTTCTTAATTCTGGCTACTGTTTCTTTATTTATAACTGTTTTAGTAACGGAAAAATGATTATCTGAAAATGCGGCTATCTGGGGTAAATGTGTAATAGATATTAACTGATGGGTTTTTGATAAATTTTTTAATACTTTTCCTACTTTTTCGGCTATTCTTCCGCTTATCCCTGCATCTATTTCATCAAATATCAGAATTGGAATTTTATCCCTGTCCGATAATGATGATTTAATCGAAAGCATTATTCTTGATATCTCTCCGCCTGATGCAACTTTTTTTAAAGGTTGAAATTCCTCTCCTTTGTTAGTAATTACAAGAAATTCTATATCATCTATACCGTTTATATTTATTCCTGTTATTTCGCCTTTATTTTCATAATTGAAAAACTTATTTACACAACCTTTGTTTTTAGTAATGTTTACTTTAAAATCGGCATTGTCCAGTCCTACTTCCTTGAACTGTCTTTTTATGTTTTTTTGAATTTCCTGAGCCCCCTTGAATCTCTGCTCGGATAACTGCTTCGCTGAATTATATAATTTTTCTTTTTCTTCTTTTATTATTTTTTCTGTTTTTTCTATTTCAAAATCCAGATTTTCCGTAGATGATAATTCGTTTTTTATATCTTCGGCTTTATCTATCAATTCATTTAGTGACATTCTGTATTTCTTTTTTAAAAACTGCAGTTGCCCTGTTCTTTCTCTTAGTGAATCAATATATGCAGGGTCAAAACTTAAACTGTTGATGTAATTGCTTAGGTTTCTTTCGGTTTCTATTAAAGAAATTATAATTTTTTCAAGTTCATTTATATCATTTTCAAATATCTTGTCGTATTTTGATATTTTTTTTATTTCCTTAATTACATTACTTATTCCTGATAATATGTTTGTTTCACTGCCGGTTAATATATTTATGCTGTTTTCCAGAGTTATGCTTATGGTTTCAACATTTTCAAGTTTTTGCAGTATTTCTTCAATGTTTTTATCTTCGTTAGGTTTTGGATTTAAATTATTGATTTCCTTTAACTGAAATTCTAAATAATCTTTTCTTTCCGTTAATCTGTCTCTGTTTTTAATCATTTCTTCATAAACAATTATAAGTTCTTTGTATTTATTATATAATTCCTTAAACTCATTAAATTTCATTTTGTCCTCTATTAATTCATCGAGTATATCTGTATGATTTTCCTTTTTTAAAAGTGATTGATGCTCATTTTGAGAATGTATGTCTATTATCAGTTCACCGAATTCTTTTAATATAACGGTATTTACAGGATTATCATTAATAAAATTTCTGCTGAATCCTTTTTTAAACAGTTCTCTTCTTACTATTGTAATGTGATTATTTTCATTTAGCAATTCATTGCTTTTTAAAAATTTGTTTACATTTTCATTTTTCGTTAAATTAAAATATCCCTCAACGATTAATTTTTCTTCACTGTGCTTTACAATCGAATAATCTGCTCTCTCCCCGAGTATCAGAGAGAGTGCATCCAGAATAATTGTCTTGCCCGCTCCGGTTTCTCCGGTGAAAATATTTAATCCTCTTGAAAAATTGATTTCGGCTTCCTTGATTATAAGATAATTTCTTATATATAATTTTTCTATCATACTGTGTTATTTATCTTTAATTATATATTATAAAAATAAAAAGTAAAAGTAGATATGTTAATAATGTTAAAAAATACAAATTAAAAATTTAAAATTTAAGTAACTTATAAATTAGATAAAATAGTTAAAGTTAATTCTATGTTAATATTATCCTAAGTATTACACAATTTTAACAAAAGACAATAATGTTATTAAGTATTTGTTAAAAACTCTGAGATATTAACAGCATTTTAATAAACTTTTAACAAAATATCAGAGTATATTTATCTGTTCTTTAATTTCCTTTATCTGATTTTTCAAAAGAGAATCATTTCTGAGCAGTTCTCTTATTGTATTATAGGAATAAAGTACTGTAGAATGGTCTTTTCCCCCAAAGTTCAGACCTATTGATTCAAGAGTCAGATTTGTTAGTTCTTTAGCCAGATACATTGCAACTTGTCTGGCATGAGCAACTTCTTTAGTTCTTTTTTTGGAAAGAATGCTGTTTTCCGATACATTATAATAATTTGCTGCCGCATAAATAATATTTTCCACTGAAATATTTTTATTTTTTCTTGCAGTTCCGACCGCTCTTATTATTGTTCTTTCCGCTATATCAATATTTATTTTATTATTAAAAATAAAACGACTCTCGGTAATGATTCCCGATATGCAGCTTTCTATTGTTCTTATACTGTCTTTAACATTTGTTGCTATGTAATGAATTACATCTTCTGGAAAAACAGCATTAAATTCCTCAAGTTTCTTCTTGATAATGGCAACCCGCATTTCCCAGCTGGGTGGCTGAATATCCGCTATCATTCCGCATTTAAACCTGGATACGAGTCTTTCTTCAATATCTTTTATTTGTGCAATTGGTTTATCACAGGAAAATATGATGTGTTTTTTGTTATTGTATAGTGTATTGAATATCTGATAAATGAAATCCTGTGTTCCCTGTTTACCTGCAAGATTCTGAACGTCATCAAGAATTAATATATCTAGTGATTTATAAAACGCATCTAATTTCTTTGTGCCGAGAATATTACTTGAAAAATCTACCCTGTCTTTTGCAATGCTTGATGTAAACTGTGTGGTAAAATCCGGTGTTGTAGTATAGTAAACTCTTTTTTCGGGATTCTGTTTTGCAATTTCATTTCCTATTGCCTGAATAAGATGTGTTTTGCCTATGCCAACACCGCCGTATATAAAAAACGGATTGTATAAATTTCCCGGATTTTGAGTTATTGCGTAAGCAACCGCAACAGCAAGTTCGTTGCTTTCACCCCTGACAAATGTATCAAAAACGTATTTTGGAAATAAATTACTTTTAAAAGACTCTGAAAAATCTTTTTCTTTTGTTAAACATATTTTTTTTGCAGGCTGAGTATATGAACTTTGTATTTCATATATTGCAGGTTCGTTAACTTCTTTCTCGGATAAAGTGTCCGTTTCTTCAACTTCGTAAATAAGTTTACCGTTTTTACCGATTAATCCGCTGTCTATTATTTTTCCTATTTGTTCGTTAAAACGCCTTTCTATAACTCCGTAGTAATCTTTGCTGGGAACAAAAATTGTAAGAGTATTATTTTCAAATGATTTTGGAACGAGAATGGAAAACCATGTTTGAATCTCGCTTTCTTTTAAACTCTGTGAAAGCAAAAAAAGAAATTTTTTCCATAATTCCTTGGCTTCCGGAGTAGAAGTAACGCTTTTTTTTGTATCTTTATCTTGGAATTCAGAAGTAGAAGAAAGTTTTATCACTCTAACAATCTTTAATATTTATTAACAATTACAACTGACTTAAAAAGTAGCTTTAAACAACTGTGTTCTTATGCAAATATATTTATTAATTATTAACAGGTTTTTAACAACATTTAATTAAAATAAATTCAATATAAACAATTATTTACTTTACTCTAATTTGTTTGTTTAACACCTCTTGTTAATAATTTATTATTTTTTTTTCTTGTTCTGTGTAATTTCTTTTTTGAAAAAAATTTTTAACAACTTATTAACAAATATATATTGCTGTGAAAGAACTTTATAATATTATAAAATCTGACTTTATTTGTCAAGTATATTTAATGCGGCGTAAAAAAAAATTTTATATTATAATATTGTAATATATTTATTTCGTTTCTAAAATCAAATTCATTAATATTTTATTTTAAAATTGACTTTTAAATAAATATTGAACTTTACAGTAAGTTTAACTATGTTTAAGTAATAATTAAATAAATTTTTTTTTGTAAAATGGAAAAGCATAATGAAAAATATCTTAAATATTTAATTCTTTTACTTGAAAAAGATTTTTTATCTCATCCGGGATATAAAAATCAAAAAGTTCTTTTTGAACTTTTATACAGACTTAAAAATTCAACTAATCTTATAAAAGATATTTACCTTTTATCAAAAATAAAAAGTTTTGAATTGATTTCCGCCTATTTGATATTTGTATTAAAAAAATCGGGTGAAAAACAAATTAATTTCGATAATTTAGTTGAAAATATTAATGAAGATAAGAAATTTTTAAAGAAAGAACTTGTTAATCATTTTCTAAAAATATCCTCTGAAGAAATCATTGGTGAACCTGTAACAAAAGAATTTGATTTTCAGGAAGAATATCCTGCAGTAAACAATATATATGAATCGGAAAACAACATTGAAACACTTGAAAATGAACTCTCGGAAAAGAAAGATATAATAGATAAAAATGATGAATCAAAAATCGAAATTGACAAGAATAAAGAAATGGATTATGAAAAAAATAAAGCAGTGCACTTTAAGGAAGAACTTGAATTAATACAGACAAAAGAAGAATTATTAAAAGAAAATATATTTGGAATCCCCGGAAGCAAGGATGAAATCAATAAGCCTGTTGAAGAAAATATAAAAAATGAAGAAATAAAACCAGAGGAAGTATTCGATATACCGGAAAAAAAATTATCTGATTATCCTGAAGTAATGGAAACAAAGAAAGAAAAAGATAATGATCTGGATTTAGAAAAAGAAAATAAAAAAATTACTGTAAAAAAAATCCGTGAATTTTTTCATTTTAAAAAGCATAAAGTTGTAAAGGAAAAAGAACAGGCATTTTCAGAAGAAGAAAATGAAAAACTGGTAGAAATAAATAAAACTAAAATAATTATGCCACTTTCAGAGGAAGAACAAAAAATAAGAAAAATCTTAATTGAACCGCCGGATGAGGATTATACCGATTATAACAAAACTTTCGATGAAACTGATGAAATAAAAAAAACGGAAAATATAACCGTAACGGAAAGGGAAGAAAATAAAATATTCAGTGAATATGAAAAAATATTGAGAGAAAAAAACCTTATAATAGCAGAGGGCTTAAATAAAATAAAAGAAGTAAAAGATAAAGAAAAATTAATTGAAAATGAATTTAAAGATGTAATTGAAAACATAATTGACGAATGTGAGTATATGGAAAATTATTCAAGAGAAATGACTTTTGAAGTAATAACAAATATTTATTCCACGATTAAACTTTCGTTAAGACAGGTAAAAGAAAAAAATTATAAACCGGATAATGAACTTATAGAATTGTTTATAAATGCGATAATATTAATACAAAAATTAGTAAGCGGTGATGATTTTTCGGAATATGAAAATACGGTAGCACAGATAGAAATGCGTCAGAAAGAACTGATAAAAGAAAAAGAAAAAAAGGAAAGAGCGGAAAAAATTAAAAAAGAAAAAAAGGAAGTAGAAAAAAAACTGGATGAAAAATATTCGGACAGCAACGAAAGAAAAAAACTGCTTTTATTAAAAAGTAAAATACTTAGTGTTGAGGATATATTTAAATCGCTTGAAACAATAAAGGGAGAATTTCAAACTTATGAAGCACATAGATTGCTTTCAAAATCATTTCCCGATTTTAAAACCATAGTGAAATTATCCAATGAATTAAAAATAGAAAATATGGCACAATTATCGGAAGCATCTTATATTTTTATTAAATATGTTCAAAACTACAGGATAGACCCCTTTGGAACAGATGTGAAGGAAATAATAAACTATATTATTGTAAATTTTAAACTGCTGTTTCTTGGTAAAACCTCAAAAGATATTGAAATCTTTATTTCATATTTAAATAATCCTGACAAAATTTTTACGGAAAAAAATAATAATAAATGAATAATTACGCAATAATAATGGCGGGGGGTATTGGTACAAGATTTTGGCCGTATGGTACATCTAAACTCCCGAAACAATTTCTTGATATTGAAAATAATCGGGAAACAATGATACAGAAAACAGTTAAGCGGCTTGAAAATTTAATTTCTGCAAAAAAAATATATATAGTTACAAATACTGCCTATAAATCTATTATAAAAAAGCAGTTGCCGCAGATTCCTGAGGACAATATAATAATGGAACCGTTTGGAAGAAACACGGCACCCTGTATTGGACTGACCTGTTTGTATATTAAACAATTCGATCCGAAAGCAAATGTCTTTGTTGCACCCTCTGACCATATCATACAAAATGTTGCCGAATTTCAAAGAGTTGTGAAAAGCGGATTGAAATTTGTAAATAAAAACGGGGGAATTGTAACTCTTGGAATACATCCTACAAAACCGGAAACAGGTTATGGATATATACAGTATGATTCCGACAAAATGAATGAAATAGAAATTGAAGAGGAACAAAAAAAAATCTTTCAACAGGTATATAAAGTAAAAACTTTTGCGGAAAAACCAAATCTTGAAGTTGCAAAAATGTTTCTTGAAAGCGGTGACTTTCTGTGGAATTCCGGTATGTTTATCTTCAGAGTTGATACTATGATGAAAGAAATAGAAATGTATTTACCTGACCTTGATTCTGCTTTAAAACATCTTGAAAAAAAATTGTTTAAAGAAGAATTTCCAAAACAACTTGAATTAATGTATTCTCAAATAAAAGGTATTTCTATAGATTATGGAATTATGGAAAAATCAAAACAGGTCTACATAATCAGAAGTTTCTTTGATTGGAGTGATGTAGGTTCTTGGGATGAAATATACCGCCTTCGTAAAAAAGATAAGAATGGTAACGTTACGCAGGGGAAAACTGTAATGATAAATTCACGGAATTGTATGATAATAAATCATCAAAGAATATCAGCCGTTGTAGGATGTGATGATTTAATAATTATTGATACAGATAACGGTCTTCTTGTATGCAGGAAGGGAGAATCTCAAAACGTCAGAGAAGTAGTGGACTACCTGAGACGAAAAGGACTGGGCGAATACCTCTAATTTAATGCTAAACTAAAAATGTTAAATGCTAAAATTTTTACATATTACTCATCTCCTTATTCCCTTATTCCCTTATTCCCTTGTTCCCTTATTCCCTTATTCCCTTATTCCCTTATTCCCTTATTCCCTTATTCCCTTGTTCCCTTATTCCCTTATTCCCTTATTCCCTTATCACTAATAACTAAAAACTAAACAATGAAACTTGAACACCTCGGAATCGCCGTAAAATCACTAAAAGAAACAGTTCCCGTTTTTGAAAAGATATTCAATACGAAAGCAACTCCGGTCGAGTTTGTGGCGGAACAGAAGGTAAACGTACGGAAAATAAAACTCGAAAACTGCGACCTTGAATTTCTTGAAGGTACTGATGCAGAATCGCCAATCTCGAAACATATCGAAAAACGCGGCGAAGGCATTCAGCATTGCTCATTCGAAGTGCCTGACATAAATAAATCACTAACAGAACTGAAAGAAAGAGAAATAAGATTAATTAACGAAACTCCGAAACAGGGTGCCGATAATATGCTTATAGCATTTTTACATCCGAAATCTACAGCCGGTATCTTGATGGAATTGGCTCAGCATCAGAACGAAAAATAAAGTGAATGATAAAGTTAATCCTGCACGAAAAGTTGCGGCGAATTTAAAAGTAAAATTATCAAACCTTCCGTCAGGACCGGGCATCTATCAGTTTAAAGACGCGACTGGTAAAGTAATCTATGTCGGCAAGGCAAAAAATATTAAAAAAAGAGTTAAACAGTATTTTCAGGCAAAAGAACAGTATGGTAGAATAGCAGTAATGCTCTCGAAAATTTCCGATATTGAAATAATTCAAACCGATTCGGAAATTGAAGCACTTATTCTTGAATTAAATTTAATTAAGAAATTAAAACCGCGTTACAACGTAAATTTAAAAGACGATAAAACCTACCCGTATATTGTAATCACGAATGAACCCTTCCCGCGTGTGTTTCCTACCCGTACAAAACGGGCAGACGGTTCGAGGTACTTTGGTCCCTATACCGATGTTAAAACTATGCGTAGTGCGCTAAGAGCAATTCGCGATATCTTTATGATTCGTTCCTGTAACCTCAGTCTGACGGAAGAAGCAATCACTGCTGGAAAATTTAAAATCTGCCTCGATTATCAAATCCAAAAGTGCAAAGGTCCCTGCGAAGGATTAATCTCGCGCTTTGAATATGCAAACACGATTAATCAGGTTGCCCGTATTCTGAATGGAAAATCAAAATCCGTTGTTGAAGAACTTACGAAACGTATGAATTCGTATTCTGAAAAAATGTTTTTCGAACAGGCGGCACAGTTAAGAGATAAAATCCGGATGATAAAAATATATGCATCAAAGCAAAAAATGGTATCGGAAGATTTAACCGATAGGGATGTAATTGCAGTAGAAAAAGAAGACAATGACGGCTGCGGTATGGTGCTGAAAATACGAGACGGAAAAGTAATAGGAAAATCACATTTTTATCTTGCAAATGTAATCGAAAAACCTGACGGCGAAATATTGGAAATTTTTCTTGCGAATTATTATAGTGTAACAGAATTTATTCCCGAAGAAATAATTATTCCGACTAAGCTTGAAAATCCGGATTTTATTTTCAAATGGCTTGAAAAAAAACAGGGCATAACCGATTCACACGGCAAAACAAAATTGAAACTTATTGCTCCCAAAGCAGGCGAGAAAATGAAACTTTTAAATATGGTTAGAGCAAATGCAAGGTTGATGCTTGAGGAATTGAAACTTGCTAAAATGAAAAGGGAATTTACCGCCCCATCACTTGAAGCATTGAGGCGCGACTTGAACCTTGAAAAAATTCCGAGAAGAATAGAATGCTTCGATATATCGCATATACAGGGTACGGACACGGTCGCCTCGATGATAGTGTTTCAGGATGCAAAACCGAGAAAAAATGATTATAGAAAATATAAGATAACAACAATATTAAATGAAGCGGGTGAACCTGATGACTTTGCCTCAATGAGAGAAGTAATTTACAGGCGCTATAGAAAATCTTATGAAGAAGAGGATGAAAAATCATTGCCGTTACCGGATTTAATTGTAATAGACGGCGGAAAAGGTCAGTTGTCCTCTGCTGTAAAAGTATTGACCGATATAGGTATTACCATAAAAAACCCTCAACCCCCACGTTCCCCAATCGCTAATTACCAACCACTAACCACTAATCACCAACCACTAACCACCAAACCTTCAATTACCGTAATAGCCCTTGCCAAAAAACTTGAAGAAGTATATTTCCCGGGCGAGCACTTGCCCCACAACATTCCGAAAACATCAATCGGACTGAAACTCCTTCAGAAAATTAGAGATGAAGCGCACAGATTCGCAGTAACATTTCACAGGTCTTTAAGAGACAGGCGGACTCTCAAAACTGAATTGACTGACATTAAAGGGATAGGGGAATCAACCGCAAAAAAATTATTATCTCTCTTCGGCTCGGTTAATGAAATAAAAAAAATATTAACCGAATCACCCGACGAACTTGAGAAATACATCAGAAAAAAAACAGCCGCTATATTAAAAAAACATTATTTAAAAGAGGAACAAAAAAGAATTTAATCGTCAATCTTTAATCTTCAATCCAATCCCATCTTTGCGGTTAATCCCCCATAAAAATTAATCCACTAATAACTAACCACTAATAACTAACCACTAATTCTTCCGTGTCTTTCGTGGGCATCTTTTCTCTCTTCTTTTTCTTCTTTCTTCTTTTGTTGTGTTGTTACAGTTAATAATTTTTATTTATTTCGTGTTTTTCGTGGGTATCTTTTCTCTCTTCCTTTTCTTCTTTGTTATTTACGTCGCTCCATTGCGGTTAAAATCATCAATCTTTAATCTTGAATCTTCAAACCAATCCCATCTTTGCGGTTAATCCCCCATAAAAATTAATCCACTAATAACTAACCACTAATAACTAACCACTAATTCTTCTGTGTCTTTCGTGGGCATCTTTTCTCTCTTCCTTTTCTTCTTTCTTCTTTTGTTGTGTTGTTACAGTTAATAATTTTTATATATTTCGTGTTTTTTGTGGGCATCTTTTCTCTCTTCCTTTTCTTCTTTGTTATTTGTTATTTTCGTTGAGTGTCTTCCGTGTTTTTCGTGGGCATCTTTTCTCTCTTCCTTTTCTTCTTTGTTATTTACGTCGCGCCATTGCGGTTAAAATCATCAATCTTTAATCTTGAATCTTCAATCCAATCCCATCTTTGCGGTTAATCCCCCATAAAAATTAATCCACTAATAACTAACCACTAATTCTTCCGTGTTTTTCGTGGGCATCTTTTCTCTCTTCCTTTTCTTCTTTCTTCTTTTGTTGTGTTGTTACAGTTATTAATTTTTATTTCTTCCGTGTCTTTCGTGGGCATCTTTTCTCTCTTCCTTTTCCTTTTCTTCTTTGTTATTTACGTCGCGCCTTTGCGGTTAAAATCTTCAATCTTTCAATCAACTCGCGCCTTTGCGATTAAAATCTTCAATCTTTCAATCAACTCGCGCCTTTGCGGTTAAAATCTTCAATCCAATCCCATCTTTGCGGTTAATCCCACATAAAAATTAATCCACTAATAACTAACCACTAATAACTAACCACTAATTCTTCCGTGTTTTTCGTGGGCATCTTTTTTCTTTATTTCCTCTTTTCATATTTGTTATTTTCGTTGCGGTTAAAATCTTCAATCTTCAATCTTTTAATCAAATATCACCTCTCCGTTTCAAACGTTGATACCGTCAAATCCAGTTTTTTCCACTCCTTACCGTTCATACCTGCCTTTCTGCACAACGACGTTAAAAACTCCTCGGGCGAAGAAAAATGCTCCCATACCTGTGGAAGATACACCGCAGTAAAAAAAGATTTTTTTATAATAACTCCTTTATCCTTAATCTTTTCAAATAAATCCTTCTCTGATTTATATTTGATTTCCAACGGCTCGGACAACACCGTGATTTCGTATTTGAGAGATTTAAGTTCACTGGGCGTTACCTCTGGAAAACGCGGGTCTCTTGTAGCGGCACTGACGGCATTGTTTATTATCGCTTCATATAACATACCCCTCGGAATAATATTGCCGATGCACCCCCTTAAATTTCCGTTCTTGTAAATAGTTACAAAACACGCCTTCGCAGTCTTTAGTTTATCAGGTATATTATGTGGAACATAATCTTCGTTTTCAGCCACGCAAAATTCAACAGCATTTTTTGCAATTGATTTCATCAGGTGAATTTCATCATTGGAGTAGTGCATTGTATTTTTATTGTAATTTAGAAAAATGTTAATTAAAGAAAGCAATTGATGCATATCCGACGACTCTCGATAAATCGCCTGTTATATCGCCGGAATTTTTATATTCAAGCAGTTTGACATTCCAGTTGTTTAGTTTTGCAAGTTCCATTACACCGAGTACAGCATAAGGTGAATCTATTTCTGCATCGGGGATTTTATCGGTATTAAGAGAGGTAATTGCATTTATGGTAAATTCATCGAGCCTTTTTGCTTCGTGATAGGAATGGAAATGACTTAAATCTACGGAAACAACAATTACAGTTTTATCGTCAATATAATTACCGATAACACCGGCAAGCTCTTTATAATTAATGGAACCTACTAGTAAAGGAATTATTTCAAAATCAACCAGTATATGTTTTAAAAACGGTAATTCGATTTCTATTGAATGTTCATTTTTGTCTGCTTCTGGAATGAAGGAAAAATGTTTTTCTTTGAGAATTATTTTTACGTCCTTGCTTACCTTGATTCTTCCCAGAGGTGTTTCGAGATAATCATAATCTCCGACACAAACCCCTTGTAAATAATATCTGTGTGAAGTTCCGAGTACAAAAACTTTTTTCGTATCAGGGGAAATTTGCTTGTAAGAATGAGCAGCCACCTGCCCGGAAAACATGTATCCGGCGTGAGGAACAATTACTGCACGAACATTTTTATTGATGTGCTTTGCTTGGTCAAGGTACTCTTTTATTTCGGCGGTGAGCTCCTTTGGATTTCCGTTATACCACCCGCCCGAAAATACCGCTTTTCTGATTTTTTCTTTCATAAGATTTATCCTTTTAAATCTTAATAAAAAAGTTAATTCAGAATCATTCATCCCCCCATCCACTCATCTCCCCATTCACTCATTTCCCCATCTACTCATCCACTCATTCAATCATCCAATCACACATTCCCCATATATACATTCTCTAGATATTCTCCTGCAGTATCAAAGAACAGATTCATTAAACTTTTCGGAGTAGGATTAAAATTCAGTTTATATCTCGGAAATGCTCTCGAAATATGAAGAACAATCTTGTTATCAAGACGCTTTAAGAATTTACACATTTTTATGAATTCATGCAAATCATCATTAAATCCCTCAATCAATAAAAAAGTTACTTCAAGATGCTTTTTATTTTCTGCAATAATACGCAGAGTATTTTTAGTAGTCTCGAAATCTCCGTTGCAGATTTTTTTGTAAAAATTTTCATTGAATGCTTTCAGGTCAATATTAAACGCATCTATATAAGGAATAAGTTTTTTCAGCGGCTCTTCGTTTATCTGCCCGTTTGATACAACAACCGTTTTAATATCGTGCTCTTTGCACAGTATGGCAGTTTCATACATGTATTCATAAAATATTGTCGGCTCGTTATAAGTAAATGCAATAAATTTAAGCCCTCTCTCAATGCACATATTTACTATTTCCGCTGACGTTACTCGCTTAATATTATCAAAATCAACAGGGGAGTCTTTTATCTGACTGATATCATAATTCTGGCAGAACCTGCAACTTAAATTGCATCCGTAAGTCCCTATCGAGAGAATTTTTGAACCGGGATGAAAATGATAAAGCGGTTTTTTTTCAATTGGGTCAATGTGAATTGCAACAGGTTTTTCATATACGAGTGATATAAAAGTGCCGTTAATATTCTGACGGACTCCGCAAACACCTGTTTTTCCGTCAGCAATAACACAGTCTTTCGGACACAAAAAGCAGGTAACCTTCTTTGTATTTTCTTCGGTCTTGAAAAACATTGCTTCATTCATAACCAATACAAATTATTTTAAAAATTTAAATCTAATACCTATTTCTTCTTTCATATTTGTTATTTTCGTTGCGGTTAATTTTTTTCGTGTCTTCCGTGGGCAATTTTCCTCTTTCTTTCTTCTTTTAAATTTTCAATCTTTAATCTTCAATCTTTCAATCAAATCGCGCCTTTACAGTTAATTTTTTTTATGTAATCCGTATAATCCGTGGTTTTTTTTTATCTTTCTTTTCTCTTTTCTTATTTGTTATTTGTTATTTTCTTTGCGTCCTTAGCGCCTTTGCGGTTAATATCTTTAATCTTTCAATCTTAAATCTTCAATCTTTCAATCAAATCGCGTCCTTGCGGTTAATATCTTTAATCTTTCAATCTTCAATCTTTCAATCAAATCGCGCCTTTGTAGTTATATTTTAGTTTTATTTACTACCGGTAAAGTAATCTTTAATTTTTTCACCGTCAAGAACAAAAGACTCTGTTATCAATTTCGTAATATACTCAGTTGGTGTACTTTCAAAATAATAATTCTCTATTGTAAAAGGCAGGGAAGATGCACCGGAAATAATTTCTGATACGGGCTTTTTGTTCTCCGGTTTTAAATATTCGGATTTGGAAAATTTTCTGCTGTCAGTAATTACATAAAAAGGAATTCCTACGGCACGGCATCCCAGAGCAATTGCCTTTGTCCCTATTTTGTTAATAAAATTGTTTTCATATATACAGTCGCAACCCATAATTGCAAAGTCGGCAAGCGGTAAATACTTAACCGCAGCCGAATCAACTATATATGTCACTTTATACCCGTTATTTGCAAAGTATTCCGCCTGATATTTCCCTTCGCTTTTAGGTCTGGACTCGGTCTGAATTATATCAAGATTTATTTTCTGTTTTTTTATATAATCAAAAAGTTGCCTTACCGTATTACTGTTGCTGTGTAGAAAAATAGTTTTGTTTGAAAAATTTATATTCAATAGTGCATTAATGCATATTTTATCATTTACGCTTTGCCAGGTTTTATAATAATTTTCAACCTTTTTCAGCAGATGTTCCCTTAAGGATTTTGCCCGTGCTCCCTTATCGGTAGCATAAAAAACATCAATCTCCCGTAACAGTTCATCTCTGAAATGCCTCAGTAAAGCAAATTGATTGTGTGAGTCCAGCAGTCCGCGAAACGTGAACTTAATATACCTTGCAAGTTTAATATCGGTATATTCAGTATCCGTTTTAAGTAAATCATTATATGCCGCAATCGTGTCATCCAGTACCTTCTGCGAACCGGAAAATTTGTCCTGCTTGATTTTTTTTAGACTTGTAACAAATTCAGTCTGAAGATTTTTATTCTGTATCATTCCAATTTTGTGTTATACTCAAATTTACCTTTAAATTTCTGTAATTAAAATGCCTTTTTGCTCATCTGATAAGCCGTACATCCGCGTAATTAACAACAAAATACTTAAATCCCCATTTCCCCATCTTCCCATCTTCCCATTCCCCCATTTCCTCATCTCCCCATCTTCCCATCTCCCCTTGTCCCTTTGTCCCCATCTTCCTCTTTCCTCATCTCCCCATATTCCCATTTTCCCCTCTCCTCATCTCCCCATATTCCCTTTGTCCCCTTGTCCCCTTGTTACTTTGTTACATTGTCACTTTGTCACTCGCTTTCCTTTGCGTCCATCGCGCCTTTGAGGTTAACATCTTTAATCTTTCAATCTTTAATCTTCAATCCTTATTATCCTTACCATTTGCCTGAAACACTTCCCCCTAACCTAATAATAATCAACCACTTAAATTTCAAGAAAATCTTAATATTTGACTTGAACAAAATATACCCATATATTTGTATGGTAATAATTTTTAGAAATTAAAATAAATATAATGCAAAAACGAAGAACCCGTTTCGATTACATACTAAACGAAATAAAAATAATGGACGCCCTCAGTAAAATCCTCAAAGAAAAAGGCAGAAAACCCTCTACCTCTGAAATATCGAAAGAAAGTGGGGTAGGAAAAAGAACCGTAATTCGTCACCTGCGTAACTACAGCAGCATCAAAGCACTTGACGATTTCAGAATTCTTACAAGCAAAGTTATAATGTCCTTATTCCAAAAAGCAGAGGAAGGCAGAGCACCTGAAGTTAAACTATGGATGGAACTAGTTGAAAATATGAAAGAACTCGAAAAAAAACAAAAAACCAAAAAGGGAAACACCTCTAAAATTAACTTTGTAGTCGTCAAATCCAAAAACAATGAATCCTAAACTCGTACACCTTGTCCCCAGAGGGTGTATTTTTTTTTGTGTAAATGAAAAAATTTTCATAAAAATTTAGCAATTTTTTCTTTAAAAAGAACTGATAATTGTGATA
>JAFGII010000036.1 GCA_016929695.1 Ignavibacteria bacterium
CAATATGTTAAAAAAATAATATTTTTGCAAATATTTACAAAAAAACAGGCAAAATTATTTTTCAGATTTATAATATTTCATTGGAATATTCAAATTTCCTTTGGAGACAAGGTATGCCTTGTCTTTAAGAAAAAAAATAATATCGAAAAGTTATTTCTTAAACTGAAAAAAATATCGGGGAATCCTTTCGCTTTTGTTGCATCAATAAAATTCCTTGTTTTCGGAATAATTAAAGATTCTCTGCTGCTTAACTCGGATATCAAAAAGAAAAGAATTTATGCCTTAATTTTGAAAAAAATAAAATCCATTTAATACAATATGAAAAGTATTAATTATTAACTTAAGTTGACCTCTTTGACGCATAATATACTGTTATTACATAAATTAACAGCTCACGACTTTAGAGCCTGTGTGAAAATCACTAATCAAGCATTTTGTCATTCCCGCGTATGCGGGAATCCATTACTTTTTGATGCTTTTTATGCATTCCATCTGAAGTTTATCCTGATGCAATCGGGGCAGGAACAACAAACGGGAAGTTTTCACACAGACTCTTTAGTCGTGGGAATTCAAAATAAATTGTCGTTCCTGCGTATGTCTTTTGATCCCGGCTTGTCGGTGCGGGAACCTGTTTTTAAACGTTTTAACGGTTTTTTATTTTGTAACGCCCAACTTGAGTTATTAAGTTAAATCTTTAATGGAAATTAATAGTCAATCTATCTTTTTTAATTTTATCTATTGACTTCCCGTTTTTTCTGTATTATTTTTGTAATACCATATATAATTATGGTTAACTATAAACGGAGGAATTTAAACATGTATTCGGAAAATCAAAAAAATGAATTTGCTTTGCTTAGGGCTGAAGGCGTGTCTTTCAATTCTATTAGCAAAAAACTTGATGTCCCCATTAGAACACTCTTTAGGTGGGCTAAGGATATGTCCGGTGTTATCAGCGATTTGAAAATTGACGCTTATGAATCTCTCATGGATTCCCTTAAAGCATCTGTGAACAAAAGAATCCAAAGTCTTATTATCGCTTTAAATAATATTGACAAAAACATTAATCGTTTGGGATTCGGTTCTATAGATACCGTGACACTTATGAAAATGAAAATGAATATTCATAATGAACTTCTAAAATATGAGGAAAAACTTTATTTTCCTGATTCTGTGAAAAAATCACAGACGGTTGTCCCGGATGTTCCGGTTTCTGATAATATCAATAAATCAAACTTGGATGAAAGGAATCAAAATGAATCAGATAAAATTGCATAGTTTTTGCATATTTTTTAGCATTTTTTTAAAATATATGTTGTTGTATTATCAAGAACTTAAAATTTCATATATGACATTTTTAAAATTATCTTTGGATCTGCTCAAATGTCATAATTTTGTCATATTTTTAAGCGTTTTTTTAAAATATATGTTGTTGTATTATCAGGAATTTAAAATTTCATATATGACATTTTTAAAATTCTCTTTGAATCTGCTCAAATGTCATAATTATGTCATATTTTTGAGCATTTTTAAAAAATATAATATTGTATTATCAAGTACTTAAAATTTCATATATGACATTTCTGTATTCTTAATTTCTTTTCCGATCCCGATTCACTCGGGACTTAATTTTTAATTGAATTGCGTCCTTTGCGACGTTGCGGTTATTTTCTTTGAAACGATAAAATATATAATTTATTAGTCAGTCAGGAAGTTTATTCTACGTGAAAAAATATCTCGCGTCTTCCCTGTGGACGATGATGGCGTTTGTTGATTGCTCGGGGACCATCTGGAATTCTTCGGTGAGTGTTATGCCGATTCTTTCGGGTTTCAATATCTTGAATAATTTTGCGTTGTCTTCAAGTGACGGACAGGCGGGATATCCGAATGAATATCTTGAACCGCTGTAACCCTGCTGAAATATCTTCTTAATCTCGTCGCTGTCTTTGTCTGCTATTCCAAGTTCGGTTCTGACTACCTTGTGCCAGTATTCGGCAAGTGCTTCGGCAGTTTCGACGGAAAATCCGTGGAAATATAAATATTCCTGATACCTGTTTTCGTTGTAAAGCATTTGTGCATATTCCGTTGCGGCTCTGCCGACTGTTACTATCTGAAACGATACGACGTCAATGATTCCCGAACTCACGGGTTTGAAAAAATCGCTTATGCACAGATACCTGTCTTTTTTTTGTCTCGGGAATGTAAACCTTATCCATTCTTCGGGATTATCTGTCGTGATTTCGGATTTCCGGATGTTGTGTAAATCGGTTTCATTTCTCGGTTTGTATAATATTAAATCATCTCCGTCTGAATTGCAGGGGTAATATCCGTATATTACTTTGGGAACAAGAAGATTTTCCCTCTTCGCCTGTAATTTCAGTTCGTTGAATTTTGGAATTATTTCTTCGTTAATGAGTCTATCGTATTCGGAATCGGGTTTGTTTCTGTCTTTGTAAACATTCCAACTGCCCTTAAATAACGCAACAGTGTTTATGTATTCGTAAACCTTATCAAGCAGTATGTTTTCAACAATTTTTGTTCCCCAAAATGGAGGGGAGGGGATTCTAACTTCCTTATTTATTCTTTCGGAAATTATATTCTTTACTTCTTCGCCTGATTTACTGCTTTTAACGGAATCCCTGTTGTCTCTGTATATCTTGAGTTCGGGCTTGATGCCGCTTTTTTTGTATTCCATTATTGTCTGCATATACTTAAGCCCGTCAAATGCGTCGTTAGCATAAAATACCATATCATTGTACATCTCCCTTAGTTCTCCTTCGACGAATCTTCTGTTTAATGCCGCACCGCCGAGTATTACAGGTATCTTCATTCCCCGCTCGTTCATTGTTTCAAGATTCTCTTTCATTATCGCGGTTGATTTAACCAGCAGTCCGCTCATCCCGATTGCATCTGCACTGTGCTCCGAATATGCATTCAGCATTGTCTCAAGCGGACATTTAATTCCGAGATTAATTACCTTGTATCCGTTGTTTGTAAGTATGATGTCAACAAGGTTTTTCCCGATATCGTGAACATCTCCCTTTACTGTTGCAAGTATGATTATTCCTTTAGAGGAATCCGAATCCACTTTCTCCATAAAGGGTTCAAGATAACTGACTGCGGCTTTCATCGTTTCTGCCGACTGTAGTACGAACGGCAATTGCATTTCTCCCGATGCGAATAGCACTCCGACAGTTTTCATACCTTCAAGCAGTATATCATTAATAATCTCAAGTGCCCTGTACTTCTTCAATGCTTTATCCAGATCTTTATCAATTTCGAGTCTGTCCCCGTCAATTATTCTTCGCTTAAGTTTTTCTTCAACTGTGAGATTAATATCCGAATCTGTAACAGATTTTATAGTTTCCTTTTTATCGGAATAATAAGCAATCAGTTCGCTTAACGGGTCGTATGTGCATTTAGTTTTTGTCAATAGTAATAAATTTTTCTCTTTGTTTGTTTATGTATCTCATTAATAAAAATCCTGCCGTGCTGATAATAATTACAAGAATCAGTTCAAGCAATCCTATCGTGTTAATTTCATAGAAAACTTTTATTAGATCAAACATTCCGAAATCAAAATTAATTGCAGTCAACAGGAAGAAAAATAATATTAATCCTCCGCCGTATAAATAAAATATGAATCTCTTTGCAAGCGTGTAACGCGATACGATTATGAAGTTGAATACGGACATTATCACCAGAACCGACATCATAGTAAAGTATTTTAAACCTGTATCGGTTGTTCCCGCAATATCCATAATGAAATAACCGAGATAACTCATACCCGTAATAATCGCCGCAGAAATAAGAATGTATGAAAGAACATCAGGCAGCAATTTCTTAACTTTACCCGTGTTAACATTTTTCAATGTTATTATCAGTGCGGGAAGTCCGATTGCAAATATGTTCAGAAGCGATACTCTCCTCGGTGTCAGAGGATAAATAAATGTAATGTAGGATAATATCGTCAGGTAAATTACGATGAAATTTTTTGTGAGAAATAACTTGGATACCGAACTTACGGAATTGACGATTTTATTTCCTTCGTCAAAGATTTGAGGAAGCAGTGAAAATTTATTTTTCAGCAAAACGATATCCGCAACCTCTTTCGTTATCGCACTGCCTTCCTCCATCGCTATTCCCATATCGGATTCCTTAATTGCCGGCAGGTCGTTTACACCGTCGCCTATCATTGCGGTATATATCTTTTGGCTCTTCAGCGTTTTGATGATTTTCAGTTTGTGCTCCGGCATCAGTCTCGAAAAAACTTCTTTTTCATTTATTACTTTTTCAATTTCTGAATCCGGTATGTTGTCAAATTCTTTTCCCGATATGAATTTATCTTGAGAAGCGTCCCAGCCGATTTCCCGCATTATTGCTTTTATTGAAGAGGATGAATCGCCCGATAATATCTTGAATGTTATTCCGTTGTTTTTGAATAATTTTATTGCATCGTAAACATCATCCCTTATTGTGTCGGAAATCGAAATAATGCATAACGGCTCTATCGAAAAATTGCCGGATTTACTTTTTAAACCGTTTACGTCCTTTTCATCTTTTGCTATGCCGAATAGTAAATTTCTGTAAATATCAAGTTTGTTTTCTTCGAATAATTTTGAAAGTACTGTTTTTGAATCACCATCTGTACTTTCCTCAAGTATGTCATATGCACCGAGTATAAAAATTTTTTCTTCATTTTTATACCTGAACTGAATTGCACTGAACTTCGTCGAGGAACTGAAGGGGAGTTCATCAATCTTTTCGAAACTGCCCGAAGCGGGGTATTCTTCAAGTGCTTTTGATGTTGCATTATTTTCTATTGATGAATGTGCAAATGTTCCTATAAGTATTTGCAGTTCATCAGCGGTGTATGTGTCTCCGTAAGATGTTAGTTTTGCAACTCTTAACTTGTTCTGCGTTAATGTTCCCGTTTTATCCATACAGACAACCTGCACATTTGAAAAGGATTCAACGGCATTCAACTTCTGGATTATTGCTCCGATTTTACTTATTCTGTAAACCCCGAGTGCATAAGTTACTGATGCGGTCAGTATTAGTCCCTGCGGAACTAATGAAGAAAGTATCGTTGCAATTTCCCTGACGAAATCAACTTCGGGCATATCGGTATTGCTTCCGACAATTATTTTTATAATGACAAGCAGAATTGCCAGCCCGAAAAGGAATTTCAGAAAGAAGTTCAGTTGCTTCTGAAGCGGTGTCAGTGTGAATTTATATTTCTTTGCGAGATTCGTAACCGCAGTTGCATAACTTTCATCACCTATTTTATTTGCTATAATGTATCCGCTGCCTGCAACACAAAAACTTCCCGAGAGCAATTCATCATCTTTCTCTTTAAGCACGGGTAAAGACTCGCCTGTCAGCAGCGATTCGTCAATTTCAAGCCGGTCTGATTTTACCGCTTTACTGTCAACAACAATCTGGTCTCCGCGGCGGACTATTATTAAATCGTCTTTTACAATTTCGCTTTGCTCGATTTCTTCTTCTCTCCCGTTTCTGATTACGTTAACCTTTCTTTTAAGAAGAAGATTAACTTTATCAAGCGCCCTCTTTGCTTTTGTCTCCTGATATATTGCAATGAAAGTATTAATTACGGCAACTGTCATTATCCCGATACAGTCAAGCAGTAATCTTGAATCAAACGAACGTATATAGAATATCAGAACAAATATTATTATTCCGAGGATTATGAAATTGAAAAGCGAAAATATGTTTTCTATGAAAATCTCCCTGACAGTCTTCGTTTTCTGCTTGGAAATTTTATTTACCAGACCTGCTTTTATTCTGTCCCGTATTTCATTATCGCTTAAACCCTTATACTCCATACATATTATTTTATTTCCGATGCGGCGGCTACAAACTCCCTGAAAATCGGATGAGGTTTTACAAGCCTTGACTTGAATTCGGGGTGAAACTGCGAAGCAATGAAAAACGGATGCTCGGACAGGGGGAGTTCAATCATTTCTACAAGTGAGCCGTCGGGAGACATTCCCGAGAAAATCATTTTGTTCTCGGAAAGAATTTTTCTGTATTTATTGTTCACCTCAAATCTGTGGCGGTGCCTCTCGTTTATGAATTCTCTTCTGTAGCATTTGTATGCAAGCGATTTTTTTTCGATTATGCAGGGGTATAACCCGAGCCTCATTGAACCGCCCTTTACTTTGACTGACTTCTGATATTCCATTATATCAATTACATTGTGCCTTGTGTCTTTAAACTCTTTCGAATTTGCATTCTTCAGTCTGCAGACGTTTCTCGCAAACTCAATCACCGCACACTGCAGTCCGAGACATATTCCGAAAAACGGAATTAATTTTTCACGGGCATATTTAATTGCAAGAATCTTTCCTTCAATCCCTCTGTCTCCAAATCCGGGACAGACGAGCAGACCTTTGACTCCATCAAGTACTTCAGCAGCATTGACTGTATTCTTCTCAAGTTCTTCTGTATCTATCCATCTTAAATTTACGTTTACATTATTGAAAGCACCCGCGTGTATGAATGATTCCGTAATGCTTTTATAAGCATCTGGAACCACATTGTATTTTCCGCAAATTGCAATTTCTATATCTTTTTTAGGATTGTTTATTTTATTGACTATCCTTGTCCATGTTGTCAGGTTTGGTTTTCCTGTCTTTAAGTTCAGTTTCTTGAGTACTACTTCATCGAATCTTTCCCTGTGTAAATTCAATGGAACTTCATAAATTGAATTTGCATCGAGTGATTCCATAACCGATTCCTTTTCAACGTTACAGAATAAAGCAATTTTCTTTTTTTGGTCGTCGGATAATTTTCTCTCGCTCCTGCAGAGAAGTATGTCAGGCTGAATTCCTATTTCTAAAAGTGTCTTTACTGAATGCTGTGTAGGTTTTGTTTTCAATTCACCTGCTGCGGCAATGTAAGGAACAAGAGTCAGATGTATGCATAATGAATTGTGTTTTCCGACTTCGTGCATATACTGTCTCATTGCTTCCAGAAAGGGGAGTGATTCAATATCGCCTACAGTACCGCCAATTTCCGTAATGACAACATCATATTTATTTTTTTCTTTTCCGGCAATTAATTCTATCCTCCTTTTGATTTCATCTGTTATATGCGGAATTACCTGAATTGTCGCTCCGAGATAATCTCCTCTCCTTTCTTTCGATATAACTTCAAAATACACCTGACCTGAAGTTGTATTGTTGTCTTTTGTCATATTGTCATCGAGGAATCTTTCGTAATGTCCTAAATCTAAATCGGTTTCGGCACCGTCGTCCGTTACAAAAACTTCTCCGTGCTGTATAGGAGACATAGTTCCGGGGTCAACGTTGATATAAGGGTCGAACTTCTGTATCGTTACTTTCAGTCCTCTGGATTTTAAAAGCAATCCTAAGGATGCAGATGCAATGCCTTTCCCGAGTGATGAAACTACCCCTCCTGTCAGAAAAATGTATTTTGTCTGTTTCAATTGTGTCTCCTTTTATAATGTATTTTAATCTTTTTTAAATCTGAAGGTGTATCTACCGATATTGAATCTTCTTTTACTTCAACTACCTTTATCTTGTAACCGTTTTCAAGAATGCGTAACTGCTCGAGTTCTTCAGCAATTTCGAGTTTTGTCCTTTTCATTTTTGCAAATTCAAGTAAAGACTTTTTTCTATACACGTATAGTCCTATATGCTTATAATATTGTGCTCTATTCCTTTCAAACGGAATTATCGAACGTGAAAAATATAATGCGAAATTATTCTTATCGAATATTACTTTCACCTTATTGGGATTTCGGATGTCGGCAGTATTATCAATTTTCACGGCGATGGTCGAAACCAATACCCTGCTGTCATTCAGCATTGGTGCTATTGCCCTGTCAATATTTTCTGCGTTTATAAATGGCTCGTCTCCCTGTATGTTAACGACTATATCACATTTTATATTTTTTACTGCTTCGCATATTCTGTCGGTTCCGCTTTTGTGCTTCTTTGATGTTAAAACGATTTTACCTCCGAATTTTTTCGCAGTATCAAAAATTCTTTTGTCATCGGTTGCTATTATAATTTCATTTAATAATTTTGATTTCTTTGAATTTTCATATACCCGTTGAATCATCGGCTTTCCGAAAATCTCCGCAAGTGGTTTTCCCGGAAATCTCGTCGAGGCGTATCTTGCGGGAATTACTCCGATTATGTATGGTTTCTTTCTTCTCACTTTTTAATTACTTTCGGAACTTTGAAAAATATGTCTGTCTTTGAAGGTGCGTTTTTTAATGCTTCTTCACGTGAAATTGTTTCTTTCTTTTTATCATCTCTGAAAACATTTTCAGTTTCATTTATGTTTTCAAGCGGCTCAACATTACTTAAATCAAGTTCGTTGATTTTATCCATATAATCGATAATCCGGCTCATATCATTCTGAAGTTTCTTCTTCTCGTCTTCGCTGAATTTCAATTTTGCAAGTTTTGATATTTTATTTACGTCTTCTGATGAAACCGGCACATTCTATTATTTATATTTTTCAAAATTTGAAACAATTGTATTTCTTAAATTTTCAAGCAGTGATTTATCTTTTGTGTATTCAACCGGCTCGTCAATAATTACTTTCACTTTTCTGGGTTTTATTTTTAATGTGTTTTTTGGCAAAATGTTGAAACTTCCGATTACCGTTACAGGAACAAGTCTGCATTTGGTTTCTTCTGATATTATTGTTATTCCTTTTTTGAATTCGTGTATTATTCCGTCGGGACTTCTTGTCCCTTCGGGAAACATTACTATTGAAATATTTTTCTTTATGAGCCGCGATGCATCTTTCAATGATTTCAGAGCGTTTCTTGCATTTTTCCTGTCAATAGGTATGTATTTGGCAAGATACATAGCCCATCCGAATACGGGAATTTTCGTCAGGGACTTTTTATATACGAATCTGATATTGCTCGGCAGTGCCTGCATTAATATTGGTATATCAAGGTAACTCATATGATTCGATATAAACAGGTATGGCTCTTTTTTATTAATTTTTTCTTTTCCGCTGCATTCAATTTTGACTCCTGACGAAATCAAAATTGATTTTGAAAACACCTTTGATAAACCAAAAACCATTTTTCCTTTGAAATCAAAAGGAGAAACGATTAATGTTAATATCGCAATTACAATAGCAGTTAATACTATACCTGTTAATCTTAAAATATGCAAAAATTATTATTTAACTATTTTTGAAATCGCTTTGAATTCTTCCGTTCCACTTACTTCCAGCAGTTCGAATAATATTGATTCGTATGTTGTTATTATTGCACCTTCCGCTCTCATTCTTTCAATGGCGATTTTCTTGTCATTTGGATTTCTTGATGAAACACAGTCCTCAACCAGAACGGGAGTATATCCTTTTCCGCACAAATCGAGAACCGTCTGTAATACGCATACGTGTGATTCTATACCGCAGACTATTATATACATTTTCCCTGATGCTGACAGTTTTGAATCGAAGTCACTCAATCCGCAGCAACTGAACGACATTTTCTCGAGATGCCTGTAATCTCCGAGCGATTCCTGTACCGGTTTGATTGTAACGCCGAGTCCTTTAGAATATTGCTCCGTAACTAATATTTCAATTCCCAGCACCTTTAATCCTTTTATTAATCTCGATACTTTATCCGTTAATACTTCATTATCATATATATAAGGATAAAGCTTTTCTTGAATATCAATTACAACAGCAATAGTATTTTCTCTCTTGATTCTCATAATAAATATTTGGAAAGTGAATAATATTATACAATTTATAAAATTTTTACCTTAAATATTATTCATTTAAGAATTATTCCTTTGCTTCTGAAATTCTGCATAAAATAGAAATGAGTTGGTTTCAACGCAGGAGCATTGGAACCAAGTGTGAGACCTGCTCTCGTTAATACGTTCCTGAGTAGTAACGGTGTTGCTTCAGACTATCCGGAATAGAAAATTAAAAATATATGAGACTTCAGAGTATTCTTTGATATAATTTCTTTTAATGTTTATATAAAAATTTATTTTGAGTATTTTAATAATTAAACCTTGGAGGATACTGATGGCAGAAAATCGCGAAAAATGGGGCTCAAAACTCGGAATAATACTTGCCGTGGCGGGCAGTGCTGTTGGACTGGGAAATTTCCTGCGATTTCCCGCTAAAGCAACCTTAAACGGCGGCGGTGCTTTTATGATTCCTTATTTTGTTGCATTACTGCTTCTCGGGATACCGCTGATGTGGATTGAATGGACACTCGGCAGGTATGGCGGAAGATTTATTCACGGAACTGCACCAGGTATTTTTGATTCTATAGCAAAAAACAGATTTGTGAAATATTTTGGAGTTATCGGTATACTTGGTCCGTTTTTCATTCTTATCTACTATATGTATATTGAATCATGGACACTTGCGTATTCATATTTTTCATTTTCAGGAGTTTTGTTCCAGGCGGCAGACCAGGAATCTATGAAAAGTATCTTGAATGCTTATCAGGGAGTAACTGAAGGTGCTCCAATCTGGCCTGCATATATAATTTTCTGTGTGACTTTTCTTGTAAATTTTTATTTCATCTATAGAGGAATTCAGGGAGGTATAGAAAAACTTTCCAAATTTGCAGTACCGGTTCTTCTGATAATAGGAATTATATTAACAATAAGAGTTCTAACGCTCGGTACTCCAAATCCCGATTTACCCGAACAGAATATATCTAATGCACTTGGCTTTGTATGGAATCCCGATTTCTCACAACTTGCAAATGCAAAAATCTGGCTTGAAGCAGCAGGGCAGATTTTCTTTACTCTTTCGGTCGGAATGGGTATAATTCTGACTTATGCAAGTTATCTTGACAGCAAAGATGATATAGCATTGTCCGGGCTTTCTTCTGCTTCGATAAACGAATTCTGCGAAGTAATTCTCGGTGCTTCAATTATTATTCCTGCGGCATTTGTCTTTTACGGTGGTGCGGGTGCTATCCGGATTGCGGAAAGCGGTACATTTAATATCGGATTTGTCACTATGCCGCTGATTTTTGAAAAAATGCCGCTCGGTTTTATATTTTCCGGGTTGTGGTTCCTTCTGCTTTTTATTGCAGGTATTACTTCATCGGTCTCTATGATTCAGCCGGCAATGTCTTTTCTTGAAGATGAATTCGGTATCAGTAGGAAAAAAGCAGTTGTTATTCTCGGTATTTTTGCATTCCTGGCATGCCATCCGGCTATATTCTTTCTGAAATACGGAGCCATTGATGAAATTGATTTCTGGGGTGGTACTATGTTTTTGATTTTATTTGCTACGGTTGAAGTGTTTATTTTCCTGTTTGCAATGAAGGTTTCAAAAGGGTGGGAAGAAATGCATATAGGGGCATTGATAAAAATTCCAAAGATTTATAAATACATTATTAAATATATTACTCCGGCATTTTTGTTAATACTTCTGAGTGTCTGGACTTACCAGCAATTTATTCCTGTTATTTTACTTGAAGGCGTAAGTAATGAAAACAAACCTTATATTTGGACCGTGAGATTAATGCTTCTTGCGTTCATTATTACTTTTGCCGTTCTTGTTAAAATTGCATGGAGAAAAAGAAAGAATAAGGAGGTCAAAATATGACTTTAGCAGGATTTATTTTTATGGCTCTTTCGTGGGGCTTTATTTTATTTCTGATTATTTTTACATTTTCTAAAATATTTTCTTCGGAAAAAAAAGATGCTATCGGTCCGAGGGATTTGGGTATCTGATTTATGAACCTGTGTTTCTTTGTCTCGGACCTGCACGGAAGATTTGATAGGTTTGAAAAACTTTTCAGACAAATAAAAATTAATAAACCTTCCGCTCTGTTTATAGGAGGTGATATTTTTCCTCACGCTATGGATTTTAAAGCAAAAAACGGAAATGCAGGGGATTTTCTCTCCGGTTTTTTTATGGAAAATCTGATTGATTTAAAAAAGTTTCTTGGGGATTTATATCCTGAAATATTCTTGATTCTTGGAAATGACGACGGAAAGTTCAGGGAGAAAGATATGATTGAATATTCCGCTGAAGGATTTTTTCACTATATTCACTTCGAAAAAAAACCTTTTTTGGGATTTGATATTTATGGTTACAGTTATATACCCCCTACACCTTTCCGTCTGAAAGACTGGGAAAAGTATGATATCTCGCGGTTCGTTGACCCGGGTTGTTCAAGCCCTGAAGATGGTTGGCATTCAATTGATATCAATAATGAAGAACTAAAATATTCAACTATAGCGGAAGATTTGAAATCCTATATTAAAAACAGCGATTTAAGCAAATCAATTATACTTTTTCATTCACCGCCCTACAATACAAAACTTGACAGAGCAGCATTAGATGGTGTGATGGTAGATTATGTCCCGGTTGACCCGCATATCGGCAGTATTGCGATTAGAAAGTTTATTGAAATCAGTCAGCCATATCTTACTCTTCACGGGCATTGCCATGAATCATCAAGATTAACAGGGGAGTGGCGGGATAAAATAGGGAAGACACTTTGCTTGTCTGCTGCATTAGAGAGTCCTGCTCTGGCAATCATTAAATTCGATATAAACAATCCGGAAAAGTGTGAAAGACAAATTTTATAACTGGAAAATTTACTAAGTTGTACTTTATTTTTTATCAGACATAGTTATAAATGAAATTCGTTAATACACCGGAGGGTAGTAACGAAAAGTATCATAAACGACTGGTTACAAACCTCCTGCGTTGTGACCTTCATTATTGTGAGTAGAAAATATAAACGAAAGGATTAATTTTTATCTCTTAATTGCTTCAGAGGAAGTTCTCTCGCCGCATCCGTAACCGCACCTATTTTAACGGCAAAACTTGTTTTATTTTTAACATCTTCATCGGTGATAACGTGAATATCAAGCATCCTTTCAACTTTATATCCGGTTTTTAAATAATTCATTTCAGACAAGCAATTGCTCCATCCTTCCAGCCAGCTAAGCAGGATTTTCTCTTTTTCGGTGTCGCCTTCTATGTGAACTATAACATCTATGTCACTATTGGGACCCGCAGTTGCATTTTTAGTACTGCCAATTATATAGAAACCTTTAACGCCGTATTTTTCCGGGTCGATTGCAGCGGCGATTCTTTCCGTCATTCTGAAACGCCATTGCCAGTGGTCTTCGCTCGGAACTTCAAACCTTTCAATCTGTTCTGATGAACCTTCGTTTTTTCCGTCAGTAGACAAATATGCAATTGCTTCATCTAAATCTGCATTCATTAATACTTTTAATATCATTCCTTTCGTATGTTTCGGAACATCAATGACTTTTAGAACATTAGACAAATTTTCGTATTCAGGTAATATGTCAGGAAGAATATTATATCCGCCCAGAAGATAATTGTAATTAAATACAATTCCCGGATCGTCAGGATATAATGGCAAATACCTGATAGATGCTTCAACTAAATCCTGGAAAAAATGTGTACCGAATGAAAGGTCAGGTACATAATTACCTTTCTTCTTGGCGATTTCTATCAGCATCGAAGTGTTGTTAATTTCAGAATAAGTAACATTAACACCGAGTTTAATATCCCCTCTGCTTCCCCATCTGCCGGGACCCATCAAAATAAACTGATGCTTCGGTAACACTTTATTCAGTTTGCCTACAGCACGACCTATTTGTTTTAAAGTTTCAAGGTCCGGAATATCATTATATACATCCGGGTCAATGTAAACTATGTGTGTAATATCAGGGACTTTTCCGTTCGATACATATTTCTTGGCGGAGAAGATAATTCTTTCTCTCGGTATGTCTTTTGGTATCGGTGACGGCATATCCTCTACAGAATAACTCTGTGGTCTGCACTGCAATAAGTAAAAATTCTTACCGTCAGAAGCAAATTCAATATCAACAGGTGTTTTTAGATTTTCCTTTAATTCTTTTAGCAGAGCCTGAACTCTTTGCAGGAAGTCAGTATTATTTGTAAGTTTATCAAATGTCACGATAAGATTCTCGCTGTTTGCATCAATGTTTAAACCGAATAATTGTCTGATATGGTTGTGTTCATAAGTAGACATAATATCCGTCAGGGCAGGGAATTCATCAATGTAATGTTTAAGTAATTCGCTTATTTCTATTGTCTCAAAAGTATTCGAGAGCAGATTTATAACATCAACTTTTTGAGGTGAATATTTCGCTACATCTTCAACTGAAATATTCACTCTCAGACCGGGTTTTCCGGGAGCTATCAGAACAGGATAATCATCGCTTACCCTGTCAACTGCTCTTGTCCCGAGTCCGGGTACTAATCTTATTAAACCGTCTTCTCTTTTTATTCTCGGTGACCATCTGAATTCATTATTACTGAAAGCAACACCGGCATAGGCAGGGAGATAATATTTCCCGACTCTCGTTCCGACTACTTCCTGAATTAGAATACCCATTTCTTCGTTGTAATCCAGAAGTCCTCTTTCCCTTCTGTATTCAATCGGGTCAGCAGCGAACACCGAGGCGTAAACCTCGGCAATTGCATCCATTAATGCATTCAGTCTTTCTTTCTTCTCCCCCTGATTTGCGACGAATAGACTTTTGTATTTCCCAGAAAATGCTGCTCCTAATCTGTCTTCAAGAAGACTTGAACTTCTGACAATAAGAGGATTCTCTCCGAAATCATCAAGTGCTGTTGATAAAGACTGAACGATTTCAGGCGGAAAAACTGAGTTTTTGAAAATTTGTATTATATAAGGATATTCGTGCCTGATTTGGTCAAGGTCTTTGTATTTTTGCTCAAAAACTTCTTCAAGGTCATTGTATCTTAAAAACTCAAGAATTACATCCGATGCTATATACCATGTATTAGGTACTTTTATATCTTTAAATAATTCTTTGTATTCTTCGGACATTCTTATTATTTTTTCTGCAATGAAAAGTCCTACACTTTTACCGCCGATTTTGCCGCGTCCGTGAGGAAGATAAATTAATTTTTGTAAAAGTAATTCAAAATCATTTATGTTTACAAAATTTTTGACGATACTTATCAAGTTCAGTTCGTCCGATAAAAATCTTCTGATAAAAGATACATTCAGACCATTCAGAACTGTTTTCGGAAGTTCGAATCCTTTCGGAGTTATCGTGTGGTATTTACGAACCGCCTCGGTAATGTCATTAATTGTACTGCTGACGTCTTCCATTACTCTTACAAGAAAACTCGATTTTTCTTCCTGAATCCACTTTTGTATTTTTGAAAGAATATTGTCATCTGTAAAATAATATGATGCAAGAGAAAAGACTTTGTCGTGCCCTTCAAGCATTATTCTTTTTTCCAGAGGTTTATTCTCAAGGTCCGTTTCTTCTTCCATTATTGCCTGCTTGGATTTTGATGAACTGTATAGTAGTCTTTCGGCTTCTTTTATTCCGTTCCAGCAAAGATAATTCATCATTTTCCGGGCAAGCAGTCTGTATAAATTCTGGTCGGAATCTTTCAAAAGTTCAACAATAATAAGCCATTCAGGTTTTCCTCCCTCTTCGTATAATCCTTTCTGATATTTGTTCTTCTCTTCAATATAATTTTTTAATCTTCTGTGGGTTATATATGAACCGATTCTGTCAGCAATAGTTTCGATTAGTTTGTATTCTTCTTTTAAAAAAGGTTCTTTGTCTTTCGGGGTTTTATTCTCTGTATAATATATGTTGATTGAACCGATTATAATATCCTGTTCCTCTATTTCTGTATGATGTTTCCATTCAGTCTCTTTAAAATTTTCTGATTTATAAGTTTTCCCTTCTATTGTTAATTTTACAACGCACAGTTCGGGATATTGAAAACCCGTCGGCAGAATTTCAACGATTTTATTATATATTGTATCAATTTTTTCATTGTAATCGCTAAGTACTTCCTCAACCAGATACAGGCAGTTTAATTCCTTTGTTCTTTCCTGAAGGGAAAAAATTAGGTTTTCAATTGTTTTATCGGGTGTGGTCATTTTAATATTACTCCTTTACCTTTTGTGCCGTCAACTTTTATTAAAAGAGGTTTGTTTAATTCTATGTGTTTTACGAATTGCAGTTCGTTTATTGTTTTCTGACTGTTAAGCCAGTCCCAGTCAATTTTATATTCATCTCTTAACGGCAGTGAGAAATAAAAAATCTGAAAACTTGTTATATTATGAAAAAAATGTGAACCCTGACTTAAATCAACGTTCATATTCGGTAATAACGATTCAACTATTACTTTAGAACCGGATATCTGACTCCAGTTAACTGGGATTCCAAGCCATGGGTCGGAACTGCCCCATCTGCCGAATCCTATCAGAAGATATGGTTTTTTTTCTTCAAGAAGTACATTATTTATTCTCTCGAGTTCCGATGTTATTTCGGGTGTGTCTTTAGCATTAAAAACTTTGGGTTTAACAAAAACAATATCCTTAATTTTTTTATTTGTACCATTGCCAAGTACATATTTTGAAGACAGCAGTTTTTCGTTAGATGTAAAATCTTCATCTAAAATTTCAACTTTTTCATTTGATACAACCATAGGTCTTACCTGAAGAAATCCGAATTTTACGGGTGTGCATTTTTTCTTATCAAGTGTTAATGCGAATTCAATTTCTACAGCTGTTTTGAATTTTTCTTCACATATTTTTAAAACTCTTAGTATTAATTTATTGAGCGGAAATACATTGAGTGATAATATAGGCGCAAAATTTATTATTCTCGGTCCGGGATTATAAGTTCCAGGATTGACTCTGTCAGATGAGGCATCATAGGTTGAAGCGACAAAATTTAAGGTTCCGTCATATTCTGCATCACTGAGATTATACTTCAACATATATTCTGTTTCTTTCAACGGATTATAATTTTTTATCTGACCCATATAAACAGCCCAATACTCTTTCTGTGTATTTTTCAACATATCGTTTATCGAACCAAATGGGGGCTGAACCTTTGGTTTGGCAGGGGAGTAAGACCAGCAGATGCCTCCGTCAACAACGGTTTTTCCGAGTCCGATTGCAAGGTCAACCACTCCGTCTTCAGGTTTGGATTTTCCGGCGGGATAAAAATTATAAGACCTCGCTACGCCCGCTATAATAGGATAAAACCTGTCCGAATAAGGCTGTCCGAGTATTTCCTGAATTATTACTGCCATTTTTTCATCACGTATATCCTTTCCGACGGCTTTAATATAATCTTTTGCTTCTTTCGTGAATGTCGTAGCATATACGAATTTAATCGCTTCGGTTAATTTTTTGAATCTTGTCCCGGGGTCGTGTTGATTATTGGGAATCATTTTTGTTCCGTATATACCTGCGAATGGTTCATACATAGAATCTTCAAGGAGACTGGATGACCTTACTGCGAGGGGAGTACGTACCTTTTCTATCAATGCTCTTAAATCTCCCGTTAATTCAATCGGAAGATCAGTATTCAGGAATTTATGTATTATTATATCATCCCTTTCGTTTGAATATGCAATTTCATAAAGGTCATTCATTTTCATGAATATGTCGAATATGTTCGTTGTTATTACTGTAAGTCTCGGAATTTTTATTTCTATACCGGGGAATTCATCTTGCCTGATATTCTCGGCAAGTACATCTCTAATTTGAGCAAGCCCCTGTGCTTTTCCCCCGAATGACCCTTTACCGATAAAAGTAAAATCATATTCGGAATCAAAGAAATTTCTGTCGAATGAAGTAATTTGTTTGTTCATTGATATAATAAAACCCGGGATGCTTTATCCCGGGAGTTATTAATAAAATGTTAATTAAGTATTATACCCAGCCTCTGTCTTTGCATGCCTGTGCGACTCTGCCAATCGAAATAACATAAGCAGCATCTCTCATATATAGATTTTTCTTTCTTGCGAGTTCGCTTACCGCAAGGAATGCTGCTGTCATTTTAACATCAAGTTTCCCGAGCACTTCATCTTTTTCCCAGTAATAGTTCATATTGCTTTGTACCTGTTCAAAATAACTGCAGGTTACACCACCGGCATTTGCGAGAAAATCCGGAATATTAAATATTTTTCTTTCATGAATTATTTTATCTGCTTCCGGAGTCGTCGGACCGTTTGCGCCTTCCGCTATTATTTTTACAGATTTCTTAATTTTATTTACATTTTCACCCGTAATCTGATTTTCAAGTGCGCAGGGTAATAATATATCAACTTCCTGTTCAATCCATGCTTCACCCGGTAATACTTCGTAACCTAATTCTTTTGCCTTTACTTTATCTATTCCGCCAAATCTGTTTGTTATTGATAAAAGTTGTTTCAGGTCAATTCCGGATAATCTTCTGAAAGTATATGAAGTCTGGTCTTCCTGGTCCCACGATGAGACGCAGATAACTTTTCCGCCGAGTCGGAGATAAAGTTCAATTGCATATTGTGCAACATTACCAAAACCTTGAAAACTTGCTGTTGTAGTATCGGGGTTAATATTCATTTCTTTCAGTGCTTCTCTCAGTGTGAAGATAACTCCGTATCCCGTTGCTTCGGTTCTTCCGAGTGAGCCGCCCATACCTACGGGTTTGCCCGTAATTATTCCGGGATATTTACCTCCGTGAATAGTTTCAAATTCATCCAGCATCCATAACATATGTTGAGCATTTGTCATTACATCAGGTGCCGGAACATCTCTGACAGGTCCGACATCTTTAGCGATTTGTCTGACCCAACCGCGGCATATCTGCTCCTGTTCTTTTAAACTTAAATTATGCGGGTCACAAATAACACCGCCTTTACTTCCTCCAAGCGGAATATCAACAACAGCACATTTCCATGTCATCCAGGTTGCAAGTGCTTTTACCGTATCAATGGTTTCCTGCGGGTGAAACCTGATTCCGCCCTTACCCGGTCCTCGTGCATCGTTATGCTGAACTCTGAAACCTCTGAACACCTTTACTGTTCCGTCATCCATTTTTACCGGAATTGAAAAATGATATTCTCTCATAGGATTTCGAAGAAATTCCCTCGTTCCTGAATCTAAACCAATAAGCTCGGCTACCTTGTCAAATTGTGCCTGAGCCATCTCAAATGCGTTGAATTTTTTGTCGCTCATAAAGACAACTCCTTAGTTATTATTTTTTAATGATTTATTAATGATGTCAAGGGGAGTTAACCACGGTGACAATGCGAAAATACTCATAATTTTTACTGAGTTCAATACAAATGGGAAGGTCTTTGTTAAGTTTATAAGTTTATTAAGTTTGTATAGTTCGGAAAGGTTTTCTTCTATGACTATATTCTATAACAAACTTCTAAAAAAAGCCCGGATTCCTTCGAATCCGGACTTAGTTAATTTATTATTATTTACCGTAGAGCTAAATTTATTTTATTAAAATCATTCTCTTCGTTTCACTAAAACCGTCCGTAATTATTCTGTAAAAGTACACACCTGAATTTAATTTACTACCATCAAATTTTATCTCATACATTCCTGCCTTCAAATTCTCATTTACCAACTGCGCCACTTTCTTTCCCAGAACATCATATACATTGATTTCCACTTTCCCTGAATTTAAGATTTGCCATTTGACATTTGTAACAGGATTAAAAGGATTCGGATAATTCTGATATAATTTGTAATCCGTGACTGTCTCTGAACCTGTCAGTTTTAAACCGGTTATAACTGTGAGACTGTCTGTAAATTTAACAACGCTTCCTGCATTTGAAACTGCATAACCGTAAACGACATTGTTGATATTCTTTGCACTGAAATGTGTTATTCCGCTTACTCCTGATGTAGAGAATGTACTCCATGTCTGCCCGTCGTCCGAACTTTTCTTGATTGTTCCATTTGAACCCACGATATAAGCTACATTTGTTCCCTGTATAAAATCAATAATTGTGCTTCCCGATATGTCACTGCCGATATCAATAGGTGTCCATAAATCTCCGCCGTTTGATGTCCTTGCAATATACGGTAAAGAAGTTGTTGTTGAAGCCAGACCAATTAGTTTATCATCTTTAAAATCCAAACCGCATACGATGCTTCCGGTCAGATTCAGATTTTGTACAATCCACGATGTCCCGCTGTTTAATGTAAGTGTTATTCTCGATGCCCCATTGTTCATACCGAATCCTAAGAAATTTGCATCAATCATAACTAACGAATTCTGTACTGAAGACATTACGGAACCACCGGGATTTTTTTGTATCCAGGTCACACCGCCGTTGGTTGTAATATGTATTCTTAATGATTGTACCGCTCCGACCAGCGGGTCTGAATTAGAGAAAACAATGCTGTTAAAATATCCCTGGTTCGGATTAGTTGTAAGAGCAACGGTCCAGTTATCGCCGCCGTTAGTTGTCTTGAATAATTTTGCATTGCCTGATAATATTCCTTCACCGACATATACTGTAGTGGGATTTACTGCCCAGATGCAGTATAATTCTTTAGAAATTCCTGTTGTCGGTAATTCAATCCAGTTCATTCCTCCGTTTGTTGTTTTGTAAACACGGGGTGTATCTGGTGTGCCACCGGCTATCCATACATTATATTCATCTATTACTGATATGCTCGGTTCAAGACCGGGACTCTGTATCTGACCTGCCAATGTCCATTTTTGTGCGTATATATTATTGCTAAATATACTCGCAAAGTTAATGATCATTAGAACTGTAAAAACTAAGTAAATCTTTTTCATTTTTATTAGTATAAATTTCAATAATTCAATAGTTTATATAATCTATTTATGATTTAAGCAATTTCTATGCCAAAATAAATAATAAATATATCTAATTTTTAGATGAATTTTTAAATTAATGTATTATTTTGATTTCCCTTTTCTCATTTTGAGACACTTCCGAAAAAAAACTGCAGAAGATTGTATATTGGATTACTTAAAAATACGAAGATGTTCCTAATTTCACTTTGCTCTTAATATAATCCTCTTTGTGATACAACGATAAAATTCTTTGAATTATTAGTCAGCGATTTTCCGATACAGTCTCCGTATATATCAATAAGGTCAAGGTCGGAGCATTTAATCAGATTTTCAAGTTCATATCTGAAAAAATATCTCATCGGGACATTCCATACTTCAATATTGGTTTTTCCTTTTTCTGTCCATTGGATTTTCATCTCCACATTATTAATCTGATTAATCAAATCGCATTTGCTCGAAAAACTTCTTTTTATAAATTCACCTTTCTCATATTCAAATTCAAAATCTGTAAAATCATTTATTTCATTCAGCAGAATATTCAAATCCGGGATGAACACATCAAAGATAAATTTTCCTCCCGGTTTAAGATGATGGTAAATATTGTTCAGTGTGTTGATTTGCTCATCGGTTTTTAAAATATGCTGAAAAACCCTGAACGGTGCAATAATTAAATCAAATTCCATTCCCAGATTCATTTTTCTAATATCTTTAAGAAGGATTCTGTTCTGATGTTCACCCGGCAGTTTTTTTCTCAGAACATCGAGCATATTTTTACTTACATCCAGTCCGTATATATCTGCTCCTTCTTTGAAAACTTCTATGAAAATACTTCCAGTTCCTGCTCCGGCATCCAGAATAGTTCCTTTTGTTTTTCTTATTTCATTAAGATAAACATCTTTGCTCAGATCTGTATCAATCTTTTCATAAATTAAATCATAAAATCTTGCAAATGCTTCAGGATACTCGAAAATATCATCTGATTTAATGTTTGATATGTCATAAAAACATTTCATTTTTTTATCAATTATACTTCAAAAAATAAATTTAATTATAAAATATTTGAAATTCCATTTCTTTTTGAAAAAAACAATTCTGTACATTATCTCCGGACAGTATTTTAAATTTGAATTTTGCTGCAGGTATAAATAAAATCTGAATCAGGATGCACTGCAGTATTTATATTTTTTTATTCCTTTCGTTTTTTTGTAGAACCATTCCAAAACAATTTGTCTCAAATTTCGTGAAACAGGTTTATTTTTTAATCCAAGTATATCACCCATATGGTATTCCGAACTTTCAATCAGGATTTCAAATGTTGCTGTTTCGCCTTCGTATTCAATTCGGTACAGATAAGAAAGTCTGAAATAAATACAATATATATATTTTACAATGCAGTTTTCCTGTAAATCTGCCCAGTCATAAATATCGTTAATCGTTTTCAACGGGCGAATGTACCTGTTCCCTATAAAAGGCGGCTGTGGGAGTTGTAAGTTAATTGCCCTTTCAGGGTTGAAGTAATATGTTTCTTCAAGTTCTTCCGAATATTCTTTTAACATATCAATCGGAAATGATGAAGGGAGCGATTTATACAGAAGGTTATAATAATATGAAATTTTCTTTATGTAGAAATAATCATCATAGATAAAATAATTTTTTTCCGATAATTTCATAAGGTCTCTGTTTGAAAGCAGCGGTAGTACGTAAGAATCGGAGAAAATTCTGAAAATTACCGGGTTTAACTTCTTAATATGCGCTGACAGTTTTTTTATTCTTTTTGAGTGTGCCGAGTTCAGTAAATTTTCCCTGAACTTAAGCATACTAAGACCAGAGATGCCAATAGGGTCAATTTTTTTTAAAAGTTTAACATAAGTTTCCTCTTCGGGAAATCCTATGAAACCGAGTAAACGTCTTTGCTTTTTGTGAATGTGCCTTTTTATGTATGATATTTGTCTTCCGCTCTTAATGTTTTTGTTGTAAACCCAACAGTTTGCGAGAGAAAAAGCCAGAGCCGGATTACTTAATATTAAATCAGGGAATTCCCAAACAGATTTGCAGACGGAAATAACTGACCATTGCCTGAAAAGGAACTTTGAAGCAACTCCCCTGATTTCCTTTGGTATTAAATTAAAAAATTCCGTGTATCCGGTAATGTGTTCTTTAGTTTCGCCAAAGGGTATCTTGATTTGTTTTGTATAGTAACGTTCAAAAAGCCTGTCGTAATATTCAAAAAATTTTTCTTTAATTCTGAAAGGATAATACTTCGTGTAGATGATATTTCTTTTAACATCGATTTCAGGTCTGAATCTCAGCCAGATATCTGTATTAATCTGTTTGTAATATGCCGACCAGTCCGGAAATCCCTTTATAACCTGAATATATTTAGGATAGAAAAAAAAATATAATTTTGATTTGATTTTATCAAATACCGTATTTGATCTGACGATATCGGGATTTTTTGTTTCTTCCATAGGATTACAAATACTAAAGAAAATATACGGGAAACGTTTTTAAATGTCAAATGAAAATTTTTATTCCGAAGGTAAATAATAAGAACCGGGGGTAAAGAAATGCGGGAAGAAGTAACATAATCACTATTGCCTAAATCCTGTTATGCCTTGATTAATATAATCTTATTCGCAAAATTGTAAAAAATTTAGTTTAAGTTCATTCGCTTTAATTAGACAAATAAATAAAATCCTGCTTATGATAAATTTATTACGTCTCTCCATTTTAATATTAATAATTATATTTTTCTCTCAAAATTCTTTTTCTCAGTTTTTATATTTCGGACCGTCAGCGGGAATATCATTACCGACCGGTGATTTTGGAGGTAATTCAAAGGATTATTATGGCGGGCAGAAATACGGTTTGAAATTAGGACCGAATTTCGGAGCAGAGGCAAGATTAGTTACACCGGTTGTAAATGTCAAAGGTTATTTTAGATATTCCTTATTCAAGGGTTCGGGGGATGCATTACCAAATAAAGGTTATATTGAAACTAAAAAATATGTATCGGAATTTGGCATAGGACCTGAATATATGCTTGTTTTACCAAGTTTACGTGTTAAACCGCATATTGATATTTTATTTATATATTCTGTTTTTTCAGGTTCTACGGAATTAAAAGATATATCTGATGAGCAGGATGGATTTTACAATATGGTTTCAACTTCCAGAACAGGATTTGGTATAGGAGCGGGTGCAGAGATTAAATTGAAAAAATTCAATCTTGATTTTAGTTTGAGGTATAGTATTTTGAATTTTTTAAGAAAATCTTACGAAGTGGGAAATTGCAGAATTGACACATACAATTCACTGAATGACGGAACTGACCCGCTGTTTGACGGAATAGATCTAAATCATCCTGTGGGTAAGGACAGGAATATTTCACTTTTCCAGTTTAATGTATCTATTATTTACGGCATAAATTTTTAATGTCTGATTTTTTGAAGCGGGAAGTGGAGAATTCGGGAACGAGTGCAAAATATTTAAGTATAATAAATAAAACTAAAATCATTATGAAAATAAAATTATTAGTTCTGCTCATATTACTGATTACTGTATCAGCCGCATTTTTATCCTGCAGCGATCCTGCAAAGGTAATAACACAGTTACTGGAAAATAAAGTGACTGCAAAAGAGAGACTTGATTCTGCTAATGCACAGGCAATAAGGAAATATGGTGATAGCACGAAACTTGTTCTAGTTCTTGGACAGAATGTTTTATTTGAAGGTCTGGATAAAGGGAAAACCGATATTTCAATAATATCTGCACTTTCAGACCCAAATTCACTCGGAGCGTGGATATATGTATTTAAAAAACCCGGAACGGATACTCTGGCAGTTTATACTCCAAATCCGACACCCGGTGCAAGTGACTGCATAGAATTAACAAAAATATTTAATCTTAATACACTACTCGGATTAATTGCCGATACTTCTGCGAGAAATATTGTTTCCGGTGCACTGGCTCTCATAAATAATTCGAATTTCAATATTACTACATCAACGAATCAGTTAGTTGACAGTGATGTATCACTCGACTTTGCAAATACTTCAAACCCCATTATTAAGTTCAATTCATCTTTTGTTCCTTCGAGCAGTACTCAAAACGGCAATTATTTCTTTACTAATAATGTATCAGGAGCAACAAAAACAGTAAATATGTTTTTAATGCCCGCACTTGGAACATTAAATTTACCGGCTTATATAACATCATTAACAGGATTTCCAAATGATTTATGGGTTGTTAATTACAAGAAAAATTTTGTCAGCACAACGGAAAATTTAATATTGGGAACAGTTGTTACCTCAAGTCAGCAAATGGGAATTCCTTATCTGACACTGATAAGCAGAGTAATAAATCTTTCAAAATTTGTTAACGAATAGTTTTTGGATGATTGAATGCTTGAATGAATGAGTTTATTCTCGTTCTCGAATCGAAACAAATATACCCTTTCCTAAATCTAAACAGATATTCTTGTTTCCGGATTTCCATAGATAAACTTATTTCCAAACACTAACAGAATTTCTCATTCCCGGGCTTCGTATTAGAAACGTTTTAAAATCTGTTTAATCCACATAATTTATGTACAAAAAAACGGTTCTCTTCTGTAATCTTGATAATATTGAAGAACTTGAAAAACTTCACTAACTTAATTATATTATAATAATTAACAACAGGAAAACAAGTGCTGTCATTAGAATTTATATTACTGGTAATATCATTATTAATATTAATTAGCATATTCTTAACAAAGTTATCCGATAACTTCGGTGTTCCGTCTCTCGTACTATTCTTAGTAATGGGAATGATAGCAGGTTCTGATGGTCCCGGACAAATAGAATTCAATGATTATGAATTAACAAAATCAATCGGTCTTATTGCTCTTGTATTTATTTTATTCTCTGGTGGACTCGATACGAAATGGAAATCTGTTAAGACGGTTTTTTGGAGCGGATTGAGTTTATCAACACTTGGGGTTGTTATGGTAACAATCAGTGTCGGGTTTTTCTGCAATTATTTTTTTGGATTCGGATTAATCGAAAGTTTTCTTCTCGGTGCAATTATATCCTCAACCGATGTTGCTGCCGTATTTTCTACTTTACGGGCGAAAAATACTCGCTTGAAAGGATGCGTGAGACCGCTGCTCGAACTTGAATCAGGAAGTAATGACCCGATGGCTATATTTCTTACGGTATTAATTATTGAAGCAATTATTTCCGGTGTACCATCTACATTCTCTGCAGTTCTGAGTTTAATAATGCAATTCGGGATTGGCGGAATAATAGCGGTTATATCGGGGAAATTAATGGTGAAGTTATTTAACAAGCTAAAATTCGGAAATGACAGCTTATATGTGGTGTTTGCAATCGCATTTGCATTACTTATTTATGCTATAACCACACTTTTAAAAGGAAGCGGAATGCTTGCCGTATATATTTCGGCAATAATAATTGGCAACTCGGATTTTATTCAAAAACGTTCGACTATCAGATTCTTTGAGGGTATTGCATTGCTAAGCCAGATTGTCATGTTTCTTGCACTGGGATTGCTTTCCGACCCTTCAGAATTATTACCGGTTACAAGTACAGGATTAATTATTTCAGGTTTTCTGATCTTTGCCGCTCGACCGATTAGTGTTTTTATATCGCTCATCAAATCCAAATTTAGCATCAAGGAAAAATTCTTTTTGTCCTGGGTTGGATTAAAAGGAGCGGTTCCGATAATACTCTCAACGTTCCCAATAATATACGGAATACAGGGCGGATACAACATATTTAATCTTGTATTTTTTATAACGCTTTCATCAGCATTACTTCAGGGCTGGTCAATTCCTTTGATGGCAAAAGTATTTAAACTCGAAGAACCTGAACCCGAGGAGGAAATAATACCTATCAAGATGTCGTCCCGTGTGCAGATAAATAAAGAAATGATAGATTTAATAATACCGTACAAATCTGAAATCATCGGAAAACCACTTGCCGATATAAGTCTCCCCGAAGAATCCCTCATTGTTCTGATAACACGCAATGGCGAATATGTTGTCCCCAGCGGCAGTACTACACTTGAAGAAGGAGATACCCTCCTCGTTTTGGTCAACAAAGAAAACGTAAACGAAGTCAAACAAAAATTAATGAGAGTTCATCATTAAATTTAATATTTGTTTTAAGTTAAAGATACACTTTGAAAAAATTTAGTCTAATTTTTGAGTATGAGTAGGTTTTACTTTTCTTCTTTTAATAGGGTTGTGGATTTTTATAAAAATTCTGCATTTAATAAAATGCACTAATAATTTCTTCAAAATTTAATATTAACTTCCATGAATCTTCCCCCTCGACAGCGATGCAAAAATTCCAATGAAGCAGAGTATGCTGAAAATCAAAAATATGATTCTGACACTGCCAATAAAGAACTCCTGATTTTCAATTGTAATTTCTGCTTTACCGATAAACATTGATATAATAACAATCACAATTCCCATACTGAACATCTGACCTACCATCCGCATAGAGGAAAGTGTTGACGATGCAACGCCGTAATACTTTTTTTCTACAGAACTCATAACGGCATTTGAATTAGGGGAGGAGAACAGGGCAAATCCGAGTCCAATAAATGCAAGATTCACAACAATGAAAACATTACCGAAATCCGGACTGATAAATATAAAAACAATCAGACAGACAGTCAGCAATCCCATACCGACGGAAGCTACGATTTGTGGTTCGATTTTATCCGACATTCTTCCTGCAAATGTGGAGAACAATGCCATTACTACAGGTTGTGTCATAAGAATAAAACCCGCATCCTGAGATGACAATCCTTTTACACTTTGCAGATACAAACTCAATATAAATCCAATCGCGAATGTTGCACTGTAATTAATTAATGCAGCTAAATTTGAGAACACGAATGTTCTGTTATGTCTGAATACCTTTACATTAAAAAGCGGATGATTTTTTTCTTTTTCGAATTTGTAAAAATAATAGAGCATAATTAATCCGAATAGAAACAAAAGAATTCCGTAAACCGAAGGAATAAACGTCATCCCGAGCATAACTGAAATCATGGAAACAACATATATTATACTTCCTTGGAAATCGAAACTTTCATCTTTCGCTTCTCTCCATTCTGATTTTAGACAGACTAATAGTAAAACCGAAACAGTAATCCCCAACAGGAAAGAAAAATAAAATATATATTTCCAACCGAGATATTGAGTGATTATGCCTCCGAAAAAAGGTCCGGAAGATAATCCTATATATACGGCAGTAGTGTTAATTCCGATTACTTTGCCCCTTTTATTTGCCGGAAATGCTGAAACCAGAATAGCAGTTGATGTAGTAAACATCATTGCTGCTCCGACTCCCTGAATCAATCGAAAAATAAGGAATGTTGTACCTGTCACTGATAATGTGCATAAAATTGTACCTGCGGAAAAAACCGTAACACCGATTTTAAGAAATTTCGCTCTGCCGAATATATCGGAAAGTTTTCCTGCCGGGATTAATAATACTGCTGTTGTTATAAGATAAGCAGTTGCAAGCCAGCTTAATAAAACCGCTCCGAGGCTGTATTCCTTACCGATAATGGGTAATGCTATATTGAGTGCCGAGCCCATAAAGGCAGTCATAAAAGATGCTATAGTCGTGAGAATAATAATAAAAATTCTAAATCTTAATTCGCCTTTCATCTCTGTTTTAGTAGTCTTTCCGGCAATATTTAAATTTTTTTGCGAAGCAAAAAAAAGCCCGGTTAAGAAAATTACCCGGACTTAATCGTGGAGATTAGGGGAGTCGAACCCCTGACCTTCTGAATGCCATTCAGACGCTCTACCAGCTGAGCTAAATCCCCAAAACCCGAAAACAATTCTGTATGTTCTGCTTCCGGGTTTTACATTGGAGCTGGCAGAGGGACTTGAACCCCCGACCGGTTGATTACAAATCAACTGCTCTACCAACTGAGCTATGCCAGCAGGAAATACAAATATATATTAATTGGAAATGTAATTCAACG
>JAFGII010000037.1 GCA_016929695.1 Ignavibacteria bacterium
TGTCTTTGTCACTTATAACTGAATGACAAATTAGTTATGTCAGATTTTCACTGACTTGCACCTGAACGCTTCGTGACGCACCAAAGGCGCAAAGATGCAAAGAAAAATTTCGCGCGGAGACGCAGAGAAAATATATAATCTCAAATAAGAAGACTGCTATGACTAACTTCTATAACTAATTTCCGTTATTATATTTGAATACCAATTTATGTCCCCCGATCTCTGATTTTTAACCCTGCAATTTTATAAGTTGAATTTATGATTTGCAGGGTTTATTTTTGTATATGATTAAACGGGCAGTTGAAAATACCATATTAAATACGATAAATAAATTTCCTATTACAGGAATAATAGGTCCCAGACAGTGCGGAAAGACCACACTAGTAAAGAGCATTATAAAAAAAATCGATAAACCGGCGCTATATTTAGATCTGGAATCAATATCCGATTTAAGGAAATTATCTGACCCCGAACTTTTCTTATCGGAATATGTAACCAAATGCGTAATTATTGACGAAATTCAAATTATGCCTGAATTATTCCCCCTACTCAGAAGTCTTGTGGACAGGAAAAAAAGAAACGGCAGATTCATTATATTGGGTTCGGCAAATCCCTTAATGCTTAGACACTCATCCGAATCTTTAGCAGGAAGGATAGCATATATCGAGATGTCGGCATTCTCCATTGATGAAATTAAAACAAAATACAGCATTAATAGTCACTGGATGAGAGGAGGTTATCCGTTATCTTTGCTTGCAAAATCTAATAGTGACTCGTTTTTCTGGCTTAATAATTTCATAAAAACATATCTGCAACGAGATTTTTTACAGTTCGGAGTAAGTCAATCACCAAATACGCTACGGAATTTTTTAATAATGCTTGCACATAATCATGGTAATCTGTTGAATATTGCTATGCTTTCAAAATCCATAAATATTTCCATACCAACAATCAACAAATATTTAGACTTTTTAGAAACATCATTTTTAGTTTTAAGATTATCCCCATACCATACAAATTTGAGAAAAAGGATTACTAAATCACATAAAATATATTTTCGTGATTCGGGTATTCTGCACGGGTTACTTGAAATTTCAAGCATTAATAATTTACTTTCAAGTTTATTCAGAGGCAGGTCGTGGGAAGGATATATAGTAGAACAAATACTTAACAAAAAAAATCAAAGTATTAATATATTTTTCTTCCGGACGCAGGACGGGGCGGAAATTGATTTATTGCTTGTAAAATCAAATAAAGTTATTGCAACCTTAGAAATAAAATCCTCGTCAGTATTCAGTTTATCAAAGGGATATTATTATTCAGTGAATCTTTTTAAAGCAAAACAAAATTTTATAATTGTTCCGGGCTCATTCGATTATCCTTTAAATAAAGACATTAAGGTTTGCGGTATAATTGAATTCATCGAAAAATACCTGCATAAATTACAATAACTGTCTCCTGCTTTAATTATTCCTTTAGTTCCGAAATTATGCGTAAAACGGCAAAGAATTTTGGCAAAGGTGTTATGTTCCGAGAGTCCCCTCGTTCGCAAGGGCGAACTCGGGAGACTCTCCGGAACGGAAAAATATTTTAGTTCCGGCTTGTCCGGGTTATGAATTAAAAACTTCTATGACTAAATTCTATGACTGAATTTTGTTACTTGACGAGCATCATACGTTTCGTGTCACTGAACGATTCGGTCTGCAGTTTATAGAAATACACACCACTTGCAAGATTTGCACCGTTGAATTCCGTTTTATAAGAACCCGCAGCCAGGACGCCGTCTGCAAGAGATGCCACCATATTTCCGAGAACATCATACACTTTTAATTTTACTATTCCGGATTTCGGAACGTCGAATGAAATAGTCGTTACAGGATTGAACGGATTCGGATAATTCCGGTATAACGCAAAACCCGAAGGGATTCCTTCGTTATTTTTTCCAATTGATGTTGCTGTATAATGTCCTCTTGCAGAGTTTATTACTTCTTTATTGACATCATTCTGCACGAAGGCAACGGTATAAATCGAAGTATCCACCCATGCGGTTTCTCTTTTATAAGTATAAGTGTATGAGTATGTCCCTGTTGTAGTCGGGATATCAACGCCTGTTGTATTGGGGTATGCTCTTCTGAATACCTGTTTAAATACCGACTCTCCGTTTGACCCGGGAGGAGTTGTGTATATGATTACGCCTTCGATTGCCATAACTCTCAGTTTATAATTTCCTGCCGGGAGATTATTTACAACGTTTAATACTATAGTGGATTTAACAGAGTCGCCGGGTACTCTCTGGTCTGTAACCGTAATTGCGATTAAAGACGGAACAGCAAGACGCTGATTCATTGCATTTGTAAACGCTGTTGTGGAAAAGGGCCAGATATCCTGTATGATTCCGTCACAGTTGCAGTAAGGAACACCAGTTGCATTCATATTATAATAATTAACAATACGCTCGGTGTTTTGAGTCGGATTCGCCTGATACATAGGGTCGTAGCCGGGCCAACTTGCATGATACTTAATTGCCTGAGTCGTCGCAGTGTTTGCATTCAGAAATGCATCGAGTATTGGATTATTTGCCGCACAAGGGTTGCAGGATGCATTCGTGCCTTCTTCGAATAGTACTATTCTCGTTACCTGAGAGAAAGATACACCGATAATTAAGAATAAAACGATAAAAAGTGTAAGTTTGGTTTTCATTTGTATATTTTTAATTTTATAATTTTTCTTTGTTGCTTTTGACCACTAAGTACCTCAAATCACAAAGAAAAAATATTCCGAACTGATTTTCTCAATATACCCGGTATCTTTTGTGGTGAAAAAAACTTCTATTGCTAAATTCTATGACTGTCTTCTGCTTTTAACCACTAAGCACACTCAGAGCACTAAGAAATATTTCAAGCAGAGATACTTAATAATCAAGAATAAAAAAGAAATATATAATAAATTCTAATACTAAATTCTGTTCTTAAATTCTGTATTCTGCTATTTCAAAATAATCATCTTTTTAATATCCGTGAACTCTCCTGCCTCAAGTTTATAGAAATAAATTCCGCTTGGGAGAATGCCCGCATCGAATCTTACTTTATATATTCCCGGATTCAGTTTTTCGTTGACCAGAGTGGCTACTTCCCTGCCGAGTAAATCGAATACCTTTATTGAAATATTCCTCCCCCCTACTCCCCTCCAAAGGGGGACAGAAAATTTAACATTTGTCATTGAATTGAAGGGGTTCGGATAATTCTGCTCAAGTGCAAATTTATCCGGTGTTATTTCATTTCCGGTAATATTAGTCGGAACGGTAACCGTAAATCTGTAATTGCCTGAAGGAGCGGTCAGAGGTTTGGTGATTGTTTTTGAACCGTTCGATGTTGCGGAAATGTAATAATATACTTTTGTATTAACGGGCTGAGACGGTATATAGGCTTTGAACGTATCGCTTACGAGCGTCATATTCAACTGCTGGAAAGCCTGTGTTGTATCGGTTGTCCAGTAAACTTTTGCGTTTGCGACTCCCGTCTTTGTTTTAATTACCGCTTTCACTTCGTAATTAGACATTGCGGTAGTTGCAGTTCTGATTGAAGGATGCCAGAACAAGATCGGGTCAGTTACGCCGATTTCTTTCGAAATGCAATGAATAGCACCGCTTGAAGGTATGCTTGCATTACAGTTAATTCCAACGACTCTGTATCCCGGCATTGCTTCACGGTAAATTCTCAATGCGGTAGTATCCTGTGAAAAATTATAAATCGGAACAAGAACGGTTTTATTAACAATAAGAGAATTTGTATAAGTATAATAGTTAGAACTCGGGGGATATTGTCCTGTAGAACTCGGCGGCATCGGAATTCTGACTACTTTATAAGGTCTATTATAGCACGTTTGATAATTATTCAATATATACTGCAGATTTAATTCAATCTGCGGACCGTCGGCAACTCCCGTCGGATATTGTCCTACCATTAAAGTCTCTTCATCAAGCAGTTTCATATGCATATCGATGTGATGAATTCCGTCATAGGGAAGCGTTTCCATTTTGATATATTTCTTTACACCCATATATTTTCTGAACATTGTATCAATCTGAGCATTTGTCAGTCCGGAATTTTCATTCAGAATCAATTTGGAAGAAAACGCCGTACCGAAACCGTCAACCATAAAGTTCCCGCCTGTCGCAACTATTCTGTTCGGATTCTGCGTCATCTGATGAAGCATCAAACCGAAATAACTTGCAACGTATGTCGGAATATTATCATCCTGAGGCCTCGGACGGTTATAAACCCAGTCAATCATTCTGGAACTGTCTATATCATTCGTATAAATTGTCCAGCCGCCGTAGTCACGGCACCAGACTGAATTATACGGTGCATAAAGAAATCTAAGATTAATATGAGGAACTCCGTATGAGGACAGTGTATTTTTAACACTGTTAGAATCGGAGCAAACAATCAGCACCAGACATTCATCCTGAATGTAATCAACCATCTGTGCGAGTATCTGCGTGTAACTTGTCCATGTTATCTGAACAGCCGAAAACTCTTCCCATTCCGCCATAGTTCTTGAAGGTGAATACGGAGGATTTAAATCATCACCCGTCATAGGGGGTACATAAGACTTAATATATGAATCATAAATCGCCGACTCTTCGGGTGTTAATCCTTTCGGCAGGTCCTGTGAATAAATATTCCCTGCTAATAAACCCAGTACCAATAAAGAAAGATATAAGTATTTCATTATGTATAAAATTAATTTTACAAATATATTAAATCAGACGCTCAATTTAAATGTTAATTCAGAAATCAGGAGGAAGGAGACAGGAGACAGGAGACAGAAATCAGGAGACAGGAGACAGGAGACAGAAGATAGAAGACAGGAGGAAGGAGACGGGAGACGGGAGACAGGAGGAAGGAGACAGGAGGAAGGAGACAGGAGACAGAAGACAGAAGACAGGAGACGGGAGACGGGAGACAGGAGGAAGGAGACAGAGAACGGGAAAATGTAATCAACCATCCAATCATACAATCAATCAATCATCCAATCATACAATAATTAAATTATTTTGTGAACTTAGGTTTTTCTTCGGTTTTCTTATTGTTGAATAAATTATTTATTTTTTACATTTTTACCGAATATATCCCTCGCTTTTTTCCTGACGATTTTGCCATTTATAGAAACAATTACATATTCGTCATTTTTTATTTTTTCCTTAATCATTTTTTTATGGGCTAACTTAAATCCTTTAACAATTTTCTTTTCTAATTCTTTATGTTCTTCTAATTTTGTCATATATGTTATTTATTCTGTTAAAAACTTTTTCATTATTAATATATTTATTGATGTTTACTCCACCTGATGCAACTAATATAGGAGATATATCTGAATTATCGAAAATATACCAATTGTCGGATAAATAAATGAATTTATCAAATAAATTAAAAATGCCTTTATAATATCTTCTTTTAACAATATTCACAGGTACCGAATGTCCTCCTTTCAAACTTCTTTCTTTAACTCGATTAACTGCTAACTTATAATCGTCAAGCCAGATATATAATAATATTACTTTATAGCCATTATTCTTAGCATCTTTTATCATTTCTTTATAACTCAATGTAGTTAAAGTTGTCTCAATTGCAAATGTATAACGTAATTTAATTAAATGTCTTATTCTTTTTAGCATTAATTTCCCTGCCTGGAAATCGGCGATACCCGGATTTAATGGGGATAAGCCATATGCAATTGAATCAGCATTTACAAAATTTTCACAATTCAGTAATTCAGGTAAAAGAGTAAATGAAGTTGTTGTTTTACCGGCTCCGTTACATCCCGATATTATATATAACTTTGGCATGCCTAAATATACTTTTAATATAAAAAACAATAAAGTATATTAATAATAAATCTATAGTAGGCAGGAGACAGAAGGCAGGAGACTGAATACAGAAGGCAGAAGACAGAAGACAGGAGACAAGAGACAGGAGACAGAAGGCAGGAGACAGGAGATAGAAGACAGGAGAAAGAGAACGGGAAAATGTAATCATTCAATCATTCAATCATTCAATCATTCAGTAATCCAATAATTATATTCTGTGACCTTAGTTTTTTTTGGGGTTTTTAGTGTTAAAGAACTGCAAAACTGTTTTTAAAATTTATTATTGTGTTGCTTTTTCAGAAATTAACTGTTTTGCGATGCGGATAATTTCCACCTTGTGTTTTATTTTCTCCTGCTCGAGGTAATTCAGATAATCCACGAACTGATTTGCCGATTCTGACTGTGTTTTCTTAAAATTTATAAAATGCGAGAATGCTTTCTGCTGAACCACGTCCACATCGTGATATTCACCGATTTTCTCTACCAGCACTTTTATTAAAGAACGGAAATTACCGAATTCCTCACCAAGCAGTCCCACACACATATCAAGCAGATATCTCAGAGGTTTCGTCTCTATTCTTATGCGATGAAGAAGTTCCGAATCAATTGAATCTATCCCTGCCAAATCCGAAAAAAGTCTGAATTTCATTTTATTTATCAGATGCGAATAATGTTCCCTGAAGGGAATCATAAATATAGTAGAGGGTAAGTTTCCACATATAAAATCAGATATATATTCCGGAATTTTTTCAACGGATTTCAAAGATTTTTTAAATTCCTTCGATGAATACAAATCATCAATAAATTTAACCCTGTTAATCCTTAAATCCGAGTAAAACAATTTCGAAGCAAGTTTTTCATCCCTGTTATTTTTATTGTAATTCCTGACTATATCAAAAAGGACCTGTATCTCCCTCGGTTGACCGAAAAGTTTAATAATTCTTTTTATCAGTTTTATTATTTTTTCATATTCATCAACTGATTTCTTTTTCAACCCGGATTTAAGCACATCTTCATAACCAATAAATAATGATTCCATCCTTCTCGCAGTAACTCTCGTATCGTGCAGATTATCCGTTGTGTATTTCCTGTGAAGTTTAATCAGATTCTTTTTTAAATCGTTATAGAAAAGAATAAAAATATCCGGAAGAACATCTCCCAAGGTTTTTTCAACATTGAAATTCTTTATATCAGTTAATTTCGGCATAAGATGAAATTTGATTATTAAAAATACAGATTTATTATTGCAAATTCAATTTTCAAAGTTTATTAAGTTTATCAAGTTCATTAAGAATTTAAAGTTTTTCAATCATCCAATCATTTAATCATCCAATCATTCAATCAATCAAATTTTGCATATTATATTTTATGGATTTATGCGATATTTGAAACTGGAATATGAATCCGACAAGAGCAGAAATATCATTTTCGAAATTAGAGCATAACTACAACGGTATCAGGGAATATCTCGACAAAATCAGTCCCGGGAAAAGAATCAAAATCTGCGGTGTAGTAAAGGCAAATGCATACGGACACGGCATACGCGAGATCAGCAGCAAATTAATATCTCTCGGTACGGATTTTCTCGGAGTTGCAAATTACGACGAGGCTATTAAACTACGTTCGATAATTCCCGATGCAAATATCCTTGTATTCGGCACATTAATACATTCCAAATTGAAACCTGAAACATACGTGGCAAGACTGCAGAACAATAATCTCATTGCAACGGTTGCATCGCTTGAAACCGCAAGATTCCTTGATTATTACAGCGGAAAATCACGAAAAAAATTCAGAGTTCATATAAAAATTGATACCGGTATGCGCCGCATCGGATTTGATGCCGGTCGTGCATTAAATAATATTGAACAGGTATTTAAGTTTAAGAATCTCGAAGTTGGAGGTATTTACACTCATTTTGCTACTGCCGAAGAACAGGATACAAAATTCGCCGTGTACCAACTTCACAAATTCATAAAACTTCTAAACGAACTGAAAAAATCGGGAATGGAGTTCCCAATTGTTCATGCAGCAAACAGCGGGGCTATTCTGAATCTGAAGGAATCGCTATTCGATATGGTACGACCGGGATTGCTACTTTACGGTTACTACCCCTCGGAAAAAATCAGACGGATAATAGACCTGAAACCTATTATGAACCTGAAATCCAAAATCACATATATAAAAAGGCTTGACGCCGATACAAGCATTTCCTACGGCAGAAAATATTTTACAAAGAAAAAAACTTTTATCGGTTCAGTTCCCGTCGGATACGGAGACGGTATCTGGCGCTCGCTTTCAAATATCGGTAAGGTCGGTATTAATAAAAAATATTATCCGATTGTAGGTGCAATTACAATGGACTGGCTGATGGTGAATCTCGGGGTGAAGACAGACGTGAAAATCGGTGATGATGTTTTAATAGTCGGCAGTGAAAACGGTGAATATCTCGGTGCCGATAAAATCGCAAAAATCCTAAAAACCATTCCTTACGAAGTTATATGCGCCGTTGCAGACAGGGTGCAGAGGGTGTATCTGTAATGTGTTGATTGATTGATTGGTTGATTGAATGAGTTTGACTGATTGGATGATTGACTGATTGAATGATTGATTGATTGGATGATTGAACTTGTTCATCGGATGAGTAAAAAAGAAAAGGCGCGAAGGACGCAACGAATAATTATGAGTTATTCCATTAGTTTTCAAATTCTGTGCAAAATGGCAAGAAAAAAGTGACGAGGCAAACATTACGAATTTGGCACGCTGATGACACAGATTAAACAGATAGGCGCAGATTTAAAAGATTAAGGAATTTATACTCATCCGATGAACAAGTTCATCGGATGAGTAAAAAAGAAATAAAATAATTTTGGTTCCGGCTTGACCGGGTTATGAATTAAAAATTATGGATTTGGGATTTTGGGGATAATATTAAAATTCTGTATCCGTTTGACCGGATATTTTTCTGATTATATTTTGACTATAAAAAAAATCAGTTTAACTTAACAATAGAATAATTCAGTATTGTCGCAAACGAAACCCACAATAAATAAGGAATTAACAGTAAAGAGGCAGGTTTTGATACCTTATAAAAACTTATAACGGTTAATATTAAAAAAATCAGAAGCAATAAAATATCAAAAAATGCAACCAAAGGATTTTGCAATCCGAAAAATATAATTGACCAGATTGTATTAAAAAACAACTGTACGGAAAATAATATTACAGGAAATTTTATGTTTGCTATATCTTTTTTATTCCATATCAGATAAAGGGATATTCCCATTAACAGATACAAAGTAATCCACACGGGTCCGAAAATATATCCCGGCGGATTGAATGAAGGTTTATTTAGTGTCTGATACCAGCCGCCAACGGAAGAAACGGTGAAAAATGAACCGATTATTCCTGCAGACTGGCAGATTAATATGCTGATTATTAATCTGAAAAAGTTTTTCATTTCAGAATCTTTTTTATTTTATTCCACTACAAACTTAATCATTTCTTCCATATCATTCGTCGCTAAATTCATTACCTCCTCGACGATTCCGCCGATTTGTCCGGCAAGCAATCCTGAATTCATTCTCGATATGTATGTTTTTCCATCCGATTTTTCATAAACCGAAATCCTGCACGGCATCAGGTTCGAATAAATTCTTTCGTTGTCGAGTTCAAGCAGTCTCGCTGAATATTTCGGATTACATATTTCCATCACATTCACGGGTAATACTTCGTATCCGTTTTTCTTCAGAGACTCCTGAAGATTATGTGTAATCAGGACTTTCCAGCCTTTTGCGCCTGCAACTTCAGATAATTTATTAACGGTTTCATCAAATCCGAATTTGCTGACGCATTCCATAAACATTTCATTTTTATCCTGTGCATTTGCAAAGGAAAAAGTCAGAATTAATAAGACGATTGATAAATATAATTTTTTCATTTTTTATTTTTTTAAGTTCATATTATAAAACAATTTAACGCATATAATAGTTGCCATTGACAAGCAATATATCGGTAATGAGACTATTTTCCTCATCCGATGAGCTCCGCTCATGGGATGAGGTCTGACTCCAAACTTGATTTCCTCATCCGATGAGCTCCGCTCATGGGATGAGGATTACTGACTAATTATCTTACTTATGGCAAAAATCAGAATCCCGATTATGCCTCCCGCAATTGCTCCGTTAACGCGGATATACTGGAGGTCTTTACCGACGAGCACCTCAAGTTTTTCCGTGACCTCCTGCTCTTTCCAGTCTCTTACTTTATCCGAGATTATGCCGGTTATACTATCCGAATTATCCGTAATAACTTTTGTCACCGTTTCCCTGAAAAATCTGTTAATCTTTTCCTGTATTTCAAGATTGCTTTCGAGATTTTTCGAAAAGTTCTTCAGCGTATTATCAATAAGTTCGATTAATTCCGATTTATCGTCGTTTATGTCGCTGTTGAGTTTAGCGGATAACTTATTAATAACCGATGCTATAGTTCCCGATATCTGCTCGCTTTCAATCGTATTAATTTTAAATTCTTCAACTTTTCTTATCAGGTCATTGTCGTTCTTTAAATCATCAAGAAGTTTTTTGATTTTGGCGTCAATTTCTTTCCTGAATTCGTTCTCGGTGTCAGACTCAAATTCATCGAGGAAATCCGATATTGAATCAATAATTCTATTATAAATCTTATTATCAAGTATTCCGAAAGTCCACCACGGTGTACTCGCGGTTACTTTGTCTTTAATAAATTCCCTGTTTTTGTTAATTGCGGATTTTATTTCTTTAACAGCAGATTTTATGATTTTATGGTGGTTATTATTACCAATCATTACCTCGATAATATTTGCAAGTATATCCGACAGATTTATTCCCCTCAAGCCTTCTTTTAAATTCAGAAGAATGAATTTCGTGAAATCTTCGCTCTGAAGTATTTTAAAAACTTCCGGCAGGATTTTTTTTGTAACATTCGTTATTGAATTTCTGTTTTTATCCGCAGACAACCAGAGTGAAATCTGTTTTGCCGGATTCGTTGATTCAAATTTTTTATCAAGCGAATCCTTGTTTAAAAATTCCGTCTTGATAAAATCTTTCAGCGATTCTCCGAGTTTATCTTTATTTTTGGGAATAATAGCGGTATGAGGAATCGGCAGAGAAAGCGGATGCCTGAACAGTGCAACTACCGCAAACCAGTCTGCAAGCGCACCTACCATAGCCGCTTCGGAAAATGTTTTCACAAACTGAAAAATTTCATAAGAGTTCCTGTAAAGATTTGAAACAATAAAAACCGAAAACAGCACCAGTAAAATAACCGTATTTGCAAAACGGAATCTTATTAACGCATACCTTTTATTATCCCGGTTTTCTTTTTTAAAGGCGCTGACAGTCCTTGCAAATATGTTTTTTTCCACTTCGTAATTTGATTCAAGCATTTTAAACCTCATAAAATTTTATTTTATTAATAAAATCCGAATATTTTTATTAACCTGATATAAAATAACAACTTGCTTGATTATTTCAAATGACTAAATTTATTAAGCACAAATCCATGTTTAAAAAAGTTGTAAAAACTTGAACAGGGTCTTTTAATTTATTTGACTGACTGTTTTAATTTAGTTAATTTGATGTTATGAAAATAAATCTGATTTCTCTTATTTTGTTTATTCTCGTTTCATGCAACGGAAAATCAAACGATGAGCAACCTGAAAAAATAAATTATTCATCCTCAAAGGACAGCATTATATTTTACAATCCGGATAATACAGACAATTTCAGGTACTGCATTTATCGTGATGAAAAAAACGATTCATTACTTTTCAGATTGCTCTTTCCTCCGGATTATGATTCCTCACTGAAATATCCGATGATTACGTTTTTACACGGAGCGGGTGAAAGAGGAAAGGATAATGAATCACAACTTAATTTTGCCGGGGATGTTTTTTCTGAAGAAGAAACAATGAAGAAGTATCCTGCTTTTGTTTTAGTGCCGCAGTGTCCGGAAGAATACAGATGGGTTGAAACAGACTGGTCGCTTGAAAAACATAAGATGCCCGAATCCCCTTCTAAACCATTCACACTGCTGATGCCGTTAATTGACAAAATCATATCATCATACAACATTGATACGGAAAGATTGTATATAATGGGTTTATCTATGGGAGGTTTCGGAGTATGGGATTTAACCAGCCGCTACCCTGATAAATTCGCAGCGGCTGTTCCTATCTGCGGCGGCGGAGATGAAGAGCAGGCGAAAAAACTTATAAAAATTCCTGTATGGGCTTTTCACGGAAAACTCGATAAAGTAGTATTACCTTCACGCTCTGTGAATATGATTGATGCAATTAAAAATGCAGGCGGTAATCCGAAATTTACTTTATATCCTGATGTTGCACACGGCAGCTGGAACAATGCATTCAGCGAGCCGGATTTATTTCCGTGGCTGTTCCGACATAAATTGAAATGAACGTTTTAAATTTTCACGCAAAGTCGCAAAGAGGCAAAGAGATAAAGAGATAATGAGATAATGAGATAATGAGATAAAGAGAAAAAGAGAAAAAGAGATAATGAGATAATGAGATGATGAGATAAAGAGATAATGAGATAATGAGATAATGAGATAATGAGATAATGAGATGATGAGATAATGAGATAATGAGACAATGAGATAATGAGATAATGAGTTAATGAGTTAATGAGATAATGAGATGATGAGATAAAGAGATAATGAGATAATGAGATAAAGAGATAAAGAGATAATGAGATAATGAGATGATGAGATAATGAGATAATGAGATAAAGAGATGATGAGATAAAGAGATAATGAGATAATGAGATAATGAGATAATGAGTTAATGAGTTAATGAGTTAATGAGATAAAAAAGCATTTGTTTGGATTTCACGCAAAGACGCAAAGAGGCAAAAAGCGCAAAGGAAATATCTCGCAGAGAGAAAGAGACGCAGAGAAAAAGAGACAAAGAGATAATGAGATAATGAGATAATGAGAAAAAAAAGCATTTGTTTGGATTTCACGCGATGAGGCAAAGAGACAAAGAATTGGGTGGGAAGGATGCTCAGAATTTTTTACTTATTTTCTTATTGAATCTTAGTGCTTTTAGTGGTAATAAATTTATCTCCGATTGCATTCATTCTGAAAATTTAATTTCATATTTTTATCAAACTAAAAATGATAGTAAGATTTTCAAAACCCGCATTCCCGCTTTCAAAATACGTTGAATCCATATATGCTTATATAGGCAGTTCAAGTGAGATTGCACGTAAACTAATACCCGACGGCAAAACAGATTTAATGCTGAATTTTTCCTCAAATCTTTATTTCTTCGACGAAAAAAAGAAGAAACAGGAAATTACAAAGAGCCTAATTCAGGGAATCAGAAGAGAACCTCTGACTTTTATATTCGGGAAAAATATCAACATAATAGGAGTAAGATTTCTGCCGCTTGGATTCAGCAAACTTCTGAATATTCCTGATAAGGAACTGCAGTATAAGAACAGACCCGTTTATGCAAAAGACGTTATGGGAAATTTGCTGCCGGAAATTGAAGAAAAAATATTTGAAGAATCCGATGCGGACAAAAAAATTTTAATAATCGAAAACTGGCTGCTTGAATTATTCAATGAGAGAAAACCATTGGATATTCTGATAACGGGTGCTGTTCAGGCAATTACACAAAGAAAAGGAACAATTTCCGTAAAAGAAGTATGCGACAATTCGGGAGGGATTTATAAAAAAATCCAGAGGACATTTCACGATGAACTCGGCATCTCACCGAAATTGTATTCCCGTATGGTCAGGTTCGAAAGCATTCACAACGAACTGCGGACATTGAAAGAAGTTGACTGGATGTCAATAGTAGGCAAGTATAATTTTTACGACCAGTCCCACCTGATAAAGGAGTTCAAATTCTTTTCCGGAACCTCACCGGAGGAATTCCTTTCGAAGATAGACCTGTTTGTCTGAAACTGTTTTGCATTTCACGCAAAAAACTTTGTAAGGAAAAATAAATATTTCTCGCAGAGACACAGAGACACAGAGACACAGAAAAAAAATTAGAATTCAAAAAAAATTCACGCAAAGAAATATTTCTCGTCCACCGCGGCGGAACGCAAAGAAAAATATTAATGTATTAATCAGTGAAAATCAGTATGACTGTTTATTGTTCGGTATTTACAGGTTATCACTCCTCGATACCGCGCTCCGAGTAGTATCGGACAGAACAAAACGGCTGTCAGGTTTTTACATTAAGATTAAATTCAATCTGTGTATTTTTGTATGATAAAATAAATTTCATATCCGGGTTAATAAACACGAATTTTCATTATACTAAATTTTTTCTTGTTTTTATTTTTATTTTTTTTGTATATTAATTAAGCTGAAAATTTGAATACTTCCGGAATAAATGAAGAATTTATTATTCGTTGATAATAATTGAGTCTTGGTAAGTAAAATTGAATTTGATTTTTTTCAATTTTAAAGCAACATCATAAAATGAGAAAAATATTCTTCGGAATATTATCTTTAGTGTTAGTAGTTAATTGTTCTCCCGAACGGGAAATGAAATCCATATTAAATATTTACGGAATCCATAATTGTAAAGTAATTTTTTGCACTTCAATAAATGTTTTAAACATTTCACAGAAAAGTTGTAGATATTTTTATTACATCAATATATCTCTGTTTCCAATCTATAAAAAATTAATATTAATGAAATAATTTCACGGAAATGAAAAAGACAATTTTTATTTTAGTAATTTTAATAACGTGTATAATAATAGCAGGAGAATTAATTCGCAATGAGTAATGCAGAATTCAGGGACAACAATAAATTCATGAAAGAAAAAGCATTACAATTATTATTAGCAATAATATTTTTATTAATATCCACAAACACTGTGATAGAAGGAGAGCATAAGGGATATAAGGAAAAAATTAATAAAGGAAATCTAATTAATGAAAAGGGGAATGACAAAGTTTACACATCTGAATATTTCGGAGTTAAGTTCAAACCGTGGAAGATAATATATTTAAATAACGAGGACAGGTTATCAGATACGATAGCAATAGGACGATTCGACTGTCTTGATGCATACAGGGATTTTGCAGTATATCACAGGAGCAGAGGAACAATAGCGATATATTCAAATCAACGGAACAGGTTTTATCAAAAGACATCCGAAATAAAGATAGAAAAGCAGGTAAAAAAAATTGAATCATACCTCGCTGATGAAGGCGTACCGATAGGATTAAAGAGACACGGACTCAGAGTAAAGTTTATGGACGGCACAGAAGAGAGACTTGAGGGTGAAAGACTGGCGGGAATAAAAGAGACATCAACTTTGAAAAAAATAAAAGTTCCCGAGCATAATTTTCTGCAAGATTCAAGGGTATTTGTGTATGATTACGAGTTTATAGAAAAGAAGCGATTTGCGACAGGATTTATAAACGATTATACAACTGTAGGCGATATAGATAAAGACGGATTGAACGAATTGATATATACATTCAGGACATCATCACAGATAAATACACCGACCCATCTTGTAGTATTTGAATGTTTACCCGGAAATCAATACAGAATAGACTGGGACACGGTATTACCAAAGGGCTGGGGGAATGTCTATAAGGATATAACTGACTTAGACCGAGACGGCAGAAATGAATGTTTTGTAATAGGAAACAGGTTTAATCAGTATTACGGAGCGATGCTACAATGCATATCACCCGGAGTTTATCGGATGTTTGACAATGCATTACCGATAAGTTCAATAGATGTGGTAATATGTGATACACTAAAAAACGACAGTTTACACAGAGCAGGATTATGGACAAATTCTGACGGAGAACCGTACTCTTACGTACAGTGTTACAATATAGTAAAGATTTCTAACGCATATTATTTCTGGCCTCATACAGGTCTGAGATTTTATGGTTCTGCATGTCTTGATTTAGAGGTAGGCGATATAGACGGAGACGGTAAGCAGGAGATAGTATGGGGAGATGACAATTCGTCAGGAGCGTTATATTACATAGATTCAACAGGTATAGCAACGAACTCGGGATATGAAGCAAGGTATTATGAATTTCCGAATCAGGAACTGGGAACAGGATGGTCAAAGTTAAAGGATTTCGATAACGACGGAAAGCCGGAGATAGTAGCCTGCAGTGATGCCTACGGAAGCGGAGCGATAGGAGTAATAAAACATACAGGAGAGCCGGGAGAAAACAAATATCAGATAATGTGGCGAACAACAGAGGGGTTATTTAATGCTCCGAATTTCGGCATTGACAGCGGAAGTATTGACGGGAAATATACGATTTTGTATTCGTTATATAAATTTATTAATGCTATACCAAAACTAAATATTATAACTTTTTCTATAATTGGAAATGAATATAATATGTATTGTTCTTCTTTTAAGGAAGTCGATTCATCAGGAATGAAATATCCCGTAATCTGGGACCTTGATATGGATGGAAAAGCTGATATATTTGGTTCGATGGGAACAGGTATACCCGGACAACCATATAAACACAATCTGATAATATTCGGACAGGATTACGTAACAAAGATAATACAACCGGAAGAAATAAATATTGAAAACGAAAAGATTATAAATAGTTATCCAAACCCGTTTAACTCAATTACAAAAATTCAGTTTCAAGTTCCAAGTCAAAAGTTTGTCAAGTTAGTTGTATATGATTTATTGGGGAGAGAGATGAAGATGCTCGTGAATGAATATAAACAGGCGGGAGTGTATGAAGTAAGTTTTGATGCTTCGGGACTTTCGAGCGGGGTATATTATTATGTACTTTTTGCGGATGGGAAAAAAGTTGGTGCAAAAAAAATGGCAGTAATAAAATAAAATTATAAATGAAAAACAAAAAAATAATATATTATGCTTTATTAATATTTATGGGTCATCTCCCAAGTGAGTGGGTAAAAAACGATAAAAACACCCCATAGAGGGTTATAAATACAGGTATTTAAGTCACTTGAAAAA
>JAFGII010000038.1 GCA_016929695.1 Ignavibacteria bacterium
ATGAATCAGGATAACAGAAAAATACTGGTGTTAGACGACGATGACATAACGAGGAAAGTTATCAGTTATGCATTAAAGAAAAATAATTACGAGGTAATTGAAACGGACAATCCGGATAAAGCATTTGATATACTGAAAACGGACGACATATCGCTTGTTTTTTGTGATGTCCGGATAGGCAGAATCAGTGGATTTGATTTCTGCAAATCGGTAAGGGGGCAGGAGAAAAATAGTTCATTACCATTCGTATTTCTCACTCCGAACAAAAACGTGGAAGATTCGGCAAGGGTGCTTGAACTCGGTGCGGATGATTTTTTAATTAAGCCGTTCAATGCCGATGACCTGCTAATAAAAGTCAATTCGATTTTAAAAAGAACGGAAATACATCGTGTTTATGGTCTGAAAAAGAAGTTTGAAGAATCTGAGGATATTAAATCCGCAAAAATTCTTCTTGTTGACGATGACCCTGTTTCCGCGGAACTGTTCAGGTATGCTTTGAACGGTTCGGGATTTGATTGCAGAGTTGAACACAATGCAATGGACGGACTTGAATCTGCCAGAACTTATCTGCCTGATATTATTTTATCTGATTTTATGATGCCGGAAATAGACGGATTCGAATTCAGAAAGTTATTACTGAATGACCCGCTTTTAAAAGATATTCCTTTTGTTTTCATAACTGCAAATGATTCCGAAAATGTAATTCTTGATGGATACGACCTTGACATAAAAGATTTCATATTAAAAACAGCCAGTCCGAGACTCGTTACTGTCAAAGTCACTAACATTATAAAAAATCTCAAAAAGGAACGTCAGGTAGCATTAAAGGAATTACAGGAAGCAGCAGATAGTATCAGTATGGAATTAGTTCCTTCCGAAAAACTGGATTTTAAAGGCTATTCTGTAAAACACTGGTACAAAGCCTATGAAGGAATTCCCGGCGGCGATTTCATTGATTATATCAGTATTAATGATAATAAATTTGTTGTAATACTCGGCGACATAATGGGCAAAAAATGGGGTGCCTGGTTCTTTACATTTTCGTTTATAGGTTATATCAGAAGTGCAATCAGGGTTGCATTGAAAAATTTTCCCGATATTACAGCTGCCGACATTTTAAGCAAAGTTAATGAGATTATCTACTGTGACGCAAAAATTTCGGAAATATTTTCTGCAATTTCGGTTGTCTTGATTGACAGTGAAAAAAATATCGCTCAATATGCCGGAGCCGGTGATTTACCACCCTTATACTTTAATTCGGTTCCGGGTGACATAATAAAAATCAATTCACAGGGTCTGCTTCTAGGACTGAATAACGAGAGTTCCTATGAAAATTATGAAATTAATATGAATAAGGGCGATTTCATTATGCTTTACACAGACGGTATAATTGAATCAAGGAACGGAGTCGGAGAGCAATACGGATTAAACAGACTTCAAAAGGCAGCAGGAAATTCAAAATCCGATTCTCTTGAGTATATCAAAAAGGATTTTGTTAATTTTACGGTAAATCGTTTTGAGGATGATGTGAGTATTGTTTGTATTAAAAGAAAATTATAAATTATTAACCATATTATTTAAATATGAATCATACAATAACTGAATTTAAGGAAGTAACGGTAATAACTCTCGGAGTGAGAAGAGCAACTGCCGAAATTGCAAAAGAATTCAAGGAATTATTATTCGACCTTATTGAAAATAAAAAAATCAAAAAAATCTTGCTCGATATGACAATGGTAGAATTTGCCGACAGTTCTTTTCTGGGTGCAATAGTTTCAGGATTAAAAAAATCATCACTTAATAAAGGAGACATAAAGATATTCGGTCTCCAGCCTTCTGTTGATGAAATGTTCAAACTTACGAGACTCTTCAAAGTATTTGAGATATTTGAAAATAGAGATGAAGCAATAGACAGTTTTCCCGTAATTTAAATGGATACTTTAACAGACAGTATGCTAAATAAAACAAACATAATATCAATTCAACGTTCAATCGGAAATATACATTCCGTATACGAGGAGATTTGTGGTTATGTTGCTTCGAATGCTGATTTTCTTTCTATTGAGAAAAAACATAAATTTATTGAAGAACTGAAAATAATAGTATATGAATTATACTCTAATGCAGTCAATTTTTCTACGGGTGAAACCATTAACATTGAACTTAATATAAACGATAATACACTTGAGCTTTTAGTCAGAACAGAAGGAAACGGTTTCAGGCTGAAACCGTTGCAGGAGTCAATGGAAGTTCTTGGCGAGTGCTTTCCGCCGTTTTCAGATGATTTAATAGGAAAAGATTTGACGTTATACAGGGATTCGGATTACAGTGTAATCGGCAATATTGAAAAGTATGACAGCATAAATTTTTACACGAGGCAGGATTACCACAGGGAACTGAACCTGAATGAAGTCAGCGAGCATTTCGGTCTTTTCCTTATCAGCGTATTGAGCGATGATGTCCATTATTACAGATATAATGATTCGGAGGATGTATTCACGGTGAGGAAGAAAATCAGTTAAAATCAATTTTAACATAAAAGACACAAAACTCGCCGAGGTGAGCGAAAACATAAAAAAAATTAATATAATATTTTTCTTTGCGTCCTTTGCAGCTTTGCGGTTTTTAAGAGACAAGTGTAACATTTGTTACAGGTCTGACCGGGTTTGGATTTAATGAATAGGGGATGGGGGAATCAACAAATCTAATAAATTTCCGTTAGAATACACTGAATTTAAATCTTATTAATATTATTTTAATATTTTTCTTAATATAAAATATATTGATGAAAGTACTGGTTACGGGCGGTGCGGGTTACATAGGTTCTCACACCGTAAGGGAACTGCTGAAACGGAAGTATGAAGTCGTAATATTTGACAATTTATCCAGAGGTCATATTGATTCCGTTCCGATGCATGCCGTGTTTGAAAAAGTTGATATACTTGACACTGCAGAATTAAAAAAATCACTGTCAAAATTCGATATTGATTCCATAATACACTTTGCGGCATTTGCTTATGTCGGTGAATCGGTAGAAAATCCGGAGATGTATTACAGAAACAACGTAATGGGAAGTTTTAACCTGATTCAGGCGGCAAAAGAATACGGGATTAAAAAATTTGTATTTTCATCAACCTGTTCGGTATATGGTAATCCGGACAGGATTCCTATACCTGAATCTCTGCCTGTGAATCCGATTAATCCTTACGCAAGAACTAAACTTATTATCGAAAATATCCTCGAGGATTTCGGAAATGCATACGGTATGAAATACGCCGCTCTGAGATATTTCAATGCAGCGGGCGATTCGGAAGACGGTCTGGTAGGCGAAAGCCATGACCCCGAGCCGCATCTCATTCCGCTCGTGATGTATGCGGCGCTGGGAAAAAACAACAGGGTTTCAATTTACGGAAATGATTATCCCACAGACGACGGTACCTGCATAAGAGATTACATTCACGTATCGGATTTAGCAGATGCTCATATTAAAGCACTTGAATATTTAAATTCGGGCAAT
>JAFGII010000039.1 GCA_016929695.1 Ignavibacteria bacterium
CGCCGTCCGGCAGGCAAGCAAGAATCGGTCTCCCTGTGCCTATGTATTCATATAACTTCCCCGTCGAAATCATATCGCTTGCCCTGCTCCTGCCAATCATCAGCCACAGGACATCAGACGAAAGTTCATAAGAAATGCATTCGAGATGATTTTTGTATCCCGTAATAACCACGTTATTTTCGAGCCCGAGTCGCCTTACAGTCTGTCTGTGCTCTTCGGGAAACAGACCTATGAAATATGCTTCCATATTTTCCTTTGCTTCGGGAATTTTATCGAAAACGATTTTCATTGCTTTCAGAAAATATTCGGGAGTCATTAAATTAAAGAAACTTCCCGCATAACAGAATCTCATCCGTTTTTTTTCTGACTTCAATTTTTCCGCTGTATCATTCGCTTTTTCAATATCTTCCGGGTCGAATCCCTGCGTAATGATTTCAACTCCCTTCTCCTTTGCTATTTTATATCGCGATTCAATTAAATCTTTAATCTTTTCATTTATCGTAATAATTTTGCCTGCTTTCTCAAGAACGTCTTTTTCAAATTTTTTATGAATTAATTTGTGCAGCGGCGTAGCATAATAATTATACGGACTGTCATACCACGCATCCCTGTAATCAATCACAAGCGGCAGTTTGAATTCCTCTGACAATTCCCTGCCGATTAAAAAATCCGTATAAGGCGGAGCAGTTGCAAATATTAAATCAATGTTATTGAATTTGATAATTTCACGTCCGAGTTCAAGTGCCTTGCTCTTCCATAGAATTTTTGTGTCGGGAAGAAGAAATACCTGAACGAGTTTGCTCAGTAATTTTCTTTTAAACTCGGCTTTGAATTTAATTTGTTTGATTTTACCTCCTTCGTATTCACCGGTTCTGAATATTTTTACGTCATTGCTTTCAAGTTCCTCAAGAAGCGTATTGTCAAATGCATAATAGGATTTAGGAGCGGTTGCAAGTACATAAGGTTCATATCCGGAACTGCCGAGATACTTGCAGAACTTTGCAGTCCTCTGAACTCCGCCCATCCCCAGCGGCGGGAAATAATACGATATAACTAAAACTTTTTTCACAGAAACTCAATTTCCGCAAATTCATTTTCAAATAAAAGTCACAAAATACTTTTTTCATCCTTTGAGCGAAGGTTCTTCGGATTAGGAATTAAATAAATATTGGCTTATCAATATGCTTCCGGATAACTCTTTTCTCTTGCATTTTTAAAAATTAGGTCATATTTTCCAAATAAATTAAAGTTTTTCGGAATATATTCCGAAAATACTTAATATTCTTGGAAATAAAAAACTATGAATTTGATTAAACGATATTTAAACATAGATTTACCTAAAGGACAGTCTGCTTTCCTTTGGGGAGCAAGAAAAACCGGAAAAACAACTTATATAAAAAATAATTATCCTGAAAGTATTTTACTGGATTTACTTAAAACTGACGATTATTTAAGATTGCTTGAGAAACCATATTTATTCAGACAAGAAATATTAGCTTTGGATAATTCAAAACTTGATAAACCCATCATTATTGATGAAATTCAAAAAGTTCCTTTACTGCTTGATGAAGTGCATCATTTAATAGAAAGTTACAAATTAAGTTTTATCTTAAGCGGTTCAAGTGCAAGAAAACTGAAACGGGGAAAAGCAAATATGCTTGGAGGAAGAGCGTGGCGATTTGAGTTGTTTCCCCTTACTTATTTTGAAATTAAAAAATTTGAATTGCTGCGGGCTTTAAATCATGGATTAATTCCAGTTCATTATTTGGAAAATGAACATCAAAGATATTTAAAATCTTACGTTCAGGATTATCTGAAAGAGGAAATATTTGATGAAGGTTTGGTAAGAAACCTCCCGGCATTTTCTCGTTTTTTGGATTCAGTAGGATATTCAAATGGTGAACTTGTAAACTACTTGAATATTTCAAGGGAATGCGGCGTTGATTCTAAAACAGTAAAAGAATATTATAATATTCTCTCTGACACACTTTTGGGAAAATTAGTAGAACCGTTTAAAAAAAGGCAGGAAAGAGAAGTAATAAGAAAAACACCAAAGTTCTACCTTTTTGATGTTGGTGTTGCAGGGGCAATTTCCAAAAGAATTATATTAGAAGATAAAGGTGAGCAGTTCGGGAAAGCATTTGAGCATTTTATTTATATGGAATTAAATGCTCATCGTAATTATACTGAACTGGATTATGAAATAAATTTCTGGAGGACAAATTATGGATTTGAAGTGGATTTTATTCTTGGAGACGGTGAAATTGCTGTTGAAGTAAAAGGAAAAAATAATATAGATAATAAAGATTTAAAATCACTTAATATATTTAAAAATGAATATAAACCGAAATCCGCATATTTGGTGTGTAACGAAAGCAGAGAAAGATTGGTTGATATGATACGGATTATCCCCTACAATATATTTCTTGATAAATTGTGGTCAGGAGAAATAATAAAATAAGATTCAATAGTATGTTTACTTCATGAGCGCCGTCTCATCGGATGAGGAAAGATACATCTATATCAATGCCATATTTATTATTAACCGGAAAATAATTTAATCCGGTATTAATTTGCAATCGCTTGTAATATACACCTGTTTCAACGCCTACATACAATTTCGATTTCATACTGTCCCTGAAATTCAAATTATTTAATCCTGCTTTTAATCTGACTCCGTCCCAGCCGGAATTCTTTCTGTATAAACTTATTCCGCTGCTGTCCGAATGCAAAACAAAATCTCTGTATATATTTTTCAGTTCGTATTTTTTAATCGCACTGTCATTTTCATTTTGTGAAATAATTGTTATTTCGTCTCTTTTCTTTTCAATTTTTTCGATGACCTCTTTTATAATTCTAATTGTATCGGTTTTGTAAACATAAATCCGCTTTGGAATTACTTTCTCATATTTCACGAATATTGTATCCGTAAATATTATCGTATCCTTAGAATAAATTACTTTTTTATTTTCGGTGGTCTTCAGAACCGAAATAAGTATAGTAATTATAAGTAAAAAAATGGTTACTAATATTATATGCTTTTTCATACTTCTTTTTTTTTGCACACTGATTCAACAGATTATACAGATTACCGCTAAGAAAAAATCTGTGTGAATCTGTCACGTCTGTGTCATCTGTGTGCTTCTGTCAAATCAACAATCAATTTATCCCTTTCGATTTTCCCCGGACATAATTTATTAGCATACTCCCTGTGGAAATGCAATTTCGAATTTAATTCTTCTTTCCTCAAATCCCATCCGAGTTTTCCGAAAATATATTTTATCGTTTCCGTTAATGATTCATA
>JAFGII010000003.1 GCA_016929695.1 Ignavibacteria bacterium
AAGACCAATGTCGCTATTTAACCAGAATCATGCTTTTTGTTTCGGTATAATTTTCCGTATAAATCCTGTAAAAATACACACCGCTCGCATATTCCGATGCATCCCAGATTACTTCATAACTTCCTTCTCTTATATTTTCATTAACAAGCGTTACTACTTCTTTCCCAAGTAAATCATATATTATTATTTTTAATGAGGATAATTCAGGAATATCAAATTTAATTTTCGTAGAAGGATTGAAGGGATTGGGATAGTTTTGGTAAAGCAAGAATCCCTCGGGTATCTCATTGCTAATTTGTTTTACAAAAACACCACCTCCGTCTGTTGTTCTGAGAATTTTACCCCAATAACCAACAGCAGCACCTGTATTTGCATCTATAAAAGAAACACCGGTCAAAAAGTTTGTTGTTCCGCTTGTTTGTGAAGTCCAGTTAACTCCACCGTTGGTTGTTCTAAGAATTATTCCCGAGTCTCCAACAATTGTCCCTATATTCATATCACAAAATTTAACACAATTTAAATTATTTGTCGTTCCGCTTGTCTGCGATACCCAGTTTTCGCCACCGTTTGTAGTCTTGAGAATTGTACCGCAACCTCCAACAACAAACCCGGTATTTGCATCTATAAAGGAAACACTGCTTAAACCAATTGTCGTCCCGCTTGTTTGTGATATCCAGTTTTCCCCACCGTTTGTGGTTCTGAGAATTGAGCCGTTAATACCAACAATCGTTCCGTTATCCGCATCCGTAAATGTGACTCCGTATAAACAATTCGTTGTTCCGCTCGTTTTTGATATCCAGTTTGTTCCCCCGTTCGTAGTCTTTAAGATTGTACTTAAATTATAAAACCCGCCAACAACGAAACCGGTATTCGCATCGATAAAGGAAACACCAAGCAACCAGTAATTGGGACTGTGTTGTAAAATCCAGTTCGTTCCACCGTTTGTGGTTCTGAGTATTCCACCAATATAATTACGGTCAACGATTAATAAACCAACGACTGTACCATTATTTGCATCAGTAAATGATACTCCATAGAAAGAACATTCTGACGTTCCACTTACCTGTGAAAACCAGTTAGTTCCGCCATTTGTAGTCTTGAGAATTACGTCACCCCATCCAACAGCGAATCCGATATTTGAATCTACAAGGCAAACACCCTGTAAGATAGTTCCTGTCCCGCTATTTTGACTAATCCATCCGCTTTGAGAATAAGAATTTGCTAGAAATAGAAAGAAAAATGTTGCTTTAAAAAGTAAAATTGTTTTTTTCATTTTATTCCTCTTTAAAATAAAAAACTATTTTATTAATACCATCTTCTTTACATCAACAAATTCATCCGTTATCAATTTAAAAAAATAAATACCGCTCGCATATTCCGATGCATCCCATTCAACCACATAACTACCTCTATTCAACTTTTCATTAACAAGTTCAGTAACTTTTTTTCCGATTATGTCGTAAACAATCAATTCGGTGTACATTGATTTGGGTATTTCGAATTTTATATTTGTAATCGGATTAAAAGGATTCGGAAAATTCTGTTCAAGACAATAATCATCAATATAATTTTTAGATATTGATTTTATGCCTGAAGTTGATACGGATATTGTCACATCCTGCAAAACAGGCATAAGGGCACTGTCATTAGTATTAAAATAAACTTTATATTGCATCCATATATCACCGGAATGTACTGAACTTAGCACCTGACCGGTAGTTTCATAAAAAGTCTGTGACGTTCCGTCGGGTCCTGTAAAAGCAGTGCTGTCTAAACCACTCTCTGTCTGAGCAGTCCTGATTTGAAATTTTATTGAAGTAATTAAGTCAGGGATAAGTGCGTTCCAGTTTATCACACCCGATTTAATCGTATCAATGAAATCATGCTTCAAAGATACAAGGTTACCGGCAGGTACAGAAGCGGAAACAAAAACTTTCCCTGTTCCCGAAGTATCGTTAATACCGACATAAAGCCTGCCGTGATAAACCTCTATTGACTCTATCTCATAATTCGAATTGCCTAAGTCCGACTCAATCTGCCAGTTTGTTCCGTTGATGCTGCTGTATAAAATACCCGATTCACCGCCGCCGTAAATTTTATTATTATAAAATCCCAGACCTTTTGCAATACGTGTCCACGTGCTCGATGAATAATACATACCGGAAAAAGGCAAACTAACGGTTATCCAGTTATTACTGTCATAAATATGCAGATATTGTCCGTTAAGGAAATAAAATTTATTATTGAACTGTTCCAGTAAACCGACACTCGGCACGAGAGAATCAAACGGAATATTTGTCCAGTTACTTCCGTCAAACCTGAAGAGAACCTTACCCTGCGGAGCTTCCAGGTCGCTTTGCACGTATAATTTATTCTGATAAATCCCCATCATATAAAATCTACGGAATCCCGAACCAACCGCCGGGACACTGTAAACCTGAGCCCATGAATCACCTTCATCGGTACTCTTATATACTATAGCACTATAATTGATTGTATCCGTACCTGTACTCACATACATCTCATTATTATAAAAAATCAAATCAAAAACGTGGAGTGCCCGCGGAACCGTAGTTTTTCTCAACAATATATTCCCGTTGTATATATAGATGTTTCCAAAATTCCAGCTTCCCCGGGAATCTACTCCCGGGATATATAACTTATTATTATAACTTCTCATCTTTATTATACCTTGCTCATAAACCTGGTATAAATATGTATATGTATTTGTTGCATAGTTATAAGCAATAACATCCCCCCCATTTATTAATAATGGACGGGAACAGGCAGCAATAAACAGTTTCTCATTATAGACTTCCATATCCCAAACACCTTCACATGTTGTAGGTGTGAAAGCATATAACATATTGGAAGTCTCATTATTCAGAATTAACTCCCCTGGATTAACTTCGGGATTCAAATTCTGTATGCTGCTGTATTGATTACCGGACCAGTCTGTTTGTGTCCAGTTAGTCTGACTAAATGTAAAATTTAATGAGACTAATACTAAATAAATTGCAATTGTAAATTTTTTCATTTTTTTAAAATAATTTATTCATTGGCTTGAATCTGTTGGATAAGTTGTAATCATTTTTATTTAAAATCCATAATTTTTTTAAAATTCCGCCAAAGGCGGATTAATAAAATAGTTATCCTATTTTATCAGCAACATCTTTTTCACATTTGTATAATCTTCCGTAGTCAATTTGCAAAAATACACCCCGCTCGGGTACTCCGATGCATTCCATTTGATTTCATAACTGCCTTCATCCTGCTTTTTAGTTACTAATGTAGCAACCTCTTTCCCTAAAACATCATACACTTTTATTGTGACAAAATCAGACTTCGGGATTTGATACTTGATTGTCGTTACCGGGTTAAAGGGATTGGGGTAGCTTTGGAATAAACGGTAATCACTAACAAACTTATGTTCATTTTTAACGCTTGTAAGAAGAGTATCGGGAGCAATTTTTATTAACCATATATCCCAATTCCCGGCTCCGTAAGTTCGTGTCCCTCCGACAGATATATAACCGCCATCCGAAGTTTGCTGAATGAATTGACTTTCATCCTGACTAAAACCCCCATAGATTTTATCCCATAATTTATCACCTTGAGAATTTGTTTTTACTAAATAGGCTTGATAATAATTACCAAATGAACAAGCCCATCCGGAAACAATATAACCACCATCTGATGTCTGATGACCTGAACGAGCTCCGTCACCGAATTCGCCCCCAAAGGTTTTTGTCCACAAAGTATCACCGAATTCATCCGTTTTAATTAAATAATAATCCCACCAGCCCATACCAAATGATCTTGTGGTTGACACAATGAAATACCCGCCATCTGAAGTTTGCTGAATATCCCAAACTTCATCCATTGAAGTACCTCCGTGCTTTTTGGTCCAAAGGGTATCGCCGGAGCTGTTTGTTTTTATTAGATATATGTCGGTTTCACCACCATGTATGGGAAAAGATGTTTCTCCCGCGACTAAAAAACCTTCATCAGTTGTTTCTGTAACACGATAAGGACCATTAAAACCATCTTCATAAGTTCTTGTCCAAATACAATCACCCAATGAATCTGTTTTAATAAGATAAACATAAGTTCCTGTTGTACCGAATGATTTAGAACACCCTGTTATAATGTACCCGCCATCAGAGGTCTGCTGACCGTCAACTCCTGATTCCAGATTACAACCCCCATATGTTTTCGCCCAGAGTGAATCTCCATAAGAATTTGTCTTAATAAGATATAAATCAGTCATACCTGAACCGAATAACTCTGTCATGCCTATTATAATATATCCACTATCAGACGTCTGTTCAACCATCGAAATGTTATCATAACTCCCCTGGTATGTTCTTGTCCAAAGTGTATCACCACGAAAATCGGTCTTTAAGAGAATGAATGAAATACCTCCGGTACCAAAAGAATTTGTTGTGCCTAAGATAATAAAACCTCCATCAAATGTCTGTTTAACGCAATAGCCTCTGTCATCCTGGCTTCCGCCATATGTCTTGGTCCATTGCGTATCCGGTGCTTGTGCATAAGTTGTTATTGCAGTTAGTATAAATAAACTTATGATTAAAATTAATTTTTTCCCCGATAAAATGGGATTAATCTTAGATTTTAACATTACTTCCTCCTTTTATTTTTAAAAAAATCCTGCCAAAGTCGGATTATTAATAAAATAGTTATCTTTATTTTATCAGCAACATCTTTTTCACATTTGTATAATCTTCCGTAGTCAATCTGCAAAAATACACACCGCTTGCATAATTTGAAGCATTCCAGTTTACCTCATAACTTCCTGCATTTAGTTTTTCATTTACAAGTGTCGCAATTTCTTTTCCAAGAATATCATATACAACCAACTTTATATTCGATGATTGATGTATATCAAACTTAATTTTTGTTACTGAGTTAAACGGATTCGGGTAGTTTTGATAAAGTGAAAACCTTTCCGGAATTTTACTGTTTATTTGCTTAACATAAACACCACCGTTCGTTGTGCGAAGAATTGTGCCGTTTTCACCCACCGCCGTTCCTGTGTTGGCATCGGTGAAGAAGACGCCGCGGAGCCAATTCGTCGTTTTGCTTG
>JAFGII010000040.1 GCA_016929695.1 Ignavibacteria bacterium
AGCTTATGAATTATGAATTTTTTTGTAGAATTTAGTAATAGAAAAACAGTCATAGAAGATAGTCATAGAAGATAGTCATAGAAGATAGTCATAGAAGATAGTCATAGAAGGGAAAATGGGGACGTTATTAAAAAAAGTACAAAAAAGGGAGCAATAGTTTCATTGTAAAAGATTGTTAAAATAGTTATTTTTATTGACTTGTACAGATATTAAAACCTCTTAAAATTATTAAGTTATGGCACAGGAAAATGAATTAGAATACAGATTTGTATCGGATATGGTTGATACTTTAACCGATTCGGATATAAGAAAAATTGCCGGATTAATCGGCAAGAAAATTCAGGCAGGAGAAAAAATATTTAATTTAACAATCGGAGATTTTAACCCAAAAGTTTTTCCTGTTCCCGAAGAATTCAAGGAAGAAGTATATAAAGCATACAAGGATAATCAAACCAATTATCCGCCGATTGTCGGAGAACCCATATTAAGAAAAGTCCTTTCGAAGTTTATAAAGGAAAGGGAAAATCTTGATTACACTCCCGATGAATTCCTTATAGCAGGCGGCGGAAGACCTTTGATTTTTACTTATTTTCAGGCATGTGTAAATGCCGGTGAGACGGTTATATTTCCCGTACCTTCGTGGAATAACAATTATTATGCACACATAGTAAGATCGAATATAATAACACTTGAAACAAGACCTGAAGTTGATTTCATGCCGCTTGCCGATATGCTGAAACCTCATATCAAAGATGCTGCGGTGGTCTCTATGTGTTCTCCTTTGAATCCGACAGGAACTGTTTTACAGGAAGACAATCTGAAAAATATCTGTAATCTCATTCTCGAAGAAAATGCAAGAAGAAAAAAATCAGGAATAAAACCTGTCTATTTGATTTACGACCAGATATACTGGCTGCTAACATACGGAGATACGAAACATTTTAATCCGGTAAAAATAAATCCTGAGATGAGGAAATATACTTTGTTTGTTGACGGAATGTCGAAGGCGTTTGCAGGAACCGGTATCCGCGTAGGATGGGGGTTCGGTGATGATGAAGTCATAACAAAGATGAAATCTATCTTTTCTCATATGGGAGCATTTCCGCCAAAGCCAGAACAGATTGCCGCTTCAAAATATTTATCGAATGACGGGTGGGTTGATGCATACCTAAAAAATTTCAAGAAGGAAGTAACCGCACGTCTTGGCGGATTTTATAAAGGATTTATGATGTTAAAGAATAAAGGATACAGGGTAAATGCGATTGCACCCCAGGCAGCGATTTACCTCACGGTGCAGATTGATTTACTCGGTATGGTAAAGCCGGACGGAAAGAAGATTGAAAAGACTGAAGATATTACAGGTTATATACTAGACGATGCAAAGGTAGGGCTGGTACCGTTCAGTGCATTCGGTTCGTTAGAAAATCCGACTTGGTACAGGTTATCTGTCGGGACGTGTACGATGGAAGATGTAGATAAGGTGATAGAGAATCTGGAAGTTTCGCTGGCGAAGTTAAAGAATTAATTATGAATTATGAATTTAAAAAAACAAACCGCAACGCCGCAACGGACGCAAAGGAATGATAAATTTTGAATTATGAAATATGAATTTTAATTCTTAATTGAATGGGGCTGTAGCTCAGTTGGTAGAGCACTTCGTTCGCAACGAAGGGGTCACGGGTTCGAATCCCGTCTGCTCCACGAAAACAGTATAAAGAAAAAAACAATTGATAAAGACAGATGCCAAATGAAAAAATAATACCGGTTAATATAGAAGATGAAATGCAGTCATCGTATATTGACTATTCGATGTCAGTGATAGTAGCACGTGCATTACCTGATGTCAGGGACGGGTTGAAACCTTCTCACAGAAGAGTATTGTTTGGAATGAGTGAACTGGGGCTGGCGCATAATAAAGCGTATAAAAAATCCGCCCGTGTAGTCGGTGAAGTACTTGGTAAATATCATCCTCACGGTGATAAAGCAGTTTATGATACAATGGTCAGAATGGCGCAGGATTTTTCACTCCGTTATACGTTGGTAGATGGTCAGGGAAATTTTGGATCGATAGACGGTGATTCACCTGCGGCAATGCGTTACACGGAAGCAAGATTAACACGTATCGCCGAGAGTATGCTTGCCGACCTTGAAAAAAACACAGTAAATTTTGTTCCGAATTTTGATGATACACTGAAGGAGCCGTCAGTTTTACCGTCAGTATTACCAAATTTATTACTTAACGGTTCTAACGGAATAGCGGTAGGGATGGCAACGAACATGGCACCTCATAATCTTACTGAAGTTGTCAACGGAATTATATATTACCTGAATCATCCCGAATGCGAAATTAAACACTTAATGAAGCATATCATCGCTCCCGATTTTCCGACCGGCGGGATATTATACGGATATGCACCTGTAGCGGAGGCATATACTACAGGGAGGGGGAAACTGATAATAAGAGCCAAAACATCAATTGAAACCGAGAAAAGCGGCAGGCAAAATATATTAATTACCGAAATACCTTATCAGGTTAACAAGGCATCATTAATCGAAACAATCGCGTATCTGGCGAGAGAAAAGAAGATTGATGACATATCATCCGTTAATGATGAAAGTGACAGGGACGGAATGAGGGTTGTTGTCGGATTAAAGAGAGATGCAAATCCGCATGTAATTCTGAATAATCTTTACAAGCATACACAGATGCAGGTTACATTCGGTATAATAAACCTTGCGCTTGTAGATGGTATACCAAAAGTACTGAATTTAAAACAAATTATTGAAAATTACGTCAAACACAGGCTTGAGGTAATAGTCAGGAGGACCAAGTATGACCTTGACGTAGCGGAGAAACGAGCACACATACTCGAAGGATACATAATAGCACTTGATAACATAGACGAAATTATTAAACTCATAAAGAAATCAAAGGATGTTCCGACAGCAAAAGCAGGATTAATCAAGAAATTCAAATTATCCGAAATACAGGCACAGGCGATTCTTGATATGAGACTACAGAGACTAACGGGAATGGAGAGAAAGAAGATAGAAGAAGAATACAAAGAAGTAATAAAAACCATAGAAAAACTGAAGAGAATACTTGCGAGCGAAGCATTAAGAAAAGATATAATTGCTCAGGAGTTGAAAGTTTTAAAAGAAAGATATGGCGATGAGAGGAGGACGCAGATAATTTACGATGTCAAGAAAATGAGCGATGAAGATATGATGAAAGAACTCGTGAAAGAGGAAGATGTTGTAATTACGATATCGAATAAAGGATTTATCAAAAGAATTCCCGTTTCATCCTACAAATCGCAGGGCAGAGGCGGGAAGGGAATTACAGCGGCGTCAACGGGAAGTTCCGAAGAAGATTTCATTGAACACATGTTCATAGGTTCAACCCACCAGCATATAATGTTTTTTACCGACAGAGGCAAATGCTACTGGCTGAAAGTATATGATATTCCCGAAGGGACCCGTTCATCGAGAGGGAAATCAATATTAAATCTGATTGAGAAAGAGAAGGACGAGAACATATCGTCATTTGTAATGGTAAAAGACTTCGGTGAAGAACTTTTTGTAACGATGGTAACAAAGAAAGGAATTATTAAGAAGACAAAATTAGATGCTTATTCAAATATAAGGCGTAACGGAATAAATGCGATAAACATTAACGACGATGATGAACTTGTTGAAGTGAAATTAACAAACGGAAGCCAGGAAATAGTAATAGGCACTCACGACGGACAGGCGATAAGATTCAACGAATCCGACGTAAGGGATATGGGAAGGACAGCGACCGGCGTACGAGCAGTCAGACTCGGAAAGAAAGATTATGTTATCGGAATGGTAGCGGTGATAAGACCTTCAGCGACTATACTTGTAGTTACGGAAAAAGGATTCGGAAAACGCAGCAATCTCGGGGATTACAGAGTTACCAAACGCGGCGGAAAAGGAGTCATCACGGTAAAGACAACAGATAAAGTAGGAAAATTAATTTCTATAAAAGAAGTAACGGATTCAGACGACCTTATGATAATTACCACAAAGGGAATACTCATCAGGCAAAAAGTAAAAGACATTCGGGTAATGGGCAGAAATTCACAAGGCGTAAAACTTATTAGAATAAGCAACACGGACAGGATATCAGCTGTTGCAAGAATTGCAGAAGAAAACAACAATCACAATAACGGAAAGCAATTAAGTTTATGATAGATATAAGAAGCGATACGGTTACGAAACCGTCGAAAGGAATGATGAATGCGATACTGAATGCAAAAGTAGGCGACGATGTTTTCGGCGAAGACCCGACTGTTAACGAACTACAGGAGAGGTGTTCGAAAATTACCGGTAAGGAAAAAGCATTATTTGTTCCTACAGGATGCATGGCGAATCAACTTGCAGTAAAAGCGCATACGAGACAGGGTGATGAAGTGATATTAGAGAGAGAATCGCACATATTAAATTACGAGACAGCGGCACCTGCAATAATTTCCAGTGTTCAGTTATTTGCTATTCCCGGCGTTAACGGCGTTATGGATACCTGTGAAATAGAGAAATATATAAGACCTACTGATTATTATTTTCCATTAACGAAATTAATTTGTCTGGAGAATACACATAACAGGGCGGGAGGAACAATTCAGCCGATTGAAAATACCAAAGCGATTTCGGAACTTGCGAAAAAATATCGGATTAAAATGCATCTTGACGGTGCGAGAATTTTTAATGCTTCTACCGCAACGGGAATTCCTGTAAAAGAATATGCTTCATATTTTGATTCAATTTCATTTTGTTTCTCAAAAGGACTCGGTGCGCCTGTCGGTTCGATACTTTGCGGCAATGAGGAATTTATTACACTGGCGCACAAATGGCGTAAAATACTCGGCGGAGGGATGAGGCAGGCGGGAGTACTTGCTGCTGCCGGAATTTATGCACTCGATAACAATGTTGACAGATTATCTGAAGACCACAAGAAAGCACAATATTTCGCAAAGGAAATTTCGCAGATTGACGGAATAAATATTGACCTTGAGACAGTGCATACGAATATTGTGATATTTTCATCATCAAAATACCGGAAGCAGGAATTTATTTCTTTACTAAGAGAGAAGGGCGTAGTTATTTCATCGGGAAGTTTTGAGAATTTGCGTGCCGTTTTTCATCTTGATGTATCTATGAATGAAGTTAGAACTGCAGTAGAGAAAATAAAAGAGATGTTTTGATTGGGGGGATGGGAGGATGGGTAGATGGGAGGATGGGGGGATGGGTAGATGGGTAGATGGGTGGATGGGGGGATGGGTGGATGGGTGACCGGGTGGATGGGATGATGGGTGACCGGGTGGATGGGATGATGGGTGGATGGGAGGATGGGGGGATGGGGGGATGATAAGTAACATAATATAAATAAAAATGAAGACAGAAGAGTTTAGGAAGTACGGGTATGAAATAATTGACTGGATAACTGAATATTACAGGAACATTGAAAAATATCCCGTCAAATCAAATATAAATCACAGGGAAATATTCAATAAATTATCCGATACTCCGCCGGAGAATCCGGAAGAATTTCATAAAATATTTAATGATTTTAATGAGATTATAATGCCCGGAATTACACACTGGCAGAGTCCGAATTTTTTTGCATACTTCCCTGCGAACACAAGTTTTCCTTCAATATTAGCGGAATTCCTGATGAGCGCTATGGCAGTTCAAGGAATGAAATGGGAAACATCTCCTGCGGCAACGGAACTGGAAGAAAGAGTAATGATATGGCTACGTGATATGTTAGGATTACCCGAAAGTTTTTCGGGAGTAATTCAGGATACCGCATCCACATCAACCCTAACGGCAATACTTACCGCAAGGGAAAATATTTCCGGATTTGACATTAATAATAAAGGATTATTTGACTATAAAAAATTAAGAGTGTACTGTTCGACTGAAGCACATTCTTCAATTGAAAAGGCGGTTAAGATTGCGGGGATAGGGAGAAAGAATCTTGTTAAAATTCCTGTTGACGATAAATTCGGAATCATTCCCGAATTACTCGAAAAAGAGATAAAAAAAGACAGAGAAGGGGGGAACATTCCGCTTTGCGTAATTGCAGCAATCGGAACAACGGGTTCAACCGGAATTGATTCAATAAAAGAAACCGGAATAATCTGCAAAAAGTATAATATTTGGTTTCACATAGATGCTGCATTTCTGGGCTCTGCACTGATACTGCCGGAATATAAATGGCTGATTGACGGGATTGAGAATGCAGACAGTTTTGTTTTTAATCCGCATAAATGGCTTTTCACAAATTTTGACTGTTCTGCATATTTTGTTAAGAGCAAAGAGTTACTGGTGAGGACATTTGAAATATTACCTGAGTATTTAAAGACATTATCCGACAGAAAAGTAAATAATTACTGCGACTGGGGGATTCCGCTTGGCAGAAGATTCCGTGCTTTGAAATTATGGTTTGTAATCCGTTCATTCGGAGTAAGCGGACTTCAGGAGAAACTGAGAAAGCATATATCCTTAGGAGAATATTTTAAAAATGAAATTATTAAAGACGGCAATTTTGAAATTCTTGCTCCTGTTGTTGCAAACGTAATATGTTTCAGATATAAGCCATCAGGAATTAACAACGAAGAGGAACTCAACAGAATAAACGAAAATCTTTTACATAATCTGAACCGGACAGGGAAGTTATACATAACGCACACAAAACTAAACGGGAAATATGCTTTGAGAATTGTGATTGCACAGACGAATGTGGAAAGGGAAAATGTGGACAAGGCTTTAGAGATTATTAAAAAGAAAGCCGTTATTTAGTGCCGACTGAAAAACTTGATTCCTGCTTTCGCGGGAATGATTTTTTTTTTATTTTAACTATCGCTTCTTCTTGGGGATAATTTCGTTCAGTCTTTTTTTAATTTTTCCTTCTCTTCCCAGTTCTGTGGGGAAATAATATATTTTATTTTTGAGTTCATCCGGCAGGTATTGCTGGTCAACAAAATGTTTATCAAAATCGTGTGCATATTTATAACCTTTATGATAGCCCAGTTCTTTCATTAATTTCGTCGGAGCATTTCTTAAATGCAACGGGACATCATAGTCCGGTTGATTTTCAACATCGCCGGTCGCAGACTCGATTGCCATATAAGATGCATTACTTTTTTCGCAGCCTGCGAGATAAGTTGCACATTGGGATAATATAATTCTTGCTTCAGGCATACCGATATAATTAACAGCGGAAAATGTACTTACAGCAAGAGTAATTGCGTACGGGTCGGCATTTCCGATATCTTCCGATGCGAGGATAATCATTCTTCTTGCGATAAATTTCGGATCTTCACCGCCTTTCAGCATTCTTGCGAGCCAGTAAACCGCTGCATCGGGGTCACTGCCACGAATGCTTTTAATAAATGCCGATATAATATTATAATGTTCTTCCTGTTTCTTATCGTACTTAATGTATTTAGTCTGAAAAACTTCTTTTAACACATTGTTCGTGATAAAATAATTTCCGTTTTTATCCGGTTTAGATAATTTTACCGAAAGCTCTATTCCGTTCAATAATTTTCTTGCATCGCCCGAAGACATTGCAATTAAGAACTTTTCATCTTCAAATTTTATTTTGAAATCTTTATATGCTTTGGACAGAGTGTTGGATATAATTTTAATAAAATCTTTCAGTCCGAGTTCTTCGAGTATATATAACCTGCATCTCGAAAGAAGCGGAGGAATAACTTCGAAAGAAGGATTTTCGGTTGTAGCACCTATCAAAATAATAATTCCTTTTTCCACACAATGGAGGAGAGAATCCTGCTGGGCTTTATTGAATCTGTGAATTTCGTCAATAAAGAGAATTGTTTTTTTACCGAATCTTTTCAGGTTAAATCCCGCTTTTTCAATTGCGTCTCGAACATCTTTAACTCCCGAGGAAACAGCCGACAATTGTATAAAGTCAGCATTAACATTTTTTGCAATGATTAAAGCGAGAGTTGTTTTACCGACACCGGGAGGTCCCCAGAAAATCATAGAGACGGGTTCATTATTTTCAATCATTAAACTAATAGGTTTTCCTTCTCCGACGAGATGTTCCTGACCTGCAAATTCCTCGAGTGTAACGGGGCGCATTTTTTCCGCCAATGGTACGTGTGAATCTTTTATTTCTTCTTCAAATAGTGACAAAACTTAAATTTTACTTAATGCATCAATTAAATTTTTAAAATCCGAAATTTTATGAACGGGAAAATTTCCAATACGGATTTGAGAATCCTTATATTCACCATATCCGCTGCTGACCACAAAACCCGAATTATATAATTTTTTTACAACTTCCGAAGAAGCGAATTTTGTATTTACTGCTATGGTAGTTTTCGACCTGTCTTCAGGGCGTTTTACAAAATGACTAAAAATATTACTGCCGGAAATAAAATTATCGAGCAAAGCATATTTTTCTTCCGTTTCGTTCCTTATTTTATCTAAACCTTTTTTTAACATCAGTTCGCAAACTTTTCCGAGAACGCAGATAGCGGGAATATTGGGAGTGTATGAAGTCTGATTGCGATTATAGTTAAGGGAATATGTATTAAAGTTGAAAGCCGAATTTCTCTGTCCTTTTTTATTCGCAACGGATTTTGCTTTTTTCATACATTTATCATTAACAATCAAGACGCCGAGGCCGGGGGGCATACCGAATCCTTTCTGAACGGAGAAGAAAGCACAATCCACATAATCAAAAGGGATTTCATAGTAAGGGACAGCCGAGACTGCATCAATTACGATAATCTTACCCGGAAACTGTTTTTTAATATTAAGAATATCATTAATTTGCAATGCAACACCCGTACTGGTTTCGTTTAGCGTAAAACAAATAATCTCATCGTCGTGATTTATTTCAATTTTTTCTTCAAATACAGATGAACCATAAACGGAGATATCAGCAGAAGGATAATTACCGTATTGCAGGGAAATATTGAAAAATCGCGCGCCGAAATAACCATTAATTAAATGAAAACTTTTCTTTTTTATAAGGTTCAATATTATTCTTTCCATACACTCGGTTCCGGAAGAGAAGAAAAATATTTCATGTTTGGGGATATTCAATAATATTTTCAGATTAGCGACAGTTTCAGAATGTATCTTTTCGAACTCATTACTTCTGTGATGAACGGAGAATATTTTATTTTCAAGCCCATCGAGGTAAAAATCTTTAACTTCGGAAAAAATTTCCGTCGGACCTACAGTAAAATACATTTTATTTTTCATAATATCATAAAATACGAACGGCCGGTCAGTAAATCAATTAATTAATCTCTGAACAGCCGGTTTCGGAGCGGGAGACGGGGTTCGAACCCGCGACGTCCAGCTTGGGAAGCTGACATTCTACCACTGAATTACTCCCGCAGAAGAAAAACTTTATATACCTATTATCCTGAATTTGTTATAGTGATATTCGCCGGATAATTAACAACAGATTCTGAAACCAGTTCAGAATGACAAGTAACAGAATTTTGATTGCACGCCTGAGTGGATTCGAACCACTGACCCACAGCTTAGAAGGCTGTTGCTCTATCCTGCTGAGCTACAGGCGCATTGATTAAAAATAATTAATTCTTAACTTTTTTGAAATACAAATAAAGAGCATTAAAATGCGAATGCGAAACGGATGAAAACGAAACAAGAGGTTTTTACGCCGGAGGTTAGAAGCCAGAGGATTTTTAAACCGCAAAGGCGCTTCGAATGCCAAGGATATTCAATATTCAATGGTCGGAGTTCACAATATTTAATCAGTATTCGAATTATAATAACGGCAGAGGTGCAACGCATACTACCGGAATAAAAAGGTTAATATGCCGGAGCGCAAAAACGGATAAAGAATAACTATAAATTAGTTTATATAATAGCGAATACCGATAGCGGCGTTAAATTCCATAGAAGATTTTGGTGTTAAATCGAGAATCGGGACGACTTCAAGAAATAAATCTATCGGGGTTGATGCAGGAATATATGTTATACCAACAGGTACACGGACACCGATTTTGTCGTCTGCATTACCTTTATCTTCATTTTTAAGTTTTAGTCTGCCGCCGACTCCAATATAAAAAGGCAAATTTCCGGAAGAAACATCAATACCTCCGAAATGATGTAAATAATCTGCGTGAATGTGTAATGAGCCCTTGTTAACAAATGACCAGCCGAGACCTGCATCTACTGCTGATTCGCTGCTAAGCCAGCTTTTAAAACTTAATCCTGTAGGTTCACCTGCTATAATTCCGATTCCAAATCCTTTAACCTGTGCCTGTGATGTTGCACTGACCGCAATAATTAAAATTGCCGCGAATAAAAATATTTTTTTCATAGTTTATAATTTTTTAATATTGATAACGTGATAATTTATAAAATAGTTCATATGTTAAGCATATTAAATATATTTCAGATACAATAAATATCTGCATAATTTTAAATTTTCACATAGTAATATTGACTTAATCCGGGTATTTATAAGTAAATCCGATACTAATTGATTTAGCGGAATATAAAATAACGACAGAAAAAACTTGAGTAATATGCTGATATTTATTGCATTTTGACGAAAAAGTAATATGTTATTAATTGTTAGATTGATTTTTATCTAATCATTATATATATTTCAATAATAAATTGTTGCTTTGAATAATACTATATATAATATTAAAATATTTAAAGAACTCAATTTAAAAATCTTAAAAAATTTTATGAGGGGAATTTATATGAAAAATTTCTTACCAAAATTACTTTTAGTTCTTGTGATATTACTCTCAACAGGAACTATTTTTGCTCAACCATCTCCTCCGACTTTACTGGCACCTCCGAATAATTCTACGGGTGTGTCATTGTTTCCTACATTTGACTGGACTGATGTAACAGGTGCCACATCATACAGAATTCAGATTTTTCAGGGAGCAAATACAATATTGGATCAGGCAGGACTGACGGTTTCGCAATACACAGTAATAACCGCAATTTTAATACCACTTACGCAGTATTACTGGAGAGTAAATGCAACAGGACCATCAGGCACAAGTGCCTGGACTTCATACTGGTATTTTACGACAGGTCAGGCAATACCTGCAGCGCCGCAATTGGTATCACCCGCAAACAATTCAACAGGTGTCTCAATCACACCTGTGCTGGACTGGAACGATGTAACGGGTGCTACATCATATGGCGTTCAAGTGTCAACAAATTCAGGATTTACGACTACATTAATTAACGTCACTGGTCTGACAGGTTCAGGATATGTAGTTCCTTCCGGCATCCTGAATAACGGAATCACTTATTACTGGCGGGCGAACGCATCTAACAGCAGCGGCAGCAGTCCCTGGTCTTCCGTATGGCAGTTTACAACTGTTATATCGCCGCCATTAGCACCTAATTTAATAACGCCTCCAAACGGAGCGACAGGAGTTTCTACCTCTCCCACTATGTACTGGAGCGGAGTCTCGGGTGCCATTTCTTACCATATACAGATATCTCAGAGTTCACAATTTACTTCATTAGTATATGACCAGACGGGAATTACTTCAACTAGCCATACAATTCCCAGTGGCAATTTAGTAGGACAAACTCAATATTTCTGGAGAGTTAGTGCAATAAATGCAGGAGGTGAAGGACCATATTCAACTGTCTTTAATTTCACTACCGGAATAGGTGTACCAGCAGCACCATTCTTATTGGCACCTGCAAATAACACAACTGGTGTTCCAAGAACTCCGACACTCGACTGGAGTTCTGTTCCCAATGCAACAAGTTACAGAGTACAAGTTTCCACAGATACCAACTTTACAAATTTAGTCATTAACATCGTAACGGGGAGCAGTTCTCAATACACTGTTCCTTCAAATATACTATCATACGGTACATTATATTACTGGCGTGCGAATGCTACCAATGCAAGCGGAACAGGTCCGTGGTCTCTTAGATGGAACTTTACGACTATAATTCAGCCGCCCTCAGCGCCAACTCTGTTAAGTCCGCCAAATCTTGCTACAGGAATATCCTTAACACCAGCACTTGACTGGACTGATGTATCAGGTTCGGATTATTACAGAGTTCAGATATCAACTTCTTCAACTTTTTCCACAACAGTGATTGATATAACCAATATTTCCGTATCAAATTACACAGTCCCGAGCGGAAATCTTTCAGGGAATACAATATATTATTGGAGAGTCTGCGGATATAATGCGGGCGGTCAGGGTGTCTGGGCAAGTTATTTCAGATTTACAACACTCCAGGCATTCTCATTAGGTCTAAAAGTATATCTGGAAGGATTTTATAACGGTATAACGCAGGTTGAGGATACAGTGACTGTATATCTGGCATTACCTACTACACCATTTACATTCGTTGATAACTCAAAAGTGTTTCTGAGTTCAAGCGGAACGGCTACACTTAGTTTCGGAAATGCCGCAAACGGAAATTATTATATCGTAGTGAAACACAGAAATCACATAGAGACCTGGAGCAGTAATGCAATGCCATTCGCAACCGGTCAAACGGTTAATTATGATTTTACCACAGCACAGACGAAAGCATACGGCGGAAAAATGAAACAGGTAGGAAGTGCATGGGTATTATACGGCGGTGACGCAAATGCGGACGGATTTATAGATCCGGCTGATTATGAATTGTACAAACCTGAATTTGGAAAAGACGGTTACCGTTCCTGTGATTTCAATGGAGACAACTATATAGACGGTTATGACTTGCTGATTCTTTATCCTAATTTTGGAATAAGTATTAGCAGACCATATTAAATAATTTTAAAAAGTTTAATAACAGAATTATGAAAAAAATAATTTTAATAACCATACTGACACTTGCATTAACAGTTAACGTGTTTCCCCAGATAAAAGCGGAATTTTATTTAGCTAACCCGAGAGCTGAGGGGAATTTATTTCTGACAGACCTTTACGTAACTGTCCCATCCGGTCAGACCTGGCAAGTTGGTCCTACAAATGTCAGAATTGATTTCTACACAGTTCCTGCAGCCGGAATAACTTTTATTGAAGACAGTCCTGTGGTTAATGCAAATACAAACCTGTCTAATAATACAAATTATGCGACGATGACTACTACCTTAATAATAGGCGGGAGTGCATCAAGTACAAATATATTATTATTATACGGGAAAACGCCTTACACATTTAATCCCGGTTCACATTTTCTCGGGACTTTAAGGTTTAACAGATTAAACATGACAGCAATTATTCATTTAAACTTCAGACCGGGTTCGGCAATATTTAATAATATGACAGCACTAACATACAATACCGAGTGGACATTTACAGACCCGCCTCCGTGGAATCCTGTCGGTATACAGAACATTACGACGACAATTCCGGATGAATACAATTTAGGTCAGAATTTCCCGAATCCGTTTAATCCTTCGACGAAAATACAATTTGATTTGCCTGAGAACGGTTTTGTTTCTTTAAAAGTGTATGATATGCTCGGCAGGGAAGTTGCAGTTTTAGTTAACGATTACGAATCGGCAGGTTCTTATATTGTTGACTTTAACGGTTCACGATTAAGCAGCGGAATATACTATTACAGAATTGAAACCGGAAGTTATGCCGAAGTCAGGAAAATGATTTTACTGAAATAAGAAAATTCTTGAATATAAAACAAAAAGGGGCAGGCAATTTTATTGTCTGCCTTTTTTTATATGTATGTTTTTATTAGCCGAAATTATTTTTTTTATTCTATTGTATGAATGAAAAAATTAACATAAATTTTAGAAAAATCTTATTTTCTATGAAAAAATATTTTTTAGTTATAATCACTGCGGTTTTTATTTTTTATTCAGGATGTGCAACGATATTTACAGGCAGTAAAGAAACTATTGAATTTACGAGTGAACCTTCCGGGGCAGAAGTAATGATTAACAATGCAAAAGAAGGGTTTACACCGCTGAAAGCGACTCTTAAAAAGGGACAAGAATACGTGGTTGAAATATCGAAAGAGGGATACAGCAAGAAAACTTACAGATTATCTTATTCAGTAAACGCCGGCTGGTTAATACTGGATATTGCAGCAGGTCTGATCGGAGTTATAGTAGATGCGATTACCGGTAACTGGTATGATTACGATATTAATCATTACAAAACCGTACTTGAAAAACTTCAGTAAAATAATATTTATAATTATTTTTTTAATTTTCAGCAATTCACAGAGTCAGTTTCTCAGTTCGAGTAACAGTTCTCCAAAAGACTTCACTGTTTCTGTCAGCGGGAATTATATCTCATCCGCTTCGATACAATTATATGCAGATTCGGAAAACTACCTCGAAGGAAATTTACTGACAGAACTTGAAGGGGGGTACAGTCTGGGATTAAGTATAAGGAAAAGATTAATAAATGAAAATTTGTTTGTATCATTATCATCTGAGTACATATCGATAAAAGACGATAATTTGTATCAGATACTGCAAAGCGATTCGAGTTTATTTAAACTTGATGCAAAAGAGGAACTGACGGTTTTTCCGCTTGAGTTATCCATTTGTTATCTCCTACCGAATTTTTTTAAGAATACAAATATTTACATTGGCGGCGGGATAGGAACATATTTCGGGAACAGGAAAAGACAACTTGGACCTTACGTTTCCGAAACAAGATCAAAGTCAATAAACTTTACAATAAACGTTCTTTTTTGTGCCGAATATTATCTGTCAGAAAATATTGCTGCCAATTTTGAAATGAAGTTTCGAGACGCACAGTACAGGGTTACCAGCAGATATAATGAAAATTCAATAACGATAGGCGGAGTTGATTACGTGTTCCCGCAGGAATTTAATTCCAGGATTTTCATTGACGGTTTAAAAATCGGTTTAGGTTTTTCGTATTTTGTATTCTGATTGCAAAACTCAAATAGGGGCAAGATATAATATAGAAGAACGCGAAGCAATTAATCTTTTGGTTCTGAAATTCTGTGCAAAATGGCAAACTTTAAACAGACCGCTGAAAACGCCAAACAACTGAATCCCGCGGAATATCATCATTACGCATTCGAACACTTATTACACTGATTGAGACGGAATTACACAGATTTTATTAAAATATAAAAACTCTTTAGTTCCGGCTTGACCGTGTTATGTATTAAAAACAGTTACCGCAGAAGATGCAAAGTTCGTGAAGGATTAATACAATTCAGTTATTAATCAGGTTAAAATAATTAACAATATTTCAATATTTTTTTAATATATAATAGTATATTTTAAACGAAATTTAATTAAGCAAATTATATGAAAAAATTATTTCTTTCGATTTTAATCCTTATGGTTTTGACCGGAATAATCTATGCTCAGGAAAAATGGGTACAGGAGAATATGAGTACCTGGAAAAGACAAGCAGGAGCAATTCCGCAAGTCCAGTCAAATCCCAATATATTTTATCCAAGCAGAGGACCGATATTACTATTCTCTCCGTTTGGAATCAATGCGGTAGGACCGAATTTCAGAGTGTTACCAAATTCAAATCAGCAGGATGAAGTTATTCTTGTTTCGTGGCGGGAAAATCCTCTGGTAATGTTCGGTTCAGCAAATACGACCGTTGGTTCTACATTTGGTCAGGGATGTTACGTAACGACAAACGGCAGTGTAAACTGGTACGGAACAGATTTACTGCCCAATATGCCGGGCTCAACCAGTGACCCTGCACCGGCTATAGATAAAGACGGCAGATTTATATTCACGACTTTAAATACAATGAGCACTGCTTATATGATAGGAAATTATTCAACTGACTTCGGAGTTACTTTTTCCACACCTTATACAATTTACAGCGGTTCATCGGATAAAAATCTCGCAAACACCGATGATGTACCGACGAGCCCATATTACGGCAGAACTTATGTTGTCTGGACAAGATGGTCAAGTCCTTATCCCGCAGTAATTTCATATACTACAAACGGTGGAGTCAGCTGGTCAGCAATGCAGGTAATAAACTCATCACCTTCGGGTCTATCACAGGGAACGGATGTTGTAGCAGGTCATCTTGGACAAGTATATGTAACATGGTCTGCACAATCCGGTTCAGTATCTGATTATGTCGGATTTGCAAAATCCACAAACGGGGGTGTTAATTTTACCGTTACGGAAAATGCTTTTGACGTAAACGGAATGCGAACAAATTCATTTAATGGCTGGGGTATAAGGGTAAATGATTTTCCGAGAATTGACGTTGATAAATCCGGCGGTGCACGGCACGGATGGATTTATATTGTTGACTGCGAGAAAAATCTTGCACCCGCAGGTTCTGACCCGGATATAATATTACGCAGGTCAACTGATGCAGGAGTTACATGGTCTTCGGGAATCAGAGTTAACCAGGATGCATTGAATAACGGGAAAGTTCAGTTTTTCCCTGCAATCCGAGTTGACGAATACGGCGGTATAAACGTAGTATATTATGACAACAGAAATTTTCCATCTTATGGCGATTCCTGCGATACATATATTTCGAGGTCGATAGACGGAGGAAATACGTGGGCTGATATAAAAGTCAGTGACCACAGCTGGAAACCGGCTGGTGAGCCCGGTATGGGCAGTTATATGGGTGATTATATAGGTATAACGTCCGGTAACAACAAAGTATGGCCTTTCTGGTTTGACAACAAAACCGGTTCAATGCAGGCCTGGACTTGTGCTCTGGATTTAGGTCCTTCAATTAATCACACGCCTCTGTCAAATACCGAACAAACAACCGGTACGAGGCAGGTACTTGCACAGATTATTCCTGCAGGTTCAGGAATTAATCCTTCACTGACAAAATTGTATTTCACGAAAAATCCATCAATATTTACCGACAGTGTTATAATGATAAATACAGGCGGAAATAACTGGGATGCGAATCTAACATTATCGGGAGCAGGAACGTACAGATATTATTTAAGAACGATAGATTCCATGAACAGACCTGCAACTGCTCCGGCGGGAGCACCCGGGATATACTATTCATTTAATGCTTCACCGGATACAGTAAAACCTGTAATTACACATACACCTATAACAAATATTCCGAAACTTCAATGGCCTGCATCAGTAAATGCAGTTGTTACAGATAACATCGGAGTTGATTCCGTGTGGGTCAGGTGGAGAAAAGGAAATGCGGGCATAATGACCAGATTTAATCTTGCAAATACGACCGGCAATTCGTGGATGGGATTATTCAATTCCGATACATCGCAAGTAGCAGTCGGCGATACTATATATTACAGAATTATTGCAAGAGATAATTCCATTGTACATAATATGGATTCAACTGCTGAATATAATTTCAGAATAATAAATCAGGCGACCATTACTATAGGTACCGGAACAACTGCGATAGGTTGGCCTTACTATACATTTTATATGGACAGCAGAACCGATATGTTATATTTAGGCAATGAAATAAATATTCCTTCGGGCGGATACATAACTGAAATCGGATTTGATGTTGTGAGTGCGGCATCACAAGTAATGAACGGATTTTTCATAAAGATGCAGAATACGACGGCAAGTACAATTACCGGATTTACGAGTTCAAACTGGACGATTGCCTACAACGGCACATATTCAGTACCGGGAACCGGCTGGCAGTTA
>JAFGII010000041.1 GCA_016929695.1 Ignavibacteria bacterium
CAGAGACGCAGAGACACAGAAAAAAAATTAGAATTCAAAAAAAATTCACGCAAAGAAATATTTCTCGTCCACTGCGGCGAAATGCAGAGTAAATATTAAAAAGCATTTGTCAGAAATTCACGCAAAGACCGCAAAGAAGCAAAGTACGCAAAGAAATATTTCTCGCAGAGACTAAGAGACGCAAAGCAATTGCAAGTGACAAGTTGAAAGTTACAAGTGACAATACAAAACGGGATTTCACGCAAAGACCGCAAAGAAGCAAAGTACGCAAAGAAATATTTCTCGCAGAGACGCAGAGACGCAGAGACACAGAAAAAAAATTAGAATTCAAAAAAAATTCACGCAAAGAAATATTTCTCGTCCACTGCGGCGGAACGCAGAGCAGTTACAAGTGACAAGTTGAAAGTGACAAGTGACAAAACAAAACGGGATTTCTCGCAAAGGCGCAAAGAGGCAAAGTACGCAAAGAATTATTTCTCGCGGAGACGGAAAAAGCAGAAGTTAGTCATAGAATATAGTAATAGAAGAAAAAAATATTTCTCGCAGAGACAAAGAGACGCAGAGAAAAATATTAATGTATTAATCAGTAAAAATCATTATGCCTGTGCATTGTAATGTATTTTCAGGTTATCGCCCCTCGATATTTTACTCCGGCGTAGTATCGGGAAAAAACGACTGTCCGATTTTTACAATGAGGTTTAATTTAATCTGTGTATTTTTGTATGATAAAATAAATTTAATATGAAAAAACTGACAACTCTATTTTTACTTTTATTTCTCGCTGCGGGTATAAATTACGCACAGGAAAAAACACAGATTGTAAGAGGAAAAGTTATTGACACGGATTCAAAATTTCCGCTTGAAAGTGTTTCAATAGCAATATTCGATACTGCATACATAAACGGAACAGAAACGGATAAAGACGGAAATTTCATAATTGAAAAAATTCCGCTCGGCAGAATTAATATAAAAGTAAGCCTTATAGGATATTACAATACATTCATTCCGGAAATAGTTGTTTCATCGGGAAAGGAAGTTTTTGTTAATATAGAATTAAAGGAAAGTATAATAACAACAGAAGAAATAGAAGTAACAGCCGATATGGAAAAAGACAAACCCGTAAACTCGATGGCGCTTATCAGTTCAAAATCATTTACGGTTGAGGAAACCCGCAGGTATGCAGGTTCTTTCGATGACCCGCTCCGGGCTGTGCAGAGTTTCGCAGGAGTTGTAAGTTCTCCGAATCTCAATACAAACGGAATTATCATCAGAGGCAATTCCCCTAAAGGATTGCTGTGGCGGCTTGAAGATATTGATATTCCGAATCCGAATCATTTCAGTTATGCAGGACAGTCCAGCGGAGGTCTGACAATTTTCAGCAGTCAGTTACTGACAAAATCCGATTTCTATACTTCGGCATTTCCGCCTGAATTCGGAAATGCATTATCGGGAGTTTTCGATATGAGATTCAGAAACGGAAATCCGTTCAGACGTGAATTTACTATTCAGGCAGGAATTCAGGGAATTGATATCTCCGCAGAAGGACCTTTTGTAAAAGGGAAATCATCTTCATATTTGTTCAATTACAGATATTCAATTTTCAGTTTCCTTCAACTGATTGACAAAGAAATGGAAAATAAAATTCCGAGTTATCAGGATTTATCTTTTAAATTAAATATTCCTACCGGCGACATCGGAACGCTTACGTTATTCGGTATAGGCGGAATCAGCAAATCCAAATTTGACCCCGAACAGGACAGCACTAAATGGGAAGACCTTGAGGACAGAAAAAAATCAACACTCAATAATAAAATGGGAGCATTCGGATTATCATACGGACTGCTGTCCGGAAAAAATACTCTCTGGAAATCAACTATATCGGGTTCTTACAACGAGGTCTTTTTTGAGGAAGGTCTGATTAACACTTCCTACCGGTATGAACCTTCAGATGAGGTAAATTATAAAACATCGAGATTATCCGTAAGTACTGCATTGAATCACAAATTCAGTACTGTGCACACGAATAAAACGGGTATAACATACAGCAAGTTATTTTTTGATGCGGATATAAGTTCACAGCAGGAAAACACCGGGATATTTATGCAGTTTGCAGATGATGAAGGAAATACAAATCTGCTTCAGGCATATACTCAATCGAAATTTGATTTTTTTTACAGACTGAGCATTACAGCCGGACTTAATTATTCACTGTTCAGATTTAATAATAATTATTCCGTTGACCCGAGATTTGCAGTAAGATGGTTATTAACGGATAAGCAGGCTATAAGTCTTGGATACGGAAAACACAGCCAACTGGAAGATATCTCCGTTTATCTTTCTGAAAACAATTACGGAAGCGGAGTTGTTTACAATCCGAATAAGGAACTCGATTTCAGCAGGGCTCATCATTTTGTGCTCGGTTACGATATCGCCTTCAGAAATGATTTGAGAATGAAAATAGAAACCTACTATCAATATTTATACGATATTCCCGTAATGAGAAATTCGTATTATTCAATGCTTAACAATCCGGGCGGTTATTTCAATGATTCGTTAATAAATGAAGGAACAGGCAGGAATTTCGGTATAGATATTACATTTGAAAAATATATGACGGATAATTTTTATTATCTCGTAACCGCATCGCTTTTCGACTCAAAGTATAAAGGCGGCGACGGAATTGAAAGGAACGGCAGGTATAACGGGAATTATGTTTTCAATATTTTATTCGGCAAGGAATTTGAGACAGAAAATAAAAATGTCTGGGGAATAAATTTAAAAATCAATTATACAGGCGGACAGTATTACATACCGGTTGATTTAGAATCTTCTATTGCCGCAGACAGGGAGATTTTAGATTACGGAAAAATTTATACAAAAAGACTGAATTCTTTTTTATATCTGGATTTTTCATTAACATACAGAATGAATTACAGCAAGGCATCGGGTATATTTACACTTCAGGTTAAAAATCTGCTGAATCAAAAACCTGCAATCGGTTACGAATATAATGCGGTCCTGCAGCAAGTAGAAGCGAGAACAGAACTCGGAATAACACCTATGTTCAGTTACAGGCTGGAGTTTTGATTTTCTGAATCCCTCATCCGATGAACAAGTTCATCGGATGAGGGGGTGGAACAAATTACCGGCATATCCGTATTTTAAAATAGCAAGAATATTTCTTGTAAAAACATTAATTTTATGAAAAAATGGAAGCGGAAGAATATACCACCGGAAAAAGCAAACTTGCTGCATACTGGGACAAAAACCCCCGAAAATTCAGACTTTTATTTTCTTTACTTATTCTGATATTCTTATTTTTCATAGTTACGAATTTGATTCGCAATGCAACAACCGTTTTCAGCGGAACTCATTATATGATGCTTCCCTCCTCTTTTTATATTCAGAAGCCACTGATTATAAAGGATGACCTTAAAAATACAACCGACACAATTCCCGTAGGCAGTTTCCTCCTGATGATTAATGATGTTAACGTCGATTCAATAAAAACCTTTGAAAATCAGTTCAAATTAATCAGTAATGATTCAGTACTGAAATTATTTATATTTAGTTTAAAAGACGCCAAAAAAGTTGAAGACAACACCTCATTAAAAACGATATATGGATTATCGAAAAACTATTATTTGAAAAAATCTGATTTACCGCCGGATTTTTTCAGAATATTAAATGAAGGTGTATATATCGGTTACGTTCTGGAAGACGGAGCAACAAAAATTGCCGGTCTCCGTGAGGGTGATGTTCTTCTTTCCATAAATGACACGGCTCTGACAATGATACGGGAAGGTGATAAAGAATCTCTGACAATAGAATCTTTAAGGCATTTACGCAGTCAGATTCCGGGAGTACCAGTATCATATAAGATACTGAGGGATAACAATATTCAGACGCTTGATGTGAGACTTGCCAAATACGGTCTCGAACTCGAATTAATTATTCTTTTAATCGTAGGTATGTGTCTGTTCATACTCGGGACATTTTATGCTTTAAAACGACCCGAACTCGTTGCGGCGAGACTTACCGGAATGGCGTTTTTATTAATGGGATTCGGGATTTGTTCAAGTTATAATCTTTTCCCCGCTTATTATGATTTTTTTACAGATTTAAAAATTATTATTATTAACATTGTATCAGTTATCTCAATACCGGTGATTTTACACAGTCTCTGTTATTTTCCGAAAGAACTAAAAGCATTAAACAAAAAGAAAATACACTTCAAACTCCTGTATTCATACAACATATTCTTTGCACTTTTAATCATCGTATGGTATCTGATTGATACAAGTTCATTAAGCAAAATTCCGTTTTTTTTCATATTTATGGTTCCAATAATTTATTATGTTACCATCCGCATAAAATACGGCAAATACGAATCTAAAGATTTGCACGGTGCGTCTGTATTGATATCTTTTGTCTGGATATTTGTATATTCTATATCACTAATAATAAACATATCTTATTTTCTGAATTTCAAACCTGATATACCTTATTTTTATGTCATAAATATACTGTTCCCCACATTTTATTTATATGTCACGTGGCGCTACAAACTGCTTGACATAAATTTCAAAATTAAGCGGAACATACAGTACACGGTTCTTTCCGCTCTTTTAAAGACTGTGCTATTAGCGCTTTTTACCGGGATTATGTTATACCTTGCAGAAACGAATATCCGGTTTCCCAATATTAAAATAGCAGGGACCAACGTTCAGTATTTCAATATTCCGCTAGAAGAATCGACAAATCAGGAACTGAATAAAATTTTCTTCATGCTGAGCGGATTAATACTGATATTCACATTCATTAAATTCAACAAACTAATTCAGAACTTTTTCGATAAGAATTTCTACCGCGGAAAATATGATTACGCATTTGCCCAGAGCAAGTTATCGGATATGCTCGATAAGAATTTTTCAATTGAAGATTTATCGGAGAAACTTGTTAAGAATATTTCTACACTGGCAAGGCTGAAAAACTCTGCCGTGTATATATTCTGCCATGATGAAATGAACAGGTCAACAAGACTTTTTATTTATGATAATGTAAACAGGATACACACAATAAGAACCGTTGAAAACGAAGTATTTAATTCCGAAAAACGATTCCGCGGACCGGTAACTCTGGACTATGTCTCGGAATCAACACGCAATGCGATTTCCGATTTAAATGTCAAATATGTTGTTCCTTTAAAGATAAAGGACAAATATCTCGGATTGCTTTTCATAGGAGAAAAATTATCGGAGACAGCACTAAGAAACGAAGACCTTGAATTTATCAATTCTCTTGCCTCGAATGCATCCGTCTCTATTGACAATACGTTAATGTATGAAAAACTGGCTGTTCAGGAAAGAATCCGTCAAGAACTTGAAATCGCGCACAAGATACAGGTTGCATCGCTTCCGCAGTCCGTCCCTGAAATTAAAGGTCTTGATATCGCAGGGTATTCCCTACCCGCTCTTGAAGTCGGCGGCGATTTCTACGATTTTCTCAACGGAACACCGGGAAAATTTACCGTTGTTGTAGGAGACGTAAGCGGAAAAGGAACATCGGCGGCGCTGTATATGTCGAAGGTTCAGGGAATATTCCAGACATTGAACGAGTTTTACGATTCTCCGAAAAAATTATTAACCAAGGCAAATCATATATTATTTAAACATATAGATTCAAAATCATATATCACGGCAATCGGGGCAAATTTCGATACTAAGAATAACCTACTTAAGATAGCAAGAGCCGGTCACCTTCCCCTGTTTTATTACAGTAAATCGGTTAATGAAATAAGAAAAGTACAGCCGGCGGGTATAGGACTCGGAATAAGAGACGAAAAAGTATTTGATTTTTCAATTGAAGAGATACAGATTGAATATCACAAAGGTGATATATTCTTATTTGTTACCGACGGTATCACAGAATCATTAAATACGATATTAGAACAATACGGTGATGACAGGTTAATGGAAATTCTGAAAGAATTCAACGAAGCACCCGCAGAAATTATATGCGCCGAAATCATAAAATCCGTCAAACATTTCTCGGAAAAAGCAAAGCAGCACGATGATATTACACTCGTCGCAATAAAAACGGTGGTAGGGTAAATCTTTTTAAATAAATAAATTTTATTGAAATAATAAAGAAGTCACTGATATTGCAGGTTTTGGTGGATAAAACACACCTATTATTGTAAATGGATTTTTAGCTCTCCGAAGATGCCATTCTAAAGTAGTTCCCACAAAAAAGTAAACATCTTTTTTTAAAAAATCTTTAAAATATTTTTCCCTTACTTTTTCTAATGCTTGCGTTTCATTTCCATTTACTCGTTTTAGACAATTCCAGTATAAAGCCCCGATTTCCCAGTCAAGTATACTTAACTTATGAACTTTATTGTTAGAATCGGCTATTTTATATTTGAAATTATATGGAAGTTTTTTCAATATAATTTTATTATTGGCTTTTTCAAATAATTTACCTTGTTTCATTTTCTCAAGCCAATCAGATTTCCATTCTCTTTCAGTATTCTCAATGACAAAATCCATTATTTTATTGGGTTTAAAAACAGCAAGTGATACATTACGAGGTTCTTTTGAGTCTTTTATTAGTTTATTAAAATCAGTATAAACATTTTTTAAACAATATTTTTTCCTTTCCGCCCAACTGTTCTTAGAATCAAGTTTCCCCAGTACTTTTAAATCTTTAAGGTAAAAATCCTTTGGAGAATAACTTTCAGGTCTAAAATCACCTTTTTTTCTATTTTGAATATTTATCTCTATAAATGAATATTTATGTAAATCACTATATCTTGAAAAGGCAAGTGGATATAAGCGAATCATAGAACCGTCTTCACGAAATCCGGCTGTACAAAAATTTTCTTCATATGATAAAGAAGGTTGGGGATATGTTAATACGGTTAATAATATTTTTTCACGGCTCATATATGCAGTATTTTATAATCAAGTACATATTTATTATAAATGTAATCAAGTAAATGTGAACGATGACAATAATTATGATTTGCTTCGAAACAGGAAAAAGCTATTTTACGATGGGATTTTATGATGTTTAATAAATTTTCAATCTCTTTAATTTTTGTTGGAAGGACAGTACTAAGATAAAAGTAAAAAAGATTATTATATTCTTCAAAGGAATTTAAATTTTGCCTTTTAACTGAATCTATTCCAAATTCGGGTAAATGTATATAATCTATTTCCAAATTTGAACAATAATTTTTCAGTTTATTTTTCGAAAATCCATATTTCATACTTACTGGATTTTTTCTCACGTCGCATAGTAACGTTATATTATTTTTGACAAGTTGATTTAAAAATTTGTCAATATCTTTTCCTTCGTATCCTATTGAATAAATTATCTTTTCATCATTATTTAAAAATTTTTTTAATGACTCTTTTGATATAAATCCGTTTCGTATCTTACTTTTTATTGTGAAGTAAGGAAAATGACTATAAACATATTTTATCAATTCATTAGAAGAATAATTTTTGTATCTTTTATAAACCTCATCTATATCTTTAGATGTCTCATTAGGAATATCAATGTCTTCGGGTATTTTTTTTATTTTAATATTTTTTGAGTCATCAAGATAATCGTATTTTTTCATTATTCTGATATCATTATCCGCAAGAAATGAGTAACATCCATATTGATAAGGTACGAAATTATAGGGAAAATTATCTTGTTTAGTAGAGAGCAGAAAAAGTAATTTGTGTAATTTTGTGCGGTTTAACTCTCCGCCAAATTTATGTAATAATTTCAATAATATTTTTCTTCTTTGATACAATCTAATAAGATAACTTTTATATCAAAATAAAATTAATCTTCGAAAATTTACAGTCATTTTCGAATCAAAGAAATAATAAAATTTGTAAGCAATTATATCCCAAATAGCGTAAGTTGTGATTTCTCTTGAAGTTTCCAGTGGTCGTGACCTACGTGCTCTGCAATAGTTGTCAAGACATTTAAAATGGTTTGGTGTTCCGGTGTAATACCATTTTTTAGAAGGGGCATAATATTAAAAACTATTTCATCAAAGGTTGGAGGCTTTTTCTCAAGTTCCCTTCTGCGTAAAAATGAGATGAGATAATATTTAATTCTTAAATTTAAATCAATATTAGTTCTGAATTTATTATCCTTTTTTAATTTGAATTTCTGAGGCTCATCGTCATAATCAAACATTTCCATCAGAAGAGGAGTTAAATCGCTGTATTCCTTTTTCAGTAAATCAAGAAAACCAAGTTCAAGTCCTTTTATTACTAATTCATTATTTATCTGCTCAAGAGTTGCTCCGTTATGCTGTGCAATCACACCTTCAATGGTCTGTAAAATAATTTCGCTGATTCCCATACCAAGATTGGCTTTTAAAATAGATTTCGGTTTTCTGACCTTCTTAAAATTAATAATCAACTGACCTGCAAGAACTGTAAAAGGATTCTGCCTCTTTTTAAAACTTGTTTGTCCGTTATCCTGCTTAACAGCTCCGGCATACTCGAAACCAGCACGTTCAGCAGTATCGACAATTAGATGCCAGAATTCAGGGTCCTTATGCGCAAAAACAAAACTCATCCATCTGTCGAATTTCAGAACGCGGTACATCTCTTCTATAGATTTTGATATTAAATAATTGTATTCATCTTTAGATTTATTATGTTCTCCGCCTTCAATTGCTTCAAGTTCATAATCTTTATTTGTTACTTCAAGGTCAAGCCACGCGTTCCACATTACAGATAAGTCAAGATAAGGAATTTTTTTTCCATAAGGCGGGTCAGTATAAATATAATCAACAGTCTCATTTTTTATCCAATTTAAATCTGTTGCTGTATCTTTAATAACTTGAAGATTGCCAATTGTCTCAGAATTTATTTTAGATTCAATATCACGTTTAGCATTTACTAATCTTTTATACTTTGTTGTAAAAGAATTAACTAAATCTAAATCAATATTTTTGGACGCTATTCTATATCTATAATATGCAAAAGGAGCAGCATTGCCAGCGTTTTCATCTCTCGTACTTGAATTATGATAAGTGAGATTAATTTTTGTAATAGTACTTGAAAATACTAGTAATAAACTTTTTCTAGTATTAATATCTTCTTCAATATTTATTGAATGTTTTAAGAATGCAAGTTGTGCGAGTTGTTTCGGAGAAAATAACTTTTCAATAGTATCAACATCAGACCCTTTCGGTAAAATAAATCCTTTAGGATATGGATATTTATCGAGTGCTTTTTTGATTTTAGATTTCGTATCAGGACAATCTTTCTTAAATGCATTTACTGCTCTTTCAAAGGCTGAATTTAAGTCTTTTATTTTTACAGGCGCTGTAAGACTGTCGACTAAGAAAACCGCCATAGGGTTTAAGTCAACATTTATTGCTTTTCTGTCAGTCATCATTGCTTCGATTGCAGTGACACCGCTTCCGGCAAACGGGTCGAGAACTAAATCACCGGGTTTAGTAAAATTTTTAATATATGTCTGGACAACATTCCATGCCTGTTTTGTAAAATATCCGTGGACACCAAAATGTCTTTTCGCAGCTTGTTTTCTGACCGGGATTTCATCAAGCAACGGACGATTTAAATAATCAAAGTCACCATAATCTTTTGAAAATTCCTTTTCTTTGATGAAATTATATGAAAATGTTTTCCCGCTCTGGAAAGAAGAGGGAGATAATATCTGTTCGAGTTTTTGCCAATATCTGCTAATATCCGTAATTTCAAAATAGAGAACCGGATTTTCAATATCCTGCCTGAATAGAATAAATTCCTTCCCGTTGCATAAAGAAAAATATTTTGTTCTGATTTCAGGATGTATAGAATAACTGTATATCTGTTCTACATTATTGCCCTGTTTTATTTCTTCACTCGGATTTTTCGCATCAAGTACCCACGCATAATTGTTTTCTGATTTGAGAAGATAATCAGGGACAATATTAATTTTTCTCTTTTGTGAACCAATTTTTACGAAAGGGTGTTGAAGGGTTTTACTGCGTACTATATTTTGATTTGTATATCCTAATTTTTTTAAAATCGGAAGGATTATAACTTCTCTTACACTGTCTTCTTTAAAATCAGAAGAATTAAGCTGTTTAAAATCAAAATCAGATAATATATTATTATTTAAGTTAATCATTTTATAAATTAATTGTCGTTTTATTTAAAATCATTTTAAATAATAGAATAAATTAATCATTTTAATATTTACGGGAAATGGAATTTATTTAGATAATTCATTTTGCATTTGCTTTTTAAGATTAGAGTAAATTATCTGTAATTGATAATAATTTTCAATTTAGAAAAGTTTGCTTTTCATCAGACTTCCGGGTTTTATCAATTGAAGACTTCGCAGGTCTTATTTAATTTTGTATTATGAAAATAAGCAGGATTAAATACAGAAAAGACTCTATTCAGAAGTACAGATTCTTAATCCGGTCAGGATTCGTTGTTTTATATTTATGGATAGGCATGGAAATGTTATTATTTGTCAATTTTCTGGAGACGGAAAGTAACGGATTTTACATACCGAGACCGCCCGGAGTTGACGGATTTCTTCCGATAAGTTCATTAATGAGTCTTGTATTATTTATTAAAACAGGAGTTGTTCATAACGCTCATCCTGCAGGGGTATTAATTTTTCTCGGAATAATTCTTGTTTCCGTTGTTTTCGGAAAATCCTTCTGCAGCTGGCTGTGTCCGGTAGGTTTTCTTTCCTAAATGCTCACAGATTTCGGTGAAAAAATTTTCAAAAGAAGAATTAAGAAGCCGAAATTTCTCGATTACCCGCTGAGAAGTTTAAAATATCTTCTGCTCGGATTTTTTCTTTATTCGATTTTTGTTGCAATGAGCGTTACGGCAATAAAAGTGTTTCTTGACAGCGATTACAACAAGGTGGCAGATATTAAGATGTTTTACTTCTTTGCTGAAATCTCGAGATTTTCATTTATAGTTATTGCTGCTCTGTTTTTTCTTTCCATCATATTCAGGGGGTTCTGGTGCAGGTATCTCTGTCCTTACGGTGCACTGCTGGGGATTGCATCATTATTCAGTCCGAATAAGATAACAAGGAATGTGAATTCCTGCACGGACTGCGGACTCTGCACAAAAGTATGCCCGTCTTTTATTATCGTTCAAAAAATGAAGACAGTAATTTCCGACGAATGCACGACCTGCCTGAATTGTGTTGACGTATGTCCCGTTAAAGATACTCTGCACCTTCAGACCGTTATTATGAAGAAGAAATTCAACAAAAAGTATCTTGCAATTGCAATCGTTGCAATATTCATAATAATTACGGGAATCGGAATGCTGACCGGCAACTGGCAGAACAATATCACGAAAGAGGAATATCTTCATCACCAGAGACTACTGGATTCATACGGACACCCGACGGATTCAAAAGGACTTGAGGAACTGGAGAGCAGGAATGGCGAATAATTGATTTAAGTAATATTTATTTTAACAATGAATTATTTAAATGGTAGTTCGAAATTACTATCGGCGGAATTCATTATTTTCAATATTACTTCTTTTAATTGATTAATTTCTTTTTGAGTAATAAGCCAGACTTTTTTTATATCAACTCCAAAATACTCGTGAGTTAATATATCACGCATTCCGGAGATACTTTTCCACCGGATTTCCGGATATTTATTTTTTATTTGCTTTGGTAGTTTTTTTACTGCTTCCCCTATTATTTCCAGTCTTCTTATTATAGCATCTTGTTTTTCATAGTCCGCTAAAAATTTTGCTTCATCAACATCTTTACAGTATTGTTCGATTTTTTCGATACTCCCGGATATATCTTGCAAATATAATTTTATGTTTCTCAAAGTATTCTGATTTCCTGACCTAATATATTGTCTTTAATGATGGGTTTTATACAAGAATATTCAACAAGGTCAACTTTTTTGTTAAGGGTTTCTTCAAGTTCTAATTTTATTCCGACAAAATCAATCAGGGAAATTTCTTCTGAAAGTTCAATTAAAATATCTATATCGCTTTCTTTTCTATAAGTATTATCAGAATAGGAACCGAAAATTCCTGCTTTACTAACGGGATGATTTTTTAAAACAGATAATATTTTTTCTTTTATATCATTCATATTTGTAAATATATCCACTTTTTGAATGATAAAAAATGAATTAAATTTGAACTCAATATTTTTCCATAAGAATAAAATAATAAAATAATTAAGACATAAAGTTATTCCATTACTTCTTAAATTCTGCGTAGAATGGCAAAAATTATCATCAGACCGCGGAATGCAAGTATTACGTATCAGATACACGGATAGACACGGATAGACACGGATGGACACAAATTTTATTAAGATTTAAAAACACTTTGGTTACGGCTATGCCGGATTATGCATTACTATTTTTAATATTACAAATTGTTGAAATCTGAACTTAAAAAATCTTTATAATTTATAAATTTCGCTCCGTCACTGCTTTGAATATTTTCGCCTCTGTACATGATAATTTTTTTATTGCCGGGATTTTCAGGCTATCTATGTCTTTTTCCAGATACGGATTGTATGTTGAGGTTGATTTTATTTCGGCTAAAATTAATTTCTTTCATTATCATGTAATTTTAACTTTTGAAGTTAAAATTACATGATTTTGTTTTATTATTTAATGTATTTATTTATTATCCTCCTGTTATTATAAAATATGTTTTCGTTTTGAAATCTCCTTGCGACTTTGAATGAAATTGATATCCCTTATCCTTTAGGTTATGAATTGAATGATTGATTTTTGCTTATTACTTTGATGAAAATATTTGAAGAATATGGAATTAATTTTTGAAGGGAAAACAAGGGCGGAATTTGTTAAACGCGGTGCGAAACAAATGATGGCTGCAGCAAGGACTGCACCGAAAGGAAGAGGGGCTGATAATCTTGTAATTGCAATAGCGGAAAAAGAAACAATAAAGAAAATTTCAGAGCATCAGAAAATATTTGCAGAGAAAAATAACGCAGCGCAGTTTTTTTACCGTGATGCGGAGAATATTTTATCCGCTGAGATTTTATTTTTAATAGGAACGAAATATAAACCTGCCAGTGTATCTCCCTGCGGAATGTGCGGTTTTAAAGACTGTGAGGAGAATGAACAAAATCCCGGGCATCCCTGCGTTTTAAATGTAACAGACCTCGGTATTGCAATCGGTTCTGCCGTTTCAGTTGCTTCTCAACTTCATATTGATAACAGGATTATGTACAGCGTCGGGCAAACAGTGCTCGATTTAAAACTGCTCGGGGATGATGTAAAGATTGCTTACGGAATTCCTCTGAGTGTAAGTTCCAAAAATCCGTTCTTTGACAGACGCCCTAAGTAAAAAGTTTGTAAAGTTTGTAATGTTTGATAAGTTTGATAAGTTTGATAAGATATTTTCCTCATCCGATGAGCTTCGCTCGTCGGATGAGGTAAAGCGGCGGAACCTTTGTAGAATGTGATGTTATACTCATCCGATGAGCTTTGCTCG
>JAFGII010000042.1 GCA_016929695.1 Ignavibacteria bacterium
AGTCCCCTCGTTCGCTAGGGCGAACTAGGGAGACTCACCGGAACGGAAAAATATTCACTTTGGTACCGGCTTGACCGGGTTATGAATAAACTATGATGAAATAATTTCATTTAAAAAACTAATTTAATTTATTTTTTTTTGTTTTAATTGAATATGCCAATATTCCCCCAAGGAAACCGAAAAGTGAATATGTAATTAAATACATAATCAATGTAATGATTGAAACTGTCGGGGAGAATCCGTATCTATCAAATTCATCTGAAAATTTCTGCATCATATTCTGGATTTCAGGAGAATTCATATCAATCATTCCGCCCATCATTTCCTTAACATCAGTCATAGGATTTTCACCCGAAAGCATAGTAGCCAGTAACGTAAAAATAGAAACCACAATAGCAGCAAGGACTCCACCTAAAAAACCTATAAAAGCACCGTCTTTGAATTCGACCGGAATATTTCTCTGATAAGCATTTTTAATATAATACGACACACCGAAGAAAGCACCGATAACAACCCCCGCACAGAAAACAACATTAAGAAGATTCAGGAACGGAAAAATTGAGATGAATGAAATCACAGCGGCAGAAATCAGAACTGAATTAAGTCTGATGTTTGGTTCCTTATTATCCATTTATTTATTATAATCTTTAATATATTTATAAATTTCCAGTACAAAAATGAGCAGTCCGGGGATAATAAAAAATGCCGTTATTATTCCTATGAATCCTCCGGTAACGGAGCGCGATAAAAAAGTATTTTTAAAAAAACCAAACCAATCCAATGCGACATCCAAAGCAAGTATGAAAGCAGCGAAAGCAAGAAGAAAAAGACCCGGCATTTTAAGAAAATTTTTTCTGTAGAACAGGGGGTATAAAACCGTCCCTACTAAAAATCCAGTGTAAATTCCGAAACATCTCGAGCAAACCGCGAATTTATTTCCGTCAATAAAAAAGCATCTGTCTGCAGACTGATGGCACAGCGGGGAAAAAAATCCGTAAATAATAATTCCCGCTTTCCCTGCAAATCCCGGAATATCAACAATCACAGGGGCTGCCACAATAGCAATTAACCAGAGGATTTCCAGTAAAATGAGGATTAATAAAGAAATGATTATTATTTTCCGGTAATTATCAGGATAATATATGCTCTGCAATTTTTTTATTAACTGTAATTTTATATAAAATTTTTGAGATTTTCAATGCAAGTATCATTATTTATTTGTTGACTTTATATCGTTTCTTTTGCATATTGAGGTAAAATGAATATACTAAATTTAAAGTCCTTAATATTTATTAACATTAAAACACGGGGTACACTATGAAAATTAAAATAACAGCAAGACATTTCAAAGCAAAAGATTCACTTCAAACTTACATAAAAAGCAAACTTGAAGATTTGCACAAATTCAATGAGAATATACTGTATGCCGATGTAATACTTTCTTTCGACAAGCCCCCAATGGAAGCAAAATACTGCGAAATGATTGTAAAACTGAGGGACAAAATAATTACAACAAAAGAATCGTCGGATGACTTTTCCAGAGCCGTTGACCTCGCTGCAGAAAAAATTGAGATCCAGTTATATAAACATATTGACAAAGTAAAACGCAAAAAAAATTCAAAAATTAAAATCTGAGGTATTATTGGCAGACAGATTCAAGAACCTTAAGCAAATAAAAAAGAATTCAATAACGGTTGATTTTTTCTTCGACGAAACGAAGGAAAGGTTTAAACTAAAAAAAATTACGCCTTCTCCAATCGACATAGATTTATTAATAAAGGAAAAGGATACGCACAGACCGGGGCTTGCGCTGGCAGGTTACGTTGATTTATTCTCCTATTCAAGAGTGCAAATATTCGGGAATACCGAGATGAAATACCTTAATCAATTATCAGTTAAAGCAAGATGCGACGCACTAAAAAAATATTTTTCTTTTAATGTCCCCTGCGTTATTGTTACTAACAATAATAAACCTCCCGCAGAACTAATAAAATATGCAGCGAAGAGTAATATACCCGTATTCAAAACCGCTCATCAGACAACAAGGTTTATTTCCCTGATTCATGATTTTCTTGATGACCAGTTTTCATCACAGGTTCTGATTCACGGTTCATTCGTAGACGTATACGGAGTCGGGTTACTCTTCTGCGGAGAATCCGGAATCGGAAAAAGTGAAGTAGCACTCGACCTGATTGAACGGGGACACAGACTTGTTGCCGATGATGTTGTATTTGTTATGAAAAAAGCAGAAAATATTCTGATAGGGTCAAGCAGTAAAGTATCACAACATCTAATGGAAATCAGAGGAATGGGAATAATAGACATCAGAAGGATTTTCGGAGTAAGATCAATAAGGTATCAAAAAAGAGTCGAAGTAGTAGTAGAACTTGAGAAATGGAGCGGGCACAAAAATTACGAGAGAACCGGAATAAATACCAAACATACAGATATAATGGGAGTTGAAACAGAACTTATAAATCTGCCGATATTCCCGGGAAAGAACATAACTGTTATTGCGGAAGTAATTGCACTAAATTATTTATGTAAACACTACGGTTACGATGCAGCAAAGGAATTCCAGCAAAGGCTGAATCAACTGATTAAGAAAAAAACAGAAAATGCAGATTCTGACAAAAATCTTAATTTTGAGAGGTCAATTGAATGGTTCGAGCACGATTTTGAATAAATATCTATATGTTTTTACATAATATTAATTTTGTATAAAATTTATTAATTCCTTTTTAAATATTTTATAATTATATTGCGAAACTTCATTTGATTAATAATTATCAGAAATATAAGAAGGAGCGAAGAATATGGTATGGACTCTCGAATTAGCATCTTATCTTGATGATGCTCCTTGGCCGGCTAACAGGGCGGAGTTAATAGATTATGCTACGAGAACCGGAGCACCGCAGGAAGTCATCGATAATTTACTTGAACTTGATGATACAGACGAGCCGTATGAAAGCATAGAAGAAATATGGCAGGACTATCCAACGGATGAGGACTTTTTTTACGACGAAGAAAATAAAGATTTTTAATTTTAACATATTTGTTTTTTTAAAACCCAGTACCGTTGCCGGCGATATTGGGTTTTTTTATAAATCTAAAATAAATAATTTAGTTTAAACATTTTTATACCGATGAAATATTTCAGATTCACAATTCTTGTTTTGATATTATCTCCCTGCTTAGTTTATTCCCAGCGAGAGGAATCTGAAGTAACCGATTACATTATTGAAGACGTCAACATTCAATTTACCGGCACAGGTTATTTTGAAGAAGATGACATACTCGCCGTACTTCAAACTCCGAAATCAGAATATTTCAATCCTTCAGAAATTGCTCTTGACATCAGAAGAATAGATAAATTTTATTTCGACAACGGATTTTTCGATGTGCAAATTGATACACTGTTCAGTTTCATTGAATCCGATAAAGAAGTTCGGATAATTTTCAAAATAACGGAAAATCAGCCATATTACATTAAAGAAATAGAATATAACGGATTAGAGAATATTTATATTGAAGCTTACAAAGAGATATTCACCATCAACACTCCCCTTGTAAGTAAAGGACAGAGGTACAATAAAGATTTATTACTTTCAGAAATTTCCCGTATCATCAAGATACTGAATAACAACGGATATGCCACTGCATTGTCCGACCAGCCGGAAGTCACAAAATACATTTCGGCTACACCAGGCACAAGCAATAATATAAAAATCAGATTTAATTTCATCACCGGGGATTTTTACCGTTTCGGTAAAACATATACCGAAATTCCTGACAACAGAGATAATATAGCCGTTCCCGAAATTCATAAAGAACTTGAATACCGAGAAAACGACATATACAGTAAAAAGGTTTTAACGGAAAGTGAGAACAGATTGTCAAGAATCAACATTCTGGAAAATGCAAGAATACAGATAAAAGATATTGATTCCGCAAATAAAATAATAAATCTTACAGTAACGGCATCCTTAACAAATAAATACGAAGTTGAGCCAGAACTTGCTGCTTACGATATTACGAACCGTTTTTTTGCAGGCGCGGCATTATCCTTCACAGATAAATATTTTTTGGGCGGCGGCAGGAGATTCATCACTAAAGTCACAGGACTGGTACACGCTGAAGATATCTATTTAATGGAACTGTCGCTGCAACTTTTTCAACCGTATATTTTCAATAACAACAAAATCACCGGTAATCTGGATTTATCAGGTTCATTTTTAAGAGACGAAACCATAGATATAAGTACCCTAAAAAATATTATCGGAATCAATTACGAACTACCCCGGCACACATACATAAATAATCTTTTCATTGACTGGGAGACAAGAAATGAAAGATTCACAGTAAATTCACCACATGATTCAATTAACGGTGTATCAAGTTTTCAGACAAATTTATTTTCTTCCGTAATAGGCATAACAACCGTACATAATAACACCGATAATTTTATTTTCCCCACATCCGGAAATTATCAATCATATCTTCTTCAGGAAAGCGGATTACTGAGTATGCTGATTGAACAAATTTTCAGCACATCAACTTACAAATATATAAAATTGATGAACGTAAGCAAATTCTATTATAATTTTTATCCAGAAAGGGCAACATCCGTTTTAGCAACCAAATTCCTCATAGGAGTAATTTTTGAATACGGTCAGAATCCTCTGAGAATAACAGAACTCAACAGGGAGACCGGCATTAACAGAATACCTATCGAATGGAGATTCATAGCCGGAGGCAGTATAAGCGTAAGAGGCTGGGGAGGCAGGAAACTCGGAACTTTCCCTCTTCGTGAAAACGGCGGCAACTTCATACTTGAAGGCAGTTTTGAGCACAGGACAAGACCCTTCCTGAACACAGAAGGACTTTTCAAGGATTTAGGATTTGTTACATTTCTCGATTTCGGAAATTTATGGGAAAAACCATCAAACTTTAAAATTCCCGACATAGCAATTGCAATCGGCGCGGGAATAAGATATTATACAATCGTCGGTCCCGTGAGATTTGATATAGGATTTAAATTATACGATTACGAAGCCGAAACTAATAAATGGTTATTTCAAAACAGTATGAAAGTCGCATTAACAAATAAAATTGCTTTTCAATTCGGGATAGGACATACGTTTTAAAATGTGGGAAAATATAACAGGACAGACATCAGTTATCAATATTTTAAAAAACATTGCAAAAAGCAATAAACTTGCTCATTCATACATTTTCTTCGGACCCGAAGGTGTAGGAAAAGATGCAGTTGCAATTGAATTTGCAAAAATGCTGAACTGTGATAACCTCACGGAGGATTACGAGCCCTGCGACAACTGCCGCAGTTGCAGGTCAATAAAAGCATTATCTTCTTCTGAATTTAAATTTATAACGGCATTGCCGACTGCTGAAATCGAGAACGATAAATCCGATTCCCCAATAGACAAATTGACAAAAGATGATTACGAAATATATTTAAGCGAACTTGCAGTAAAGAGTTCAGACCCATATCATAAAATTGTCATACCCAGAGCAAATTTCATACGCATAGATAGTATAAGACAGATAAAAAAAGAAGTATATCTCACGGGTACAAGGGGAAAAAAGAAAATATTTCTTATTTCCAACTGTGACAAACTGAGTTCTGTGAGTGCAAATTCTCTTTTAAAAATTCTCGAAGACCCTCCCGGGAATTCACTGATGATTCTTACAACCTCCCGTTTAAATTCACTTCCCGCGACGATAATCGGGCGCTGTCAGAAAATTAAATTTTCATATCTTACTCCAAAAGACACAAAATTCTACATTAAAAATAAATACCCTGAACTTACGGAAAAAGAAATCGAATTTTATTCCAGAATGTCCGAGGGCAGCATTACAAGACTTAAAGAAATAATTGACTCGGATTACATAGAAATAAGGGATTTAATGGTTGAAATGCTGCGTTCGGTTGCAACGAGGAAAAATGCAAAATTACAAAACGAAATAAAATTAATACTTGAAGGTAAAAACAAAGACAGGATAAAACAGTTTCTGCAAATGATACAGGTATGGTTCAGGGACGTGATATATTATTCGCAAAATAATAAAGATAAGATTATAAATTCCGATCAAACGGAGACACTGGACAAATTCGTAAGAAATATTGAATCCGATAACCATTCCGTAATCAGATTAATCGAAAATTCAATTGAACTGATTAATATGAACATTAATCCTGAAAGCGTTCTCAACAAGACTATGCACGAACTGCAAAGCAAGGTAATCCAGCATTAATCATTACGTTTTGTAATATTCCGCAACGCCGCAAAGTCCGCAACGATTTTTTATACCCATCAAACTTGTTAACTTTTAATTTTTCCTTCTATCACTAACTTCTATGACTCTCTTCTGCTTTTTTATACCGCAACACCGCAAAGTACGCAACGCACATTTCCTTTTTCTCATTCGATGAACTTGTTCATCGGACAAGTAAAATCTTCTATTACTAACTTCTACGACTCTATTTTTGCTTTCGTGGCGCCTTTGCGGTTATTTCTATCTTTCTATAACTAACTTCTATAACTAACTTCTGCTATTTTACCAGACTCAACACAATCACCTTCACAAAATCTCCCGCATATATCCTGCAGAAATATATTCCAGACGCCAGACCGCTTCCGTCTAGAGTCGCTTCGTAATATCCCGGCTCCTGTCTGCCCTCGTATATTACTTCAACTTCCTTCCCGAGTTGGTCATATACTTTCAGACTGATGAAAACAATTTTCGGCAACTGATATTTAATAACCGTTACGGGATTAAACGGATTTGGATAATTCTGCTGTAAATCAAATCTGTCGGGAATCTCAGTTGATAAAGTCTTAACATAAATCGAACCTCCGCAAAAAGTACCTCCGCCGTAAAGAATACCGCTTCCGTATTTTATATTGGCGCATAGGTCGGCACCTGTCAAAACACCGATTGATGTTCCCGTGCCGTATGTCAAAACACTCTGCGAACCTGCAACCGCAGCATAAAGAAGAATTATAAAAATTATTAACCTTTTCATTTTTGTTTACTCCTCTTTAATTGTTAACGGTTTTAATTCTGCTCATTTCATTCATTAATATAATCTGCATTTGCTCCAGTTTCTGCAATTTATCTTTCAGTTCGTCATTTTCCTCTTTCAGTTCCTGTATCGCCTTCACCATCGGGGCAAGCAGGTCGTTGTATCTTAGTTCGTATCTGCCTTCATCATCAATTGTTATCATTCCCGCATTTTCAACTCCGCATTCATTTAAAACTTTTTCAATGTCCTGTGCAATGAAACCGTATTCCGTTCTCTGTTTTTCATCATTCTTTCTGATATAAGAAACGGGTTTTAATTTTGAAATAAATCCAAGTCCGAGCCCGGAAGAAGTAATATTATCTTTCCAGTTTATGTCGCTCGTTATAGTCCACGCAACCTGTATCCCCGCATAAGTGATTCCTGTATAACCGATTCTTACTTGATTATTTCCTGTCGAAGAAGGAACCTGAGCAAAATTTCCTACCATAATATTATTACTTCCCGTTGTTAATATAGAACCCGCATCTAACCCAATAGCAGTATTATAATTTCCTGTTGTAACCGTTTGCAGAGCCCGCATACCGAAAGCAGAATTTGCGTTACCGTTACAATCATAAAGGGCACTTTCTCCAAATGCCGTATTATAATGTCCGGTTAGGTTAAAGCGTAGTGCCTGAAATCCGAATGCGAAATTCGAAAAACCCGTCGTGTTACTATAAAGCGCTTCCATCCCGAATGCAGTATTTCTATATCCTGTTGTGTTTGCATATAGAGCATGATACCCGAATGCGGAATTAAAGTTCGATGTATTTGAATATAGAGCTTCAAAACCGAATGCACAATTATAATAACCGGCTGTTTGAGAATAAAGTGCTTTGATTCCGAATGCTGTATGATTGGTTCCTGTTGTCAAAGAATAAAGTGCCTGATTTCCGAATGCCGAATTGTTACTACCTGAAGTAACTGAAAAAAGCGATTGATAACCAAACGCAGAGTTATTGCTGCCCGTTGTCAGGTATGGAAGAGTTGAAGAACCTACTCCAGTATTAAAACTGCCCTGATTTGTTGTTCCTCCAAGTGTGAAATTACCCGAATTTACACCAAGGAATGTATTATCGCCCGTCGTTCCGCTTCCGAAATAGTTATGCAGGAATCTTAAGTTGCCTTTGTATATTGCCCCCGTCTGTGAGCCTGCAGTCATCGTGGCAAATCTCAGGTTCCGGTATAATGTCAGGTGACCGGTAGACTGGCTTACTGTAAGAAATGTAGATGTAGTATCTTTAATAACAAAATCACCGTTTAATCCGAGTTTCCCTATTATATTCTGCCCGAAAACATTGCAACTGATTAACATCGCAATTACCGATAAAAATAATTTGATTTTCATTTTTAACCTCTTCAATTATTTTTCAATTTTTATATTTTAGTTTTTTAAATCATTTATTTCCGTTTTTTTAGAAACTAACCACTAATAACTAACCACTAATCACCAATCATTCAATCACCCAATCTGATTAATAATTTATAATTTACAATTTATCATTTTGTTAAAAGCATCTTCCTTGTCTCACTAAATTCGTCCGTTACCATCCTGTAAAAATACACACCCGAATTTAATCCGTTTCCGTCGAATGAAACCTGATACGTACCCGCCTGCAAATAATCATTAACAAGAACCGCAACTTCTTTCCCCACAATATCATAAACACTTACCTTCACCATCCTCGCCATTGAACATTGCACATTGAACATTGTAGATTGATTGAAGGGGTTCGGATAATTCTGTTCAAGCGAATAAGTTTCCGGTAAATTTCCTGTGAGTTTTTTAATGTTCGTTATAACAATCTCCGACAAATTCCTCCGCCATACTTTAGAGCCGTAAGTTCCGACATAAATATAGGGAGTATCAATCAGCATACTCCAGATGCTTGAACTGCCGGGCAATCCTTCATTAACGGCTTCCCAGTTAATGCCGCTGTTTGTCGTCCTGTGTACTCCGTTTGCCATCGTTCCCGCAAAAATATTATACATATAATTTCCTGCAGACCATGTACTGAAACTCGTTAAACCCGATTGTGTCCAGGATGTTCCGTTATCTGTAGTTATATAGATACCATTGTCGGTTGCCGCGGCAGTAAAGTCTGAACTTCCTGTAAAACCTCTTACGACTCTTCCGGTAAGAGCAGTTGACGTCCAGTTCTGACCGTTATTAGATGAACGGTAAACTCCGCTTCCGAAAGTTCCTGCAAAAACAAACGTACCCGATTTTATAAAGTCATAGACGATTTTGTTCAGGCCGGATGACTGCCAGCTGACTCCGTTGTCCATCGAGATATATACTCCGTTATAAGTTCCTGCCAAAAGATTACTCCCTGCCTGATATATATCCCACACAGTTTCATTTGTCATACTTGATTGAGTCCAGTTTAATCCGTTATTGGTAGTAACGTAGATTCCGTAAGTTACCGTACCAGCAAACAATTTATTGCCGAAAATAGCGAGCGATCTGATATCCAGTGTGTCCAGACCTATGACAGTCCAGTTTTCACCGTTATTTGTCGAATAACATACCCCGTCGCCTGTTCCCGCATAAATTCCCGTTGTTGAGGACATAAGAGCATAAGGATATCCGCTCGTAATACCATTTGATTTCTGAACCCACTGGCACGGAGAATTAAGAATTAAAAATGAAGAATTAAGAATAAAGATTAAATATGATAAAATGTAAATTTTCTTTATCATAATTTTTATATTTTAGTTTTTCTTTTTCAATTTTAATCAGTTAATTAAAAACTATTACGCTATACTCATCCGATGAGCGAAGCTCATCGGATGAGGAATGTGTATTTCCAATATATTATTATTTCAAAAGAACTAATTTTTTCGTTTCACTGAATCCGTCAGTTGTCATTCTGTAAAAATATACACCCGAGTTCAATCCGCTTCCGTCGAATGAAACCACATACGTTCCCGCCTGCATATATTCATCAATAAGTGTCGCGACTTCACGACCCAGCAAATCATACACTTTCACACGGAGATTTCCTGCTATTGCACATTGCACATTAAACATTGTAGATTGATTGAATGGGTTCGGATAGTTCTGTCCCAGCGAATATTTATCCGGAATTTCACTCGTAATAGTTTTCACAAAAACGCCTCCTCCGTCGGTGGTTTTAAGAATTGTTCCGCCGTATCCTGCTATGTAACCTGTAGTTGCTGACGTAAAATATACACTGTTTAAGGTATTAATCGTTCTGCTGTTAAGGAATTCCCAATTAACGCCTCCGTTTGTCGTACGCATTATCTTACCGGTATTACTTATTATCCAACCGGTTTCCTGAGATATAAAATACATATCCTGAACAGTTCCGCTATTTCCGATATTAATCTGAACCCAGTTTATACCTCCGTTTGTTGTCTTTAACATTCCGTTGTATGCGGTCATCCATCCTGTTGAAGTATTAAAGAAATAAATTGCATTAATTGAGTTTGTAATTCCGCTTGTCTGCGGCGACCAGTTTTCTCCTCCGTCAGTCGTCTTTATTACAGTTCCCGCATCACCTGCTGCCCAGCCGGTGTTAGCATCTGCAAAAAAGACGGGATATAATGTATTAGTAGTTCCGCTTGTTTTCTGAACCCACGTAGTGCCTGAATTTGTTGTTTTAAGTATTAGCCCGCTGTTACCGGCTACTATTACGGATGAAGGTGAAAGTGCATATACACCGCGCAGAAAATTAGTCGTTCCGCTTGTAAGAGTCGTCCAGCTTTCTCCTTCATTTGTGGTTTTTATAATCGTACCGTTCCCTCCGACCGCATATCCGGTACTCGCAGAATAAAAGTATAATGAAGTTAAAGTTTGATTAACTCCGGTTGTTTTCAAATTCCAGTTTAGCCCGGCATTTGTTGTCTTTAGAAGTGTCCCGTACGAACCGGATATAAATCCCGTTGATGCGGATGTAAATTTTGCAGAAAACAGAGCATCTGTAAATCCGTAGGGGAAAATTAATGTCCAGTTCACTCCGGCATTGGTGCTTTTGTAAATCACACCGTAGTCACCTGCAAAATATCCTATTGAATTTGTCGGAAAACTTAATCCGTAAAAATTATTGGATGTATTATTAACGGAAACCGTTGCCCAGTTAGTTCCTCCGTTAGTTGTTCTGCGGATTGTTGCATAACTTCCCACAGCCCAGCCGTCATTTTCAGATTTGAAACATATATTGTTAATTGTGTAAGATGTTGAACTTGTTTGTGCCGTCCAGTTAACTCCGCTGTTAGTTGTTTTAAGGATTGTACCGCTTGCACCTGCTGTCCAGCCGACAGAAGGAGTAATAAAAAAAACAGTCTGTATGGAATTCGTGGAGCCGCTTGTTTGTGCAGTCCAGTTTGTTCCGCCGTTTGTGGTTTTTAAAATTGTACCGTTACCGCCAACTGTCCATCCTGTGTTAGCATCAAGAAAGAATACGGAATAAAGAGAAGTTGTAACTCCGCTTGTCTGTTGTGTCCAGTTATTTCCTCCGTTAGCAGTTTTCAGAATCACGCCTGAAGTACCTGCAAGCCATCCGGTCGTAGGTGATATGAAAAACATACCATAAATTGTAGTAGTAGTAATTCCTGTTTTACTTGTCCACGTCGTACCCCCGTTTGTGGTAATCAGAAGAGTCTTTTCAGAAGTGAAACACCAGCCGTTGGATTGATTGACAAAATGCATGCAATAGATATTATCTGTTGTACCGCTTGATTGTGCGATCCAGTTTACACCGGCATTGGTAGTCTTGTAAATCGTTCCCAGATTTCCTGCTGCCCAGCCTGTGTTTTCATCTATGAAACAGATACCTCTGAATGTCTGATTGTTTGGACTCGGATTCATTAAAATCCAGCCTGATTGGGCAAATATATTCCCTGAAATAAATAGGGTTTACTGAAAAAGTAATAACATATTGTTAAAACATATAAATATATTGATTTTTGCCTTGTAAAGTGCAAGGAAAATGATTAA